>DASVAA010000227.1:0-125592 GCA_036376595.1 Ktedonobacterales bacterium | reverse complement strand
TCGGCGTACTCCGCGTGGCGCTCGTCGGAGATCGGGATCACCACCGCCTGCACCGGCGCCAGCCACAGCGGGAAGTTGCCGGCGTAGTTCTCGATCAGGAACGCCACGAAACGCTCCATCGTCGAGAGCACGCCACGATGGATCATCACCGGCCGATGCGGCTGGCCGTCCTCGCCGATGTATTCGAGGTTGAAGCGCTCCGGCAGCGTGAAGTCGAGCTGCACCGTGGAGATCGTCTCCTCTTTGCCCAGCACGTTCGCCACCTGCACGTCGAGCTTGGGTCCATAGAATGCCGCGTCGCCGATGCTCTCGTAGTACTCCACACCGAGCTGGTCGAGCGCCTGGCGCAACGCCGCCTCTGACTGCTGCCACATCGTCTCGTTGTCCACGAACTTGACGTGGTCGTTGGGGTCGCGCAGCGAGAGGCGATACGTGTAGTGCTCGAAGCCCATCACGCGGTACGTCTCCTCGATCATGCGCACCACCTTGATGAACTCGCCGAGCATCTGCTCCGGCGTGCAGAAGATGTGGGCGTCGTTGAGCGTCATCGCCCGCACACGCGACAGGCCCGACAGCTCGCCCGACTTCTCCAGCCGGTACATCGTCCCCAGCTCGGCGATGCGAATGGGGAGGTCGCGGTACGAGCGCATCTTCGACTTGTAGATCTGGATGTGGTGTGGGCAGTTCATCGGCCGCAGCACCAGCTCCTCGCCGCTCTCCATCTCCATCGGCGGGTACATCGTGTCGTGGTAGTGCTCCCAGTGGCCCGACGTCTTGTAGAGGTCGAGCTTGGCAAGGTTGGGCGTGTAGACATGCTGGTAGCCCGCGTGGCGCTCCACGTCTACGATGTAATCTTCGAGCAGCCGGCGCACCGTCGCGCCCTTGGGCAGCCAGAGCGGCAGTCCGGCGCCGATCTCGTCGCTGATCATGAACAGCTCGAGGTCTTTGCCGATGCGGCGGTGATCGCGGCGCCGCGCCTCTTCCAGCCGCTCCAGGTGCTCGTCCAGCTCCACCTGCGTCGGGAAAGCCGTGCCGTAGACGCGCGTGAGCATTGGGCGGCGCTCGTCGCCGCGCCAGTAGGCCCCAGCCACGCGCATCAGCTTGAAGGGGCCGATCTCGCCCGTGCTCGCCACATGCTGCCCACGGCACAGGTCCAGGAACGGCCCCTGCACCTCGATGCCCACCGTCTCGCCCGGCAGGCCCTCGATCAGCTCCACCTTGTAGGGCTGGTCGCGCTCGCGGAAGTATTGCAGGGCCTTCTCCCGCGGCCACTCACTGTGGACGAAGGGGTAATTGGCCTTGATGCTTGCCCGCATGCGCTCTTCGATGGCCGCGAAGTCCTCGGGCGCGATCGGCCGCGGCAGCTCCATGTCGTAGTAGAAGCCGTCCTCGATGGCCGGGCCGATGGCGAAGTTCGTGCCCGGATAGAGGTCCTGGATCGCTTCGGCCATGACGTGCGCGGCGCTGTGGCGCATGCGCTGCAGGGGCGTGTAGCTGACGCCTTCTACCAACTGTTCTTCAACGGACATGGTGTTCGTCTCCCTCGTCTTTTGCGATCAGCCGCGGCAGATCGCGACAGTGCGCCAGCCGCGCTTCGATGGCTCGCGCTTCGGCGCCCATCGCGCTGTCGCGTGCCGTGTGTTGATGTTGTGGCGCGCGCGATAGAATCAGCCGCAGCGCCGGGTCATATGCCAGCATGCCAGAATCACCAGCTCTCGATGAGCAATAGTCTCGTCCACGTCTCGTACGCCGTCACGCGGCGCACATGGTGACGCCGCCGGTGGTGAGCCGGCGGGATCGCTCTCCCCTCGCTTGATGCGCTGGCAGTTGGCGCAGCATCGGTCATACTCCTCGGCCAACAAAAAAGCCCTTTCGTCCTCCTGGGACGAAAGGGCTCGTGGCCTCTTCGTGGTTCCACCCACGTTCCGCATGCGCGCGTGAGGCGCGGCATGCGCTCATTCTGCGGCCGGTAACGGCGGCCCTCACCGCGGCGGACTACTGCGGACGCATCGGGCGAGTCGTGCCTCGCCCCTACGCTGTGCGCCGGTTCGCTGCCGGGCTGGCGGGTGGTTTTCGCCCACGCACCTGCCGGGGACGGCTCTCAGCCTGCGGCCGCCCTGTGCTGTCGGTGCGCGCGGGGTACTCGTCCCGCTCGATGCCTGTCTGTGTCGCCTCCATCATACCACGCCCTCAGGCCAACGTCCAGCATGCGAGAGCCTCGGGCACGGGCTGCCCCGCTGGTCACAAAGCGCTGACGTCGTGTAGCGGCTCACGTGATCGGTGCTCCATAATCTGGCGCGCGACTATCGCCATGCGACCAGCGGAGTCAGCGATCGCCCTGCCGTTCAGCCAGTGCGCCGAGAGGCGCTGGTCGGCGTACAGATGCCGCCGAACCAGTTGACCGTGTCCTGATTTGACGATAGGATGCGCGAGCCTTGGCTGCCCTGATCCACGAATGCCTGATAGACATAGTTGGCGGATCCGCAGCTCGGGTCCGGATTGCTCTCCGTGGCCTGACAGCTCGATCCCGCGGTACACGTCCCGAGAAGCGCGCCGTTGGTGAGATCGTAGATCTGGATCTCGTAGCCGGTACTGTCCACCGAGCCGCACGTGTTCGCCGTAAAGGTCACTGGACCGCTTTGCCCAGGTCCGCCGCTGTTGTCACTCAGGTTGATACAGGTGGGCGGCTGTGGTGGCGGCGAGCACGTCACGGAAACCTGATTCGAGGAGGCATGCGGCGCGGTCGGGTTACCTTGGTCTACGAATGCCTGATACGTCGTGGTCCCGGTTGTGTCACAGACCGCGCTTACCAGACATGATGATCCAGTCGTGCAGGTCTTGAGGGAGTTATAACCGGCTAGGTCGACAATCTGGACCTCGTATCCTGTGCCGTCCACTGGAGCTGGGGTCGTGGCCCTCAGTGTGAAGCTCTGTCCCACCAGCGGATTGGTTTCGCTGGTCGACAGCGAGATGCTCGTCGGAGGCTGTGGCGGCGTCCAAACGATGGTGATTGGAGACGACACCTTGACGATCGCGTTCGAGCTGGCCCGCACGATATACGCCTTGTACACGTCGGTGGTGGGCACGGTACTGCGGACAGGAGCGCCGCAGCTCAAGCCGGTCATGCAGGGACCGCCTACCTGTGCGCCTGTTGTGTCGTTGTGAAGCTGGATATAGGAGTCCGTGTTGTCCACTGGATTGTCGGCGGTGGCAGTGAGCGATACTGTTGTGCCAATCACCACATGCACCGTGCCCGCGGTTGGCGCCGGCTTGGAAGTCAGGTAGACAGTGGTCGGCATTGGCGGCGGTGAAGCCGACCAGATGACCGTGATTGTCTCGGATGGCAATCGGGTGCCGCTATGATTACTGGCCTCGACATAGGCAATGTAGATGATCGTGGCGGCTGTTCCGCTGTTGACCTGCACGGCGCAGCTCGTGCCCGCACGGCAGGGGGACCCGGTCAGCGGCGTCGTGTCGTGGCTCGCGTCAACGACGGTGATCTGGTAGCCAGTCGTTGTCACTGTGCGGTTGGTGTGCGCGGTTAGCGTCACGGGCGTGCCAATCCGGGCGTGTACGGTGTGTGTGGAGTCAGCGGCGGGATTGGCCGACAAGGTGATGGTGGTAGGTACATCCTGGGGTAGCCACGTCGCCCTCACGTACGGAGATGCGACTTGTATTCCTTTTAGGAAGCTGCGCTCCACATATGCCCGATAGATAATGCTGGTGGGAGACGCGGACGTCACCGTGACTGAGCAGGGTTGCGTTGGAGCGCAGGGGACTGCATTCTCGACGTGGTTTGTGGCCTTATTGACGATGTCAATATGATAGCCACTGGCGGTGATCTGGCCCTCCACGGTCGCCGTGAGCACCACTGGCTGGCCGATGGGGACACCCTTGTGGCTCACTGTCAACTGAAGGGCCGCCTTCTTAGCGGCGTTTTTCGCCGTTGCAGGGGGTGAGGTATGAAACAGCGCGCTCAGGATTGGTAGGTGACTGGCGGCGCCTGAGATCCCCAGCGCCGAGGCGCCCGCCGTAGTAGCAACCAACAGGGCGGCGATAATGCCGAGTGTGATCGCGAGCCGCCGTGAACGCCGAGGAGCGTGAAGGATTCGGCGATTCTTCCTGTGTGCGCCGACGATATACAGCGCGCCATCGGGGCGCTCTTGTACACGGACATGAAGGCTGTGATCGACGCCTCTCGCGCGATAGGTTGGGCGACCGGCGGCTGAGACCTCCCAGGCGAGGGTGAACTGAGGCATGGCGGTGGCAGCGGGCCGGTCAAGCGGGGCTGTGATCGGCGATTTGGCGATCGTGGTGACCGGCTGTATGCCTGGAAGTGTGGGGTCAGTAGAAGGATCGGTGGCCGCGCGCGAGACGGATGAGACAACAGGGGCAGCAGTGCTCAACGGCGTAGACGTACCAGTCACATCCGCCGTGGTGGTCCCAGGTGGCAGAGCCTGGTAGGTCACGGCGCCGCTGTCGTTGCTCTGCCAAAAGACGTGCCCATTGGGCGGGACGGCGGGTGGCGGCTCGACGACATAGGCCTGGCCGGTGAAGAGCGTTCGCTGCACGGTGACGCCGAGGTTGTTCTCCAACTGGATACGGGCCATCATGCCGCTCCTCTCCCGACCGCTTCCGGCGTGGATGAGATATCTGTGGCGTGAGCTCGACGCCACACGTCATGGGGAGTCTGCTCACTGGCGGGCATTTGTTGGCAGCACTTGGCTATGGCAGCAGTGGATGTCGGCCACATGCGCTCACTGCGCCAGCCAATGCCGAACGAGGTCAGAGATGATAGGCAGGTTGACCCACGTGGACAGCGCAGCGACGAATATGAGGAAACTCACGAGTCCCAGGACGAAGCTCACCGTTCGCCACACGGTGTTGCGAGCGACTCGCAGGCCGCTACTGCCCTGGTTGGGGATCGGCACGAACGCGGCGATGTCGAGCATCACGGTCTGCATGTCGCGCGCGAAATCGGGATCTGGACGTACTGAGCGCATGTTCTGATAGCCGAGCTGCGCGATGCTGGGCGGTAGCGGGGCGGCGAACGGAAGTGTAGCGTGCTGCACGAGCACGGGCAGCACGGCGATGCCGCGCCGAAATGCCGTCTCGACCTCCAGGCGCACCAGGTCGTTGGGGTCGTCGAGCCGGCGCCGGCCCGAGGCATTCGTGATCGTCGCCCACGCAGGACCAATCACCATGACCATCACCTTGCAGGTGCTGAGGGACTGCTCGATGGACGCGCGGAAGTCAACACCACCGGGGATCGCGTCGAGGTCGCGGAAGACCTGCTTGACCCCGAAGATCGGAGCAAGGTAGCCGTAGATGCGATCGCAGGAGAGTTGAGAGTCGTCGCGGCGGTAGGAGATGAAGATTGACCTCACGTGGGCCTCCCCATGCAGTCGCTAGCATCCCGCTGCCTTATCCGCGCGACCCAGGTCCAATGGAAAACGCACAGTATATGGGCCTGGATCGCGCATAGGGGGCGCTGCGGTGTCAGCGGTCGCTAGCACGTCTACGCGTGCGACGAGACGAGCGGGCAGATGAGCACAACCCCCGTGGCGATCTCATAAGGGTTGGCTCCCCCACCAATGGGCAAAAATTCGCCGGCGGCTTCGGCCTTGTCGAGATCCTCGTCGCTCTTGATAGGCTGAAAGCTGGGACTCATCGCGACGGCGGGGTTGTACATCATCACGATGATCTGCCACGGTCCCTTGAAGCTCCCCGCCGTCCCGTTGTTGCCGAATCCGGGAGCTCCCGTCAACACATGATCGTGATAGGCAAAGACCGGCGGCAGGCCGGGGTGGAAGCAGGGGTCGCACTGCGGCTGGTAGCCGGAAGGCAGCGTCACCAGCGGGCAATTGGACGTGCAGCCGCTGGAGTTGACTGGATAGGCCAGGATATACAGGTGTGGTGCCTGGGCCAGGAGATTGGGATTGGGATTGGTGTTCATGTGCGGACCGATCATGTAGACGGTCGTTCCGTTGGCGTAGCTCGGATCGATCTCCTGTCCAGCCGCTCGTGCCTGGCGAGCGCCGTTCACCGAAGTGAACACCAGCACAGTCACCAGGCACAAGGTGATGACGAAAGCGCTGACCAGCGCTCGGCGCAAGACGGTGCGCGACATCTTGAGTCTCCTCCCACACAACGTTCATGTTCGTATCGCCCGCTAGCTCCCCAGGCTAAAGTGCCTGGTAGCGTGGCAGCGCGCGGGCGGCAACCGGATACCGATCTCGGCGCCGCAACCACCCACTGCTGAATTCCCCCGTCCCAAGCGCGCCTCTCCGAGTAAACGAGAGCGTGACCACATCCGGCCGCTCGCTTCGTGCCGGATTCAACCTCGCAGCTACTCCGCTTCACCTCCCATCCGCATGCATGCGCCAAGTCGCACGATCTGCCCATCTGGCTATCGCGCGAATGGCGTCAACTGCGCCCGCGCGACTACTTTTCCGCTGGTGAGTCATGCATGATGCCTGGAGCAGCTGTTGACTTCTTAGGAGCATTCAGAGGTTTTCGCTTGCGCTCCAGTATGCCCCTTTATAGCTCGGCAGTGCCGCACATTTTGCACGCTTCTCTGCACGCATTCGCGCACGCAAATGCCGTCACAAGGTTATTGACCTTCGGTTGTTTGCGTGCTATCATTGCGCTGCGGTGACTCGCGGTCACCATCGGGCGCGGAGGGATACTGCTGGTGTCTGGCAAATTTCGAGGGGGATCGTCATGGCGATTGCCCGCACCCTCACGCTCGCCGATCAGCTGCGCCGCTTACGCCGGGCGGCGGGCCTCAGTCAAGAAGAGCTTGCCGAGCGCGCTGGTCTGAGCCGCACCGGCATCAGCGAGCTCGAGCGCGGCCTGAAACGTGCTCCCCACAAAGACACGGTCACGCGCCTGGCCAATGCCCTCCAGCTCGATGGCGCCGAGCGCATCGCCTTTGAAGTTGCCGCTCGGGGCAGATCACGTCCCGCCGACGTACGCGCAGCTAGTGCGTCGCCGGCCGCATTGCGCTCAGTCGCCGGTCAATTCGTTGGCCGCGAGCGCGAGCTGGCTCGTCTGATACGGTTCCTGGCGGGCGATGGCACGCCACTCATGTTGCTTTCCGGCGAGCCGGGGATCGGCAAATCGCGGCTGCTGCGCGAGGCGGCGGCGCGGGCGCGGGACGCCGGTTGGACCGTGCTGGAGGCCGGATGCCAGCGGCGCTCCGGCCAACCACCGTACGCGCCCCTGCTGGAGGCACTGGCGCAGCACGTCGCCAGCCGCGCGCCCGCGCAACTGCGGGCCGACCTGGACGGCGCGTCCTGGTTGGTACGCTTGTTGCCCGAGCTGGCCGACACCACGATAGTCCCCGCGCCGCAGTGGGTCCTGCCGCCGGAGCACGACCGCCGGCTGATGTTCGGCGCAGTCGCCCGCTATCTCGCGAACGTCGCCGGTCCCGCAGGCACGCTGCTGGCGCTCGACGATCTGCAATGGGCGGGCATCGATGCGCTCGACCTGCTCGGCTTCCTCGTCTCGCTCTCGCGCTCGCCATCAGGACCGCCGCTGGTCCTACTCGGCACGTATCGCTCAACCGAAGTGGGCACCGATCATCCGCTGTCCCATCTGCTAGCCGACTTGGCGCGCGATGGCCTGGCAGACGATGTATCACTTGGGCCGCTGGCACCGGAGGAGGCCCGGTCCCTGCTGGAGGGCTTGCTGAATGGTGAGGACGGTACCGATCGGCGCACGGCTTTGATCGATCGATTGCTGGAGCGTGCGGGAGGTGTCCCCTTCTACCTCGTGAGTTGCGCGCGGGCAGCACAAGCGCGGGACGAGCGCGCTGGCCAGCCCAAGCTCGAAAGCGGAGCGGATGAAGAGGCGGTACCCTGGGATGCAGCTCAAAGCATCCGCCAGCGTCTCGCGCTGCTGCCAGCCGGTGCAGAAGCGCTCCTGGGAAGCGCGGCCGTGGTCGGGCGACAAGTCGGGCGGCCGATCTTGGAGGCCCTTGCTGCCTGGCTGAACCTCGAACCCCGCTCGGCGGCAACTATGCTGGCGGCAGCGCAACACGCACGCCTGTTGTTGGAGGACGGCGACGCCGCGTACCGCTTCGCGCACGACCTGATCCGCGAAGTGGCAGCAGCTGATTTGGGTGCCTGGCGGCGGCGCACGGCGCACGGCGTAATCGCCGAAGCGATGGAGGCGCAACTCACCGAACCGGAGCGTGACGTGCGCGCTGCGGAGCTGGCGCTGCAATTTGTGCAGAGCGGAGCGATTGAGCGAGCGCTACCCTACCTCGAACGGGCCGGCGAGCTTGCGCAGGCGCGCTACGCCAACGCGGACGCGGAGCACATCTATCGCGAGCTGCTGCAACACTACGAGCACCTGGGGCGTGCGCTGGACGCCGCTCGTGCTGGCGAGCGACTGGGCCAAGTGCTTACCACAATGGCGCACTTTGATGAAGCAGTCGCAGTGCTCAAGGTGTCTGCTCTGACCTATCAGCGCTTCAACAACGTGGACGGCTACGCCCAGGTTATGGCAGCGATTGGGCGCGTGTGCGCTACTAACGGCGCCGCCGACCAGGGCATTGAAGAGCTTGAATTGGTGCGGCGTGCATTCGATAATGACCAGCCCACACGCGGCGAGGTTGCCGTCTACACCGTGCTCGCGCTGCTCTATTGGACATCTGCCAGGTACTCGAAGCAGGCGGCAGCGGCCGCACGAGCTGCTTCGGTCGCACGTACTCTAGGTGATAATGATGAAGTCATCTGGGCCAATGCGTTGCACGGCATGGCGCTGTCGCTGCTCGGTCGGCTTGAGGATGGTGTTGCGCTCCTTGAAGGCGTGCTGCCGCAGTTGGAGCAGAAGGGAGATATCGACCACTTCGGCTTGATTGTCAATCAACTTGCCGAAGCGTACGCGTGCCAGGGAAAATTCGATCTGTCTTTGCGCTACAGTGTTCGTGTCCGCGAGCTTTCGGAGGTTTTCGGAAATCCATTGGCCAAAAGCTATGCCTGCTATTGGCTGGGACTCCATGCGCTTTACACCGGCGATTGGAGAAAGTCGCGCGCGGCCTTTGATGAGAGCTATAGCTTTGCCGCGCCGATCGAGATGGCAGAACTACGCGGTGTAGCAGCAGGCTATCCACTTCTCGGGCTGGGCCAGCTTGTTTCGGCACAGGGGGAGCATGAGCTGGGGGGCCGGTATCTTGAGGAGGCCCTAGCAGGCGCACGACGCGGGATTCCTCCGCGCCTCCTGCGGCCTGTGCAAGGCTGTCTCGCCGAGGCCGATCTGTTCGCCGGACAGCCAGTTGCGGCGCTCAGCCGCCTCGATTCGCTCGTCGAAACGCAGGCAGGCCGAGAAGGTATTGACGCCACGCCTCTTCTGCCGCTCCTCGCATGGGCGCATCTGGAAGCTGGCAATCTTCAGCGGGCGGAGGAAGTGACAGCCGAAGCCCTGAGCCGCTGCCGGAGTGAGCGCCATCAGGTCGCGCTGCTCGATGCCCTGCGTGTTAGGGCGCTGCTCGCCATCCGTCTTGAGCGCTGGGACCAGGCCGCCGCGGCGCTCGACGAGGCGATCTCATTGGCGCGCACGATGCCCTATCCCTACGCGGAGGCCAAGGCGCTCTACGTCTATGGCGAGTTGGAGGTCACACGCGGAGACTCCGCCGCGGCGCGCGAGCGATACGAACAGGCACAGGCGATCTGCCAGCGTCTCGGCGAAGTACCCTATCGGCAGCGAATCGAGCAATCGCTGGCAGGCCTGTAGGCCCGCCTCTCGGTTTTCGAGGTCACATGTCAAGCGCGACGGATTGACCCAGCGGCAGGAAGCGCAACCGCGACTCGGCAGGGCTGCCGGCGAACGCGCGCTCGATGGCGTCGCGGCCCTCGCTGAAGTGCGCCCAGCCCTCGTGGTGGATGGGGATGATGGTGGCGTCTGGGAGCATCTGGGCGAGCTGGGCCGCTTCGGCGCCGGTCAGCGTGAGAGGATCGGGACCGAGGCGCTGGGAGCGAGCGGCGCCGCAGTGCAGCAGCGCGACGCCGACGCGGTAGCGCCGCGCAACCTCCTCCACGCCCTCGAAGAGCACGGTGTCGCCGCTGATATAGAGCGCGCCGCGCCGCTGGCCGTCCCACTCCAGCACGAAGCCCGTCACGTCGCCTGTGAGGTGCTTGACCGCTGCGGGGCCGTGACGCGCCGGCGTAGCGGTCAAGCGCACAATCAGGCCGTCTGACCCTGTGAGCGTGACCGTCTCCCAGGTTGCCATCCCACGCGCGTTGCCGCCCAGCCGCTCCGCCCCCGACGGCGTGGTCAGCGTTTCGCGCGCCTGTCCGAGCACCTGGCGGCCGGCGGTATCGAGATTATCGGCGTGGTGATCGTGGCTGAGCAAGACGGCATCTATCGGCCCGATCTCCGCCGCGGCAATTGCCGGGTCAGCCGTCTTGACCAGCGCGTTTGGGCTGTCCGGTGGGTAGCGGTAGCCCGCCGGCTCGAAGGTGGGGTCGGTCAGCAGGCGCAGCGAGCCGATCTCCATCAGGGCGGTCGGTCCGCCGATGTGCGTGATGCGCATGTGGTCGGTGGGCAGGTTAGATCGTTCGCTCATGATGGATGGACTTTCTCGTGGCGGCTCAGCATGCCGATGAACGTTTGGATGCGCGCGGAGCGGGTTTCGGGTTTCTTTGCCTGCTGGATGCGCCAGAGGATCGCGTAGCGGTTCGCGCTGTCCAATGTGGCGAAGAATTGCGCCGCTTCGGGATTGTCGTCCAGTGCGCTCTGCAAGTCCGGCGGCACGGTTATCGTGCGCTGCGACGCATAGGCCGCCTCCCAGCGCCCATCGGCCCGCGCCGACTCGATCTGCCGCTGTCCCGCGGGTCGCATCCTGCCGGCGGCAACCAGCGCCAGCGCCTTCTCGCGATTCACCTTTGACCAGACGCTTTTCGGCCGGCGTGGCGTGAACTTCTGGAGCCAGAACGAGTCATCTGACGCGGCCTTCTGCCCATCGATCCACCCATAACACAGCGCGCCCTCTAGCGCCTCAGCGTAGGAGATCGTCGGGCTGGTTGTCCCCTTCTTGCCAATCTTGAGCCATGCGCCCGGCGCATTGGCGTGATGCTCGTCGAGCCACGCTTCCCAGGCCCGCTGGGTCTCGAACTGGATGGTAGGGAGCTTGTCAGCGGTCGCCATCAGCTTATAGCCCACCCGCGTTGACCATCAGGCCGCCATCCACGAAGAGCGTCGTGCCGGTAATGTAGCTCGCCTCCTCTGAGGCCAGCCAGCAGACCGCTTCGGCGATGTCGGCGGGCGTGCCGATGCGGCCCAGCGGAATCTCTTTGAGTAGCTCGGCTTTGAGGGTGGGGTTGGCGAGCGTCGCCGCGTTGATCGAGGTGGCGATTGCGCCGGGGCCGACGTTGACGATGCGGATTTGCTGCTGCGCCAGCTCCGGCGCCAGCGTGCGTGTCATCATGCGCAGTCCGCCCTTGGCCGACGAGTAGACCGAGTTGCCGACCATCGGCAGGTCCTCGTGGACCGACGAGACGTTGACAATCACACCCGAAATGCCGCGCGCGATCATCTGCCGTGCGGCTTCCTGCGCCGCGAAGTACGCGCCCTTGAGGTCCACTGCTATCTGCGCATCCCACTGCTGCTCCGTCACCTGCGTGAAGGGGGTGGGCATCTCGATGCCGGCGTTGTTGACGAGGATATCGATCCGGCCAAATGCGGCGACGGCCTGCTGGACGAGATGCTGTATGCTGCCGACGTTGCCTACGTCAGCCTGCACCACCTGCACCTTGCAGCCCTTGGCCTGCAGCTCCTGCGCGATGGCGTTGGCGTCCTGGCTGTGCGTGTGGTAGTCCAGCGTGACGCTTGCCCCTTGGCTCGCCAGGCGTCGCACGATCGCCGCGCCGATCCCCTCCGAGCCGCCCGTGACCAGCGCCGCTTTGCCATCGAATCGCATACTGATTCCCCCTCTGCATCCTCCGCGGTTACTGTTGCGCAGAGGCGAGGCGGGCCTCGCCACTACAGCCGATCACTGCGTCCGTTGCGGCGTCACCCTCTCTCCACTGCTACGCAATGGCCGCCGGGGCGGTCGAGAGCGCGCGCAGGCGCTCGACGATCGGCGGGAGCTGCTCCAGCACGAAATCCACATCTTCGGCGGTGTTGCTCGTGCCCAGCGTGAGCCGCAGGTGGCCGCGCGCCTCGGCTGCGGGCACACCCATCGCCGTCAGCACGTGTGATGGTTCGACCGAGCCGGTGGTGCAGGCGCTGCCGCTCGACGCCGCGACGCCAATCAAATCCAGGTTGAGCAGCAGCGACTCGCCCTCCACGCCGGCGATCGTGAAGCTGGCTGAGTTGGACAGGCGCCGCTCGGGATGGCCGCTCAGACGTGTGCCCGGCATCGTCAGCATGCCGGCGATCAACCGGTCGCGCAGGGCGGTGAGGCGCGCGGACTCTTCATCACGGTGCTCACGCGCCAGCCGCAGGGCTTCGGCCGCGCCGACGATCCCCGGCACGTTTTCGGTGCCAGCGCGACGGTTGCGCTCCTGCGAGCCGCCCTGGATTTGCGGCAGCAGCCGCGTGCCCTGGCGCGTATAGAGCATGCCGACGCCCTTGGGGCCGTAGAACTTGTGGGCGCTGAGCGTTAGCAGGTCCACGTTGAGCTGGCGCACGTCGAGGTCGAGCAAGCCGCCCGCCTGCACGGCATCGGTGTGGAAAGGAATGCGGCGCTCGCGGCATAGCGCGCCAATCTCGGTGATCGGCTGGATCGTGCCGACCTCGTTGTTGGCATACATGATACTCACCAGTGCTGTGTCGTCGCCCAGCGCGCTCGCGACCGCCTCGACGCTCACCATCCCATGCTCGTCCACCGGAAGATAGGTGACGCGGAAGCCCTCGCGCTCGAGCTGCTGGCAGGTGTGCAGCACGGCGTGGTGCTCGATGGCGGTGGTGACGATGTGCTGGCCGCGGCGGCGCGGCGAGTACGCGATGCCCTTGATGGCGAGATTGTCGGCCTCGGAGCCGCCACCGGTGAAGACGATCTCGGTCGGCCGGGCGCCCAGCGCGGCGGCGACAGTCTCGTGGGCCGCGTCGAGCGCCTCCATATTGCGCCGGCCCAGGCGGTAGATGCTGCTGGGATTGCCGAAGGACTCAGAGAAGTAAGGTAACATGCGCTCCAGCACGGCCGGGGCGGTGGGTGTCGTGGCGGCGTGATCGAGATAGATGGTGCCGTCGGCCAATGGCATGAAAGCATCTCCTTCCGCATGCGCTCGCGCTGTTCAGCCGCAATCACGGTTCCACACTGGCCGGTGATGCTCGCGATCTGCGAGAGGTGGAAATCAGGAACGCTTCTTGCGCGGTTTCCCATCGCGGCTCGTCGCATGCCCATCCGAATGATAGCACCCGCCACCCGCGCTTTCAAACGAGCGGCGCACGTCGGTGCGCGGAACGGGCGGGATGCTGTGCGGCATCTTGACGATCGCCCATACAGGGTGGTACGTTACATACGGTACCCCGGTAGGGTAACCTCGGCAGGCCACGGGCCACGTGCCCAGGAGGACTCGCATGGCAGAGAATATCACCCAGGTGTCGGACTCAACGTTTCAGAAGGACGTGCTCGGCGCGAATAAGCCGGTGGTGGTGGATTTCTGGGCGGCGTGGTGCCGTCCGTGCCTGATGATGGCGCCAATCCTTGAGGACTTTGCCAACCAGTATCACGACAAGATGGTCTTCGCCAAGCTCAACACCGACGAGAACCAGGAGCTGGCGACGCGGCTGGGCATCCAGGGCATCCCGACGCTGATCTTCTTCAACAACGGTCACGAAGTGGACCGTGTCGTCGGTCTGGAGTCGCGCGATGTGCTGCGCCGCCATATCGAGGCCGCCATCACCGCGGCAGTTTAGCGCTGGGCGGAGTGCTGAGACGCGCCAACGCGGGCGCGTCGAAGTAGACGCGAGATGAAGAGAGCTTCGATGGCAGAACACATGACGCAGGTCTCGGCGGCGACCTTTCAGCACGACGTGCTCGAGGCCGAGAAGCCGGTGGTGGTGGATTTCTGGGCGGCGTGGTGCCCGCCTTGCCGCATGCTGGCGCCAATCTTCGAGGAGCTCGCCAGCCAGTATCACGACAAGATGGTGTTCGCCAAGCTCAATACCGACGAGAATCCTGAGCTAGCCGCGCGTCTTGGCATACAGGGCATCCCCGTGCTGATCTTCTTCAACAACGGCCACGAGGTGGACCGCGTGGTGGGCCTGGTGCCACGCGAGGTGTTGCGCCGCCACGTCGAGGCCGCCATCACCGTGGCGGCGTAGCCGCGCCCAAGCGGGCGCGAGATGGGGACGACGATGACGTCCATCAGCGACAAATCGATCAGCGACCGAGCGCAGACGGATATGCAGATGCGGCTGCGCCGCATCGAGGGGCAAATCCGTGGCATCATCGGCATGCTCGACGACGGTAAGCCCTGCGAAGACGTCGTGACGCAGATCCTCGCGGCGCGTGCGGGCATGGACCGTGTCGCTACGGAGGTCATCAAGTGCTACGTGGCCGATGCGATGGTCCAGGAGCCGGCGCACGAGGCGCGTGAGGCGGTGCTGCGGGCGATCTCGCTGCTTGCCAAGGTCTAATGCGATACGGCTTGAAAAGGGCCTGCCGAGTGACACGACTTGCCGCGGCATGGGATACTGTCTCGTGCCGCGGTCTATTTTTGCCGCGAGGGGCGAGGCCTGCCTCGCCCGTACAGGTTCTGCTCGCGAGGTAGGCCTCGCCGCGAAACCAACGCAGGCGAGGTACATCTCGCCGCTATTCTGAGGCACCGTATCGTCATGGCCGACGCCCGCTCTCCGCTCGTCCCGCTGCCCCTCGTCTGCTCGCTCCACCCGACGCTGTGGGGCGGCCGGCGTCTCGAAGCCCACGCCGGCAAGCCGCTTCCACCTGACGCCGCGATCGGCGAGTCGTGGGAGACGGAGCTGTCCTGCGCCGTGCGCGAGGGTCCGCACGCCGGGACGACGTTGGGTGTGTTGGTCGAGCGTATGGACGAGGATTTGCTCGGCTGGCGCGCGATGGCGGTGCTGGGACCACGCTTCCCGCTGCTGGCGAAGTTCCTTGATGCGCGACAGGCGCTCTCGGTGCAGGTCCATCCCGACGATGCCTATGCCGCGGCGCACGAGAACGGCAAGCTCGGCAAGACTGAGGTGTGGTACATCCTGCATGCCGAGCCAGGCGCCCAGATCGTCTACGGGCTGCGCCGAGCCTCGAGCCGCGAGGAGGTGCGCGCCGCGATCGAGTCCGACCGGCTGGAGGAGCTGTTGGCCATGCACGAGGTGACGGCGGGCGACGTGATCTTCGTGTCGGCGGGCACCGTCCACGCCATCGGCGGCGGCATTCTGCTCTACGAGCTGCAAGAATACTCCGACGTCACCTACCGGCTCTACGACTATGGTCGGCTGCAGTCTGATGGCACGCGCCGCGCGCTGCACATCGAGTCGTCCCTGGATGTGATGCGTTATGCGCCTGCGAATGCGCGCTCCACGCCCGTCGCGCTGGATGATTCGACACTCGCGCCCGGCGCGCGGCGCGTGCTGGCAGCCTGCCGCTATTTCGTGCTCGAAGAGATCCGGCTCGCGGGCACCTGGGATCGTGCGACCAGTGACGCGAGCTGCGAGATTGTCAGCGTGTTGGAGGGCGAGTGCCGCCTCAGCGGCGGCGACGGTCCGATTCCGCTGCGCCGCGGCGAGACGGCGGTGCTGCCGGCGCGGCTCGGCGCCTACCGGCTGGCAGGCGAGGCGCGGCTGATGCGCTCCTACGTGCCAGAGGAGGACGACGAGTCGCTGGCCGCCTGGCGCGCAGCTCAGCCCTCCGATGTTGCTGATGAGTTACCCGCCAGCAGCGACACCACGCGCTCGTAGTCGTCGGGCCGGTCTACGTCCAAGGCGGCGCGGAGGTCAGGCCATTCGACCAGCGCCAGACGGCCAGTGTGGCGCGCGATCACGGCGCGTCCACCCTTGTCTCCCTCCACCCGTTCTAGCTCATCGAAGAGGGCCGCGGGGAAGACCACTGGATTGCCACGACGCCCGCCATAGCTCGGCGCGACGATGGCCTCTGACACCTCCGCAGCCCTGCGCAGTAGGGCATCGAAGAGGTCGGCGCTCGCCAGGGGCTGGTCGGCCAGCGCAATCAGCACGCCCGCCAACTGGCCGTCACCCGCCGCCGTGCGCAGCGCACGCAGACCGGTGCGCAGAGAGCCGGCCATTCCGGCGGCGAAATCGGGATTCACCCCCGTCACGTAGCGCCCTGCGGGCAGCGCCGCGCGCACCTCCTCCGCCCCGCGCCCCAGCACGACGACGACCGGGTCCGCCGAAGTATCGCACGCTGCCGCGACGGCGTAGGCGACCAGGGGCCGGCCGCCAAGCGGCAGCAGCAGCTTATGCGCCCCCATGCGACTGGAGCTGCCTGCCGCGAGCACGATGGCCCCGTAACGTCGCACTCCGCCAGCCCCTTCTTCTGCCCGTGCCATGCGCCATGCCTCATTCTTCGCAGCCATCCAGGTGCCCGCTCCCGCCCCATCCGGTTCCAGTCCGCCTGCGCGGACTGGGCGACGTCAGGCCCTCCAGGCGCGGTTTCAACCGCCATCTCTCGCGGCACCCGCACCTGATGTCTCAATCACGCGCCCAGGTACAGCCCCGCCAGCTCGGTTGTCAGCACCCGCGCCAGCGCGCGGAAGCGCCCGAATTGCCGCGCGTACGCCTCGTGTGCCGCCGCCCTCGGCTGGCTGGTGTACGCATGCTCCTCGGCCTGGCGTTCCTGCTCGCCCAGCACGCGCTCCCACGTCCACAAGCCTGTGCTGATGTTTGCCAGCGTCGCCGCGCCCAGCACCGAGGCATCTACCGCGCCGCGGTACTGTACCGGAATGCCGAAGACGTCGGCGGTGAGCTGGCGGATCCACTCGGTTTCGAGCACGCGGCCTGTCGCCAGCACCTGCCGCGGCGCGCCCAGCCGCTCGATAAGGCCGCTGGCGATCCAGTAGGCGTTGAGGATGATACCTTCGACCGCCGAGCGCGCGATCGTCGCCGCCGTGTCCTCCAGGTCCAATCCGAAGAAAACGGCTCTGGCATCCGCCTGCCACAGCGGCGCTCGCTCGCCGGCTACATAGGGCAGGCAGAGTAGGTTGCCAGCGCGGGCGTGCTCGGCCGCCGCAATCATGCGCGTGAACCCGTCATCGCTCAGTGGCTGGCTCGCCCATCCTGGTCCAAGGACCTTGTGATAGAGCCAGTCGAGCACGATGCCGCCGCTATTGCTTGCCCCCCCGGCGATGAAGCGCTCGGTGTCGAGTACGTAGCAGAACAGCTCCGTGGCAGGATCGGTGACTGGCTGGCGCGAGCCACTGCGCGCGGCGAGACTCGTGCCGATCGTGAGCACCATGGTCTGTTCGTCGATCGCGCCGACGCCCAGGTTTGCTAGCACGCCATCTGATGCCCCGACGTTGATCCGCACCGCCGGATCGATGCCCGCCGCGTGGAGTTGGGGCACGCGCAGGCCGCCGCGCGTGTAGGTGGTCGGCACGATGCGCGAGAGCCGCTCCGGCCCAATCCCCACCAGCGCCAGCGCCTCGGCGTCCCAATCGCGCGCGCGCAAGCTGTACATCCCCGTCGCGCTGGTGATCGAGGCATCCACTGCCCACTCGCCGAACCACCGGTACCACACCCACTCCTTCAGACTGACGAACTTATAGGCCGTCTCGAAGATCTTCGGCTGGTTGCGGCGAATCCAGAGCAGCTTCACCAGCGGCGACATCGCCGCCACCGGCGTGCCGGTCGCGGCGTAGATGCTCTTGCCCTTCGGCGTCGCCCACAGCGCCTGCGCCTCAGCGCTGGCGCGTGTGTCCATCCACGTCATCGCGTTGGTGAGCGGCGTCCCGTCAGCCGCGACCGGGATGATGCTGTGCATTGCCGCGCTGAGTCCCACGCGCTCGACCGCGTACCCCAGCCGCCATGCCGCCTGCGCCGTCTGCGCCAGCACGGCGTTCGCGGCCGCATAGACGGCTCGTGGGTCCTGCTCCGCCCCGCCGCCGGCGTGGTGCAACAGCGGGACAGGCTCTTCGGCCCGCGCGATCTCGCGACCCACATCGTCGAAGGCGATGGCCTTCGCGTTGGTCGTTCCCAGGTCGGCCCCAACCGTGCAGGCCAGCCGCCGATCACCGGGGTTACTCATATGTCACCTCGCTACGCCGCCGCCCTACGCCGCCGCGGCCGTCGTCTCGCATCGGGCGTCGGCCTCCGGCTCACGGAGTGGCTCGATGCGCCCTAGCAGGAACACATAGCACAGAATGCCGATTGCCAGCATCAACATCATGATCACACCATCAGATGTGAGGTCACCTCTCGCGTGCGCTATCATCCCTGGCAGATACCCGGTCTGGAGGGTCGGAGATGAGCGAACGCCGCGGGCAGAAAATACCACGGCAGCGTGCGACCGCCGCTGGAGACTGGCGGATGCGCATGCGGCGTGCCGCGGACTGGCTCGACGATTCCCGCCTGCTCGCTGGGCTGGCGCTGGGGGCACGCGCCGTAGAGCTGCACGAGCAGCCGGCCGCCACGCCGATCGCGGGTAGGCAGGCGCTCGCCAGCGCACGCGCGGTTGGTCTCTTCGCCGGATCCTTCAACCCACTGACGCGGGCGCACGTTGCGCTGGCTGAGGCCGCGCGGATGGCGGGCCAGCTCGACGTGATCGCCTGGACATTGGCCGTCGAAACCGTAAATAAAGAGCGCGTGGAGCGCGCGACGTTGCCCGACCGACTGGCGCAGCTTGGCGCCTATTGTGACGGGCGTGCGGGTGATGCGATCGTCGTTGCCAACCGCGGGCTGTACGTGGATCAGGCGCGAGCGTTGCATGCGCTGATGGCCCCAGATGCGCGGCTCGCCATCGTCGTCGGCTACGACAAGGTCGTCCAGATCTTCGATCCGCGCTACTACGCCAACCGCGATGTCGCGCTGGCCGCGCTCTTCGCTGAGGCCGAGCTGCTGGTGGCGCCGCGTGCGGGCCAGGGCCCACGCGACCTGGAGGCGCTGCTCGCCCGCCCAGAAAGCACGCGCTTCGCGGAGGCAGTGCATCCGATGCCGCTGGCGCCGGAGTACGCCGCGGAGTCGTCCTCGCAGGTGCGCACGCTCGCCGCCGTATCCACGGCTACCGCTCCGCGCAAGTTGGTCACGCCGGAGGGCTGGGCGCTGGCGCGGCTGGGTGCCTACGCCACTCAAGACGATTCAAGTCGCGTGGCCGCCGCATACGCCGTGCGCGAGGCGTGGGAGCAGGCGCTGCCCGGCCTGGAGCCGGCCGTGGTGCGCGCGTTGCCGCCGCTCTCGGCGCTGGTGGCGCAGGTGCGGGCGCCGGAAGGTGCCGCACTTCGAGACTGGCTGGATGCGCGCCACACGAGGCAAGAGGAGCTGTCCGCCCTGCTGAGCCAGCCTCCGCACGATGTGGGTGGGCGGGCCACGCGGCACGAAAGATAGGCAGATCGGCGCGCGGCGTGCCCGGTGCTCAGGCGTTCAGATGCTTATCGTCAGCGATCGTGGCGCGGCGGCGTCTTGCCGATCTCGCCCCAATGGTTGCGCAGCATCAGCGCCATGCCGAACAAGATGGCGGTGAAGAAGATGATCGAAGCGAGCAGCAAGATGATGATGATAGCCACGGCTTGGTCCACTTCTCTCACGATGGATGCCCTGCATTTCCCTGATTCTGCCACATGTCAAGACCGTTCGGCAAAGCCGTCGGCACATTCGGCACGCGATTTGCGTTAGGGGGGTGGCAGGCTCCGGCGCCTGTCTGCCGTCACGAAGCGGCAAGACATCATGCGGCATGGGCGTGTGCCGAGCGAGTACGGGGAAGGATGAGAGCTGATGGACGGTTTGGAGTTGCGACTCGACTCGGTGGTGTTGCCGCAACAGTCCTCCGTGATCTCTCACCGCCAGATCATGGCGGTGCGTCTGCTCCAGATGCCCAGTCAGGAGCTCAGCACGGCCATCGAGCGCGAGCGCGAGACCAACCCGGCGCTCGACGCCGACGAGCGCGAGTCGTGCCACTTCTGCGGCGCCGGCCTCGAGGCTCCAGGGCGTCCCTGTTCCGTCTGCGGCATGCCGGCAGCCGGCGAGCGGCCGCGTGAGGAGCGCTATGACGATGCCAACCCGTATGCGCAATCCAACGGCGGCGAAGAGGACCCCTCCGATCCCATGCTGCGCATCGCTGCCGGTGGCGGACGTGGCAGCGGCCTGCTGAACCTGTTGTGCGCCTCGCTCGACGAGGGAGACGCCGAGGTCGCCGAGTATCTCGTCGGTAGCCTCGATGGCCATGGCTTCCTGCCGGAGACCATTCTAGTCGACGTATGCGAAGCGGTTGAGTGTGAAGCGGACGCCGCGGCACGCGTGCTCGATGCCCTCCAGCGCATGGATCCACCGGGCATTGGCGCACGCGGAGCGCGAGAGTGCCTCCTGCTTCAGCTCCGGCGCCTGCGTGAAGCAGGCACACCGCGCCCGCTGGCGGAGCTGCTGGTGGAGCGCCACCTGCACGCGCTGGCGTTCCGCCACTTTCGTGAGGTGGGCCGCGCGATGGGCGAGACCGCCGCGACCGTCGAGGAGGAGTGGCAGTTCATTCGCGACCATCTGCACCCCTACCCGACCCACGGCTTCGATCCCGATTTTGGCGAGCTCGCCGCACCGGCTGCGACGATCCGGCCAGACGTCGTGATCCGCGAGCGTGGGGGGCGCTTCGAGGCCGAGGTGGTCGAGCGTCAGCGCTACGAGCTGCGCGTCAATCGTGACTACGTCTGGGCGCGCAAGCACATCGCCGATCTAGGATGCAACGAGCCTGAGCGGCGCCACATTCGCGGCTTTGTCGAGCAGGCGCAGACGTTCATTGCCGCGCTGCGCCAGCGGTGGGAGACTATGCAGCGGGTCTCGGATGCGTTGATTGAGATGCAGCGCGAGTTCCTGGTGCATGGGCAGAGCGCGCTCCGGCCGCTCACCCGCGCGGATGTGGCGAAGCGGGTACAGCTCCATGAGTCCACCGTGAGCCGCGCGACCGACGGCAAGTATGCGCTGCTGCCCAACGGCCACACGATCTCCTTTGACGATTTCTTCGATTCGTCGCTGCCGGTCAAGAAGGCGCTGCACGAGTTGATCACGGCGGAGAATCCGCGCCATCCCTTCAGTGACGAGCAACTCGCGCAGCTGTTGGAGCAGCACGGCTTTGAGATTGCGCGGCGGACGATCGCCAAGTACCGTGACGAAGAAGGTATCCTCCCCTCGCGCCTGCGCCGCGGGCGTCACGCACAGCCGACACACGGCGCGCAAGGGACGTTGGGCAGTCACGACGCCGCGGTCTCCGCTGCGTCTCGTGCGCTGACTGCGGTGCGTGTACCCGTGCATGCGGCGGCGACGGCGGCGCGGTGAGCCTGAGCGCGGGAACCTGTGGAGCACTGCATATTACAGGTGGTGTGCGCCGGCAGCGGCACAATGCGCTCGGAGTCCAAGAGCGCACCCGTCAGGATGGCAGCCGGCGGCGTGGAATGATCAGCACCTCGTGTTCCCTGGCGTGCGTCTGGATCAAGGCCCACAGAATGGTCGCCTGCTCGGAATCGAAGAGGTGGGGGCCGGCGCAGAGCGTGCGCGTACGGCTGTCGCGCAGGCGCAGCAGCGCCTTGTTTGGCGTATATTCGATCACCTTGAGTTGGTTCCAGGCGTAGACACGCCGCCGCGGAAAGGCCAACACGCGTGTAATGGTAATCTCTTGCTCGTCGAGCGAAAGCTGCTGTGCGAGCCAGAGGACGCCCGCGAGGCAGACCAGCGCCAGCAAGCCGGCAGCCGCTACTCCGGCGATGAGGGCTGGCGCTGTCGCGATGGACCACAGGGCAAGGCCGGCAGCGGTACACAGGGCGAAGGCTGCTGCCAGCAGCGAGACGACGTAGCGCGCTTGCGGACGTGCCACCAGCGATCCCGCGACACCGCCATCCGGAAGCATCGAAATCTGGCTCGACAGAATGCCCTCGGCCTCGCGGCTAAGATGCAGCGAGAGCGCATGTGGCGGCAGGCGCAGCAGAATCTGACGCCGCAGGCGGGCGCCGTCGCGCAGCAAGCGCGGCGCCAGCACGAGCGTCTCGCCCCGGCCACTGATGTGCATGACCATCCCCCGCTGGTCCACGCGCTGGATGTCATCCCAGCGAAGCTGGGTCCAGGTGCGCCAGGGACGCGCGACAGCGATGCCGATCGCGGTGGTGCGCGCGCTCTGCATCAGCAGCCAAAGCAGCGGCACAGCCGGCAGCCACAGCAGCGCCAGGAACGGCAGCCACAGTGGCACGGCGCGGCCGATCTGGAGCGCGAGCGCCGCCAGCCCCAGCGTCACGGCGACGGGCAGCACCAGGATGGCGAGCGCCAGCAGTGTCCCAGGCTGGTAGAACTGGGTATCGGCGAGCGGGCTGGAGATGGACAAGCGGGCGTCGTACGCGCTCTGAGGGGGCCGCGGTGGGCGGCTGCGAGCAGTTTCGGGGGGGCGGTACATGGCGTTCCTCGCGGTGGCGGGCTGCGGCCGAGTTGTCTATACCGGTTGGGCGGCTTGGCCGGGCGGAGACGGCTCCCCGACGGGCGCCCGCTATTATAGGTCTCCAGAGGGCGTGGCGACAACGCCGCTGGTACTTCCGCGGGCTGGTGCGCGCGGACGCTCTGCCGGGAGTGCATGGGGGCACAGGCGCGGGTCCAGCGTGCTATGCTGTATGCTGGCGGTGCGACTGTATGGCAACCACGGGGCACACGCGGCCGCTCGCGCCCGGTAGGCTCGGTGTTCGGCAGAGTGCGACACAGCGCCGGTACCCAGCGGACAGCCGTCTGCCGCGAGAAATCCCACCACGACCAAGAGGAGGCGGACAGTGAGTGACGAGCGCGCGGCAATGCCCGCAACAACAGCCAACTGGTGGGCGACAGGCGACTACCCGGTGCGACCGGGGACGGTGGTCGAGCCACTCGTAGACGGGCGCGCCGCCTTCTTCGCGATGACTGTGGCGTTCCTCACGGCGCGCAGCTACATCCTGATCGCCGCGTGGGATATTTACGCTGTGCTGCCGCTGGTGCGCGGCGGCGACCTGCGCATCGGCGACCAAGAACCCTTCGAGCGCGATCGCTTCGTTCAGGTGCTGCGCCAGGAGGGGCTGGACGACGAGGCCATCGCGCTGTGGCAGGCCGATCGGCTGCGCGTGGTGGACGTGCTGGGCTTTGCCGCGCGGCGTGGGGTGCGGGTCGGCGTGCTGCTCTGGGATGCCATGCACGGCATCGGCCACATCACCAACAATCCCCCCCAGCAGCGCGACGAGCTGCGTGCCGCGGGCGTAGACTGTGTGCTCGACGACAGCAGCCGCGCAATCACGCACATGATGGAGGCGCTGCACCAGAAGTGCAGCGTGGTGGATGGGCGCGTGGCGTTCGTGGGGGGCATCGATCTCACGCGCGAAGAGAGCGGCGACTACGACCGCTGGGATACCCATCAGCATCCGTGCGCCTCGGTGGAGCGGGAGTCGCAGCGCGCGCCCGCCATGCATCCCTGGCACGATGTGCATACGCGCATCACCGGTCCGGCGGTGGCCGACGTGCGGCGCAACATCGTGCAACGCTGGGCAGACGTGGCTGCGCGCCGCAACGCACCGGTCGAGGAGCGGTGGCCGAGCGCCCTGCCCGACGAAACCCCTCCGCCGCGGCCGGAGGGACACGAGGCGCAGATCGCGCGCACGATTCCACCCAAGACCTATGCCTTCGCGCCCGACGGCATCCGCGGCATCAAACAACTGTATCTGAATGCCTTGATGCGTGCGCGGCGCTTTGTCTACTTCGAGAACCAGTACCTGTGGCCCGAAGCCTTCCTGGGGCTGGACAGTCTGCGCTGGGGCGGACGCAGCCCCGAGATGCAGGAGGTGCTCGACGCGATGATGGTGGCCCTCGATCGCGGCGTCTCGCTGGCGATCACCCTGCCCGATCATCCCAACTGTGGGCGCAAATTCACCGATGGAGCCGTCGAAGACTTGCGCGCACGGGCGCGGGCGGCGGGTGCGGCGGACCGGCTGCATGTCTTCACGCTGGGCAACTCGGAGGCCGACGACACGATGCTGGGCGGCGCCTTCTACCGCCCGGTCTACACGCACGCCAAGGTCGCCATCGTGGACGATGCGTGGTGGACCGCCGGGTCCGCAAACCTCAACAGTCGCGGGATGCACTCCGACGCCGAGATCAATGTCGCCGTGGCGGACCCGGCCGCCGCGCGCGAGCTGCGCTTGCGCCTGTGGAACGAGCACCTGCACGCCGTGCCGCGCGAGACGTTGGCCGACGCCCTGGTGGGCCTCGGAGCGCTCGACGCCGCGGCGGCGGCCAACTTCCAGCACGTCCAGGCGCGCGAGCCGCTCGTGGGGCATTTGCTGCCCTACCTGACCGCCTCGGACGGGCAGCGACTTGGCGTGCCAGTCAGTGGCGAGCACGGCTGGCTCGACAATCTGCCAGGCGGCGCGGGCGCTCATAAGCCAGAGCACGCGGGGAAGTATATCTGATCGCTTGAGAGTCGAAGGCTGCCACATACTCCGTGGAGCGCCAGCCCAGCCGTCGCCATCGGCTAGCCCATCGGTTCCGAGCTGGATCGGCAGTGCTCATGCGCGAGGTCCTGGCGGCGGCGCCCACTGCCCGGACGCTCGCCCGGCGCCCAGTGTTCACGAGGTCGCCGCGTGTGTCATCCGGCACACTATTCGCGCCCGAAGCGCCGGCGTGCCTGGATGACGGCGTTGCGCACCCAGGGATCGGGGTCGTCGCGCCGCGTCTCGATGGCTTCTAGGGCGCGCTCGTCGCCCGACGCGCCAAGCGCGGCGACAGCCGCTGCGCGCACCGATGCATCTTCGTCTTCCAGCAGGTGCAGCAGGCCAACCTGCGCGCTTTCGTCGCCGCTTTCGCCCAGCGTGCCCAACGCCCCGCAGACGGCGATGCGCAACTGCGGATCGGGATCGGTGAGCAGGCGCATGAGCGCCCCAAGCGCGCCAGACGTGCCGAGCTGGCCGAGGGCGCTGACTGCCGCGCGGCGCACGTCTGCGTCCGGATCGGCCAGTCGCTCGATCAAGGCCGCCTCGGCGTATGGCGAGGATACGCTTGCGAGCGTCCATGTGGCGACCAGGCGGCGCGTGGGATTGGCCGCATGCAGCGCGGCGAGCGCGCCTTCCTCGGCTCCGGGACCAACGCGCGCCAGCAGCTCGGCGGCACGCACCCGCACGCGCTCATCGGGCGAGGCCAGCGCGCGGTCGAGCGCCGCCACCGCTGGCGCACCGGCCCATTCCACTGCCTGCGCGGCCGCCTGATGGGTCAGCGGGTCGGTGTCGGCGAGCAGCGCGATGACGATCTCGAGCGCGCGCGGAGTGGCAAGCAGGCCCAGCAAGGTCGCGATCTCGCCGCGCAGCAGCCGGCTGAGCGGCGCATGTGTCACCAGGTAGCCGAGCGCCTCGGTCAGCTCGGGTCCCGCGCCGCGCTCCACAAGCCGTAGCGCACTCGCCAGTCGCGGGATGTTGGCGCTGTCGGCGAGCATCACCTGCACGCGGTCGAGCAGATCGCGCAATTGGTGCTCCGCCTGCGCCGTGACGTCACGCTCGGCATTTGTGCCCACCGACTCCGCCAGGCGCGCGGCCAGCGCATCGGCGAGCGCGGCAATGGCGAGCGCAAAGATCGCGGGGGCAACCTCTTCGCGCAGACTCAGGCCGGCACGCATGGCGGTCGTATCAGGGGTATCGGCGAGGTGAAGCAGCCTCCGCGTCACGTCAACCGGTTCCTCGCGTAGCCCGCTCCACAGGATCACGGGCAACACCCAATCCTCGCTGAGCAGCTCGGGCGCCGGCCAGCCAAAGCCGTCATCGCCCGCGGCGAGCGCATAGGCGCAGAGCTGGGCCTGGAGCACGCTGTTGGCCAGGCGTAGCGCCGTGCCATCGGCGGAAAGTCGCAGCAGGCCCGCGTCCAGCGCGCCTAGCACCGCCGTCTCGAGGCGCTCGGCGTCCAGCGCCGCGACAGCGGGATTGGCTGGTGGCAGCGGGGGATGGATCGCCAGCCAGCGCTCGACAGCCGCACCCAACGACAGGTCGGCGGGCACCGGGAGCGCGGGCCGGCGCGCCAGCAGCAGCGATGAGGCAAGCGCGCCGAGCGCGCGGGGCAGATCGTCACCGGCCGCCGAATGGCGCGTGGCAAGCTCGACGTAGTGCGCCGCGGCCTGTGCGCGGCCAAAGGGCAGCGGCGATGCGCCGTGCGCCCCGCGCGCGAGATCGTGCAGCTCCGCCAGATGCGCCGGAAGCGCGGCCCACAGGTCGAGCTGGTGCACGCGGAGCACCTCAATCACCTCACGCCCGTGCCACTGGCCGCGCTCAGCGGGGCGAGCGCGTCGCAAAGCCGCCGAGATGGCGTCCGGATCGGCACCTTCGAGCACCAGACGTGGCAGGCTGTCCAGGTCGCGCAGCGCCGCCGACTGGCCGGTGTACGCATCGAGCCGGCAGCTCGCGACCAGCAGGCCACCGGACTTGACGAACGCCGCCAGCGAGGCGCACAACGCCGTGCGCTGCGAGAGCGAGAGCGCCTCCAGCTCGTCGCAGAGCAACACGAGCCGTCCCGCGTTCAATCGTGAGGGCAGCGACGCGAGGAGGCCGCGCGTGGCAAACGGCTCGGCGGCGCGACGCACCAGGTCGTCTAGTGACCCAATCGGAACGGAGCCGCTGCTGGCGTGCGCGGTCAGCTCGGCAAGCGAGAGCAGCACGGGCAGCGGCCGCCCGAAACAGAGCGCGAGGAGGTGGCGGCGCCGGCTGGCCTCGGCCGCCACCCGCAACAGCGCGGTAGTCTTGCCGGTGCCACCCTCGCCAAGCAGCAACAGCGGAGATAGCGAGTCGAGCGCCTGCGCCATCGAGACACTCTCGCCGCGCTCGCCGTCTGCCGTAAAGCGCGCCGCGCGCAGCTCCAATCCAGTCGAGATAAGCACCGTCTGGCGCAACTGCCGCTCGACCGCACGATGTAGGCGCCAGGAGTAGCGGCCAACGCGTAACACAGGGATGAGGATCGCCGAGAGCACGTAGGCGATAGCAGCGCAGCAGAGTGGCACAACGACCGCCGCGCCAAGAAAGAGGGTCGCGCTGTCGCTCAGCGCGAGCGGGTTGCGGCGCAGCGCGCGGAGCGCCTCCGCGAGGGGAGCTTGCGCGATGATCACCACACAGAAAAGCGCCAGCAGCGCCACCAGGAATGAGACCAGCGCGCGCACGCCGCGGTAGGCTGGCGCTTCGTCTTCAGCGCGCGCCGCGCGTCGTCGTGTGCGAGCTTGATCCACTGTCACCCCCCCTTCGCCATACGCCTGTCGTAGGCGCGCCGGCATAGCGTACACGGCTGGCTCCATTCAGGCAAGTGGGCATGGCAATTGCCGGCCGTATCCTTGCTCGAAGGCAACCGCGGGTAGTACGTGACGATTTGCGCAGGGACGCTCATTCGGCGCTAGGATTGCTCTGGCTCGCGGCATCGGGCAGGTCACAGCGCGATGGGACGATGCGGCCATTGGGCTGGTAGGCGATTGGCAAGACGGCGGCGGTGTGCTACGATTGCGCCGCGCGCTGTCGCGGAGGATATGGGTCATGCACTATACTCGCCTGGAGCTACACTTTCGTCCCAAGGCGCTGTGGAGGCGCGGCATACTTGTCGAGGGGTTGGTCCCTGGGAACGTGCTGGGGGCTACCGTCCACGCCACGGCGCTACAAGTCACCGATACCCTCGTCACCAGGCGCCAGGCCAAGCGGCGGCACGAGCTGGTGGCCCATGTGCTGGGCACGGCCAAAACTGAGCTGCCTGACGACTATGTGACGCTGGGTGCCCGCACACCGGTCGTGGTGGGTAAGAGCGTGGTGGGACGGCTCACAGCAGTCTGGACGAACCGGCATTCGGGCGCGGCCACCCACCTGCTGGTGCGCGACACGCGCCGCCAGGTGCGCATCATACCGGCCGAGCTGATCGAGCGCATCGCCACGGATGGCGTGCGGCTCAAGCTCGGCAAGGCAGACCTCAATCAGCTCGCGGTCTTCCGCGCCGATGCCGCGATTGCGGCGGACATCGCACTGGCGTTTGCTTCCGCGCTGCCCGACCCCAAAGCGCGGCGCGACGTAAAGGTGCGCGTAGATGATGGCCACGTGACGCTGACCGGTGTGGTGGACGCGGCCGAGGTGCGCGAGCGGGCGCTGAGGACGGCGGGCCGTGTGCTCGGCGTGCGTGGCATGACCGACGATCTGGTGGTCGCCGAGGCGCTCGCCGATCAGGTGCTCGCCGCCATCGCGCGCGAGACGGCGAAGAAGCCGGAGCTGGCCGGATCGCCTGTGCGTGCTTTCGCCGAGCATGGTATCGTCTATCTTGACGGCCGCGTGCCGACGCCCGCCGCGCGCTGGGCGCTGGAGCAGGTGGCGATTGGGGTGCCCGGCGTGCGTGTGGTGGTCAACAACCTAATCGCCGAGGGCGAATCCCCGTCACGGGCCTCTGAGTCCGGCCCGCTCACCCGCAACCGCTGACCTTGTGCCCGCAATGACGGCCCGAAGGGACAAGCGGGCCGCCAGGCGCGGCGGGAACAGGCTGGTCATGGACAGCAAGAAAGGCGAGCCATCGTGACGCCTCCCGATCATCTTCAGTTTCTCTCTCCGCCTGCGGTCGCATCCATCCCCGGATTCTCGCCGCTGGTGAAGGTCCTCGCCGGACAGACCATCTATCTCTCCGGGCAGGTCGCCCTTAACGCCTCGGGAAGCCTGGTCGGCCGCGGCGACTTTCGCGCCCAGGCCCGGCAGGTCTTCGAGAACATCAAGGCCGCGCTGGCGGCGGCCGGCGCGGATTTCAGCCACGTCGTGAAGCTGAACATCTATCTGCTCGACCGTGCAAACCTCCCGGTGCTGCGCGCGGTGCGCGACCAGTTCGTCAACATGGCGGCGCCGCCCGCGAGCACGCTGCTCGTCGTCCAGGGCTTGGCCCAGGAAGACTTCCTGCTCGAAGTCGAGGCCATCGCCAGCCTCTAGGAGGACGCGCATCGCCCATGACCGCATCGAATCCGTTCGTCGTCCAGCTCGCCGATGACCTGTGGCAGATTGACGTGCGCCACCAGGGGCAACCCGGCGTGATCGCCAGCTATCTGCTGACGGGTCCCGCTGGGCCGGCGCTGGTGGATGTCGGGCCGGGGGCGGCAATGCCCCGACTGCTGGAGGGCATCCGCGCGGTGGGTGTCGAGCCGGTGGCGATCGAGCACCTCCTGCTCACGCATGTTCACCTGGACCATGCCGGCGCGACCGGTGCGCTGCTGCGCCAGATGCCGCGCGCGCGGGCCTACGTGCATCACATCGGCGCCCGGCACTTGATCCACCCCGAAAAACTGATCGCCAGCGCCGAGCGCATCTACGGTGACCAGATGGCGACGCTGTGGGGCGAGATTCTCCCGGTGCCGGCCGAGCGGCTGGTGGAGATAGACGAGGGCACGCTGCTGCTCGCTGGCTCCCGTGAGCTGCGCGCGCTCTACACGCCGGGCCACGCCATTCACCACGCGGCATTCTACGATGCCAGGCATGGGGAGGTCTTTGCCGGCGATGTGGCCGGCGTGCGCGTGCCTGGTGGCGGGACGGTGCGCCCGCCGACGCCACCGCCCGACCTGGACCTCGAAGCGTGGGAGGCCAGCATCGCGCGGTTGGAGGAGTTGGCACCGCACACGGTATACCTGGCGCACTTTGGGCCGGTGCAAGACGTGGGGCCGCATCTGGAGCAATTGCGCGGGCGGCTGCGCCGCTGGGGGCAGCTTGTGCTGGCGGGGATGCGCGCGGGCGAGCCGGTGGAGCAGATCGCGGCGCGGTTGGCCGGCGATCTGGACGCGGCGGTGGCGGCGCTGCCGCCGGGCGAGCGCGAGGAGGCCCTGGGCCGCGTTGAGCTGGCCTCCAATCACCTGATGGCGGCACAGGGCTACGTGCGCTACTTTACCAAGCGCCACCCCGAGCTGCTGCCGGCGCAGTGATGGTCGCCGCGATTCGCGTGAAGGAAGTCGTATGTCGAATGGGGGCGCGCCGTCTGGCGGACGTGTGCTGAACGATCCGCTGGAGCGAGAGATCATCGAGCAGATCGTCTCCGGCCGGCACGGCGCGCCCTTCGACGTGCTTGGCCCGCATCTGGCTCAACCGGGCGGTGTGCCGGTGTGGATCGTGCGCGCGTTTCTGCCGGGCGCGCTGGCAGCGAGTGTGATACTGAGGTCGGTCCAAGAAGGGGTGACGGAGGGACCGCAGAGGACGCGGAGGACGCGGAGGACGCAGAGGCTCGCAGAGGAGAATACGGAGACAGCAGCACAGGAGAATGGAGCGGAAGGAGTGCCGATCCCTATGCGGCAGATCCATCCGGCGGGGCTGTTCAGCATGGTCGTGCCGGCGGAAGAGGTCGGCGTTGATGGAGCGCGTCCGGCTGCGCTGCCCTACGTGCTGGAGGTGCGCCGGCCGTGGGGCGTGGTCGAGCACATCGTGGACCCCTACAGTCTCTCGCCACAGCTCAGCGACTACGACCTGCACCTGTTTGGCGAGGGCAAGCACCACGAGATTTATGAGCGGCTGGGCGCGCATCCAACGACGATCAACGGCGTGCCGGGGACGCTCTTCGCCATCTGGGCACCCAATGCGCGGCGCGTGAGCATGGTGGGTGACTTCAACGGCTGGGACGAGCGCGCCGCGCCGATGCGGCTGCGGCCCGGCGGCGTGTGGGAGCTGTTCCTGCCGGGCGTCGGCCCCGGCGCGCTCTACAAATACGCGATCCTCTCGTGGAATGGCGAGTACCGCGTGCTCAAGGCGGACCCCTACGCCTTTGCCGCCGAGCTGCGTCCCGGCACCGCCTCGCGCGTGTGGGACCTGAGCGGCTACCAGTGGCAGGACGCCGCATGGATGGCGGAACGGCGCGAGCGCAATCCCCTGGAAGGGCCGATCTGCGTCTACGAGGTGCATGCCGGCTCGTGGCGCCCCTCGACGGCGCCGGGCGGCGGCCCGCCCACGTATCGTGACCTCGCCCACCAGCTCGTCGCCTACGTCAAGGAGATGGGCTACACACACGTCGAGCTGCTGCCGATCCTCGAGCACCCCTTCGACGGCTCGTGGGGCTACCAGGTGACGGGCTACTTCGCCCCTACCGCGCGCTACGGCAGCCCACAGGATTTCATGTACTTTGTGGACCACTGCCACCAAAATGGCATCGGCGTGCTGCTTGACTGGGTGCCGGCGCACTTCCCCAAGGACCTGCACGGCTTGGCGTTCTTCGATGGCTCGCAGCTCTACGAGCATGCTGACCGCCGGCTGGGCGAGCACCCCGAATGGGGCACGCTGATCTTCAACTACGGCCGTAATCAGGTGCGCAACTTCCTGATCGCCAACGCGCTTTTCTGGCTTGACAAGTACCACATTGACGGCCTGCGCGTGGATGCCGTGGCCTCGATGATCTACCTCGACTACGCCCGCAAGGAGGGTGATTGGCTGCCCAATCGCTATGGCGGCCGCGAGAACCTGGAGGCGATCGACTTCCTGCGCGAGTGCAACGCCGTGGTCCACGCGCGGTTCCCCCACGCGCTGACGGTCGCCGAGGAGTCCACGGCGTTCCCGAAGGTGACGGCGCCGGTTGCCGAGGGGGGATTGGGCTTCTCGCTCAAGTGGAACATGGGGTGGATGCACGACATCCTCGAATACCTGCGTTATGACCCCGTGTACCGTGCCCATCACCACGGCCTGCTGACCTTCTCGATAGAGTATGCCTACTCCGAGCGGTTCATCCTCGCGCTCTCGCACGACGAGGTGGTCCACATCAAAGGCTCGCTGCTCAACAAGATGCCCGGCGATCCCTGGCAGAAGTTCGCCAACCTGCGCGCGCTGCTGGCCTTTATGTACGCCCATCCCGGCAAGAAGCTGCTGTTCATGGGCGGCGAATTCGGCCAGTGGTCGGAGTGGAACTTCGCCGGCTTCCTCGACTGGTACGTGCTCAACGCCACCGAGAGCGGAGATGAGTCGCCCCACGGCCAACTCCAGAGCCTCGCGCGCGACTTGAACGCGCTCCTGTGCGCCAATCCCGCGCTCTACGCGCTCGACTTCTCGCCTGCGGGATTCGAGTGGATCGATGGCGGCGATACGCAGCACAGCGTGATCGCCTTCATGCGCTACGCGCCCGACAAGACCGATCCGCTGCTCTTCGTCTGCAATTTCACACCAGTAGTGCACTACGACTATCGCGTGGGGGTTCCAGAGGCGGCCACCTACGCCGAGGTGCTCAATACAGACGCGGCGCGCTACGGCGGCGGCAATGTGGGCAACCTGGGCGCCGTCAGCTCTGAGCCAGAGCCGTGGCACGGCCGCGACCACTCGCTGCCGCTGACGCTGCCGCCGCTCTCGGTGATTGCGCTGCGCCCGGCCGGACCGCCCGCAAAAACGACACGCCGGAGTTCACAGCGCGCGTCCGCCCGCCAAACGAGCAGGATAGCCTCAGACGACAGGCGTGGCAAGACGCCGCGGGCGCGGCGGCCTAAGGCGGCGCACGACGAGGCGGGAACCGAATCGTAGCCCGTGGGAGGCCGGTAGACGCCCTCACTCAATCCCGCCGCGGCAGCACCAGATGCCGCGATGCGGCCCGCACGACTGGCTCACCGCTGGCTTCGTCGAGGATGCGCTGGGTCACGTGGAGCACGCGCGGGGTATCGGACGGCTCGTGACCCGCGGAGAGCGGATGGCAGAGCGGCGCGGTCCAGGCGTCAGCAGGCATGGTCTCGATGCGCATGGTGTCGCCTGGCACCGTCGGGCGCAGATATTCGATCTGGTACTCACGAGGCCGCAGCTCGCGCCCCAGCGGAGAAAATTGGCGCTCGAGCAGCCAACGATAGAGTGCCTCGGTCAGCCAGTCGGCGTAGACGGTATTGTTGATGTGCTGGTTGACATCCGCCTCGGTTTCGCGCGCGATCAGGTGCATCACGTGGGTGCCCGCGGGCGTGCTCTCGTAACGGGGTATCGGCGGACGATGGCGCAGGGGAGGACCGAGCGGGCTGAAGCGCTCGATCATTTGCTCCGGCACGCGCAGCGGCGCGGCGCGGTAGCGGTCCACGTAGGCCCAGCGGGCACGGGCGCGGGCGACGAGCGTGTGCGATCCGGGGCGCCAGATGGCATATTCGCGGTAGGCCTGCACCTTGCGCCACTCCGAGAGCCAGGTGCCCAGCAGCAGTTCGTCGCCGATGGTAGGCAGATCGCCCAGCACGATGCGCATCTCGCGCACCAGCCACGCGCTACCCTGTGCGACGTACCACTCAGGCGAGAACCCCAGCGCGGATGACGCCTCGGTGGCGAGGAACTCCAGCAGACGCAGGGTGGTGCCCAGGCTGATGCGCCGGTTGCGGCCAGCCTCGTAGCTGCGCACGCGAACAGGCAGCATGAAGGCGGCATCGGGTGAATAATCGCTGCGCATCAGCCCCGTGCCTCGGTGCTGCCGCCCTGCTGTTTGGCTTCGAGGTAGCGCGCGAGGATGAACACGAGGTCCGAGAGGCGGTTGAGGTAGCGCAGCGGCTCGGCGCTCTCGATGACGTGATCGTGTAGGAGGCGCGCGGTCATGCGCTCGGCGCGCCGAATCACGGTGCGCGCCAGGTCGAGCGCGGCGCCGTCGAGGGTGTCGCCGGGGACGACGAAGCGGTTGGGGATCTCGACCTCGGCCTTCAGCTCGTCCTCGGTGCGCTCCAGCCAGGCGGTATGCTCCGCCGTCACGCGCATGCCCACGGCCTCCAGGTTCTCGGCGGGGGTCGCCAGCTCGGCCATCAGCACGTAGAGGTCGCGCTGGGCGTGGAGAATAATCTCGCGCGCGCGGGCGTCGGGCGTGACGGCGCGGGCGAGACCGAGCGCAGAGGTGGCCTCATCCACGGTGCCGTAGGTGTCGGGACGCGGATCGTACTTGGGGACGCGCTGCGAGCCTAGGAGGCTAGTATAGCCGGTGTCTCCGGTGCCGGTGGTGACTTTTGCCATGAGCGGACGTATCCTTTGCATGCCGTCGGGCGACGGGAAGAGGAGAGAAGGTGGCCGAAAAGGGGCGCCTGCGCCGGTTAGAGTATAGCGCGCGCTGAGCTTCCTATAGTCGTTGCCTACACTCCCCCACCCAACTCACGCATGCTCCCGACCCGAAACGAACCCCTCCGCAATCAAGAAGCGCGCTATACTATGCCTGAGCGAACGGCGCCTAGGTGGGCTGGCTTGAGCACGGCGGGAGGCGACGGTGGACAACGTATGGATACCCGATAGCGATGCGGATGCGGAGACCTCCGCGCTGGTCGCTGCGCCAGCCTCGCCACGGGACGACGACGAGCGCAGGGATAGTGACTTCGCGCGCGTTGTCGGCCACTGGCGCTACGAGCTGCGACGCTGGCTGGCGACGCTCAATCCGGGGCGCACTGGGCGCGAGTACGAGAAGGCCGTCGCGTACTTCTTCCAGACACCCGGCGTGCCGCAGGAAGTGGCCGCGCTGACCTTCGACCTCTTGCTAGCCTATCGCGGCGCGCTCGCCCTGCGCGCCACCGATCCCGCCCGCGGCACGCCGCGCACCTCGGCGGGCGGCGCTATGCCTGACCCACGGCGAGCCATGCTTGCCGCCCCATCACATGCGACGCTGATCGGCGACGATGGCGCCGGCACGCGGCAATCCAATGCGGACGGCGACGCGGATGATGTCAGCGCTCCGACACCGCTGGCTCCGGCAACCGTCAACATCCGCCTTACTGCTCTGCGGCAGTTCCTCGTCCACTGCTCGATGATGGGGACGTTGACCGATCTCTCCCCCGATCGCATCCGCATGGCGCTCAAGCGGCTCCGGATTGACCGGCGGCGGCCGTATCAAATACTGGCCGAGTCGGAGTGGGAGGAGTTTCTGGCCGCCGCCGCGCTGCCAGCCACAGTGCGCCCAACCGCGGCAGAGGCGGGGACTTCAGCATCGCCAGCGCCCGAAGCAGCAGAGGCGGTCCGGCGTCGCAGTCCCTGGGGCATCCCGCGCGCGGCGCGAGTAAGGCAGACAGAGACGCTACAGGCAATGACAGCGGACCGAGCGGCGAGCGACATGACCGAAGTTCCCGGGCCACCGGCACAGCTCCCGCGCTCGCGCGCCGGACTCACCGGCGAGCGCACCGCACAGCGCGATCGTGTGCTAATTGCCCTCGTGCTTGCCACAGGGCTACGGGCTATCGAGATCTCGCTGCTGGATCTGGGTGACCTGATGCGAGAGTGGCACGACGGCCAGGAAGAGTGGTGGCTCGTGCTGCCAGACGCGAAGACGAAAGGCCAACATGGCGGCCGGACGCTGCCACTGGCCGCTTCGCTGGTTGCCGAGCTGCTTGCGTATGTCCGCTCGACGGACCGCAGGCTAGACAGTGCCTCCGACCGGTCCACGCCGCTCTTCCTGTCGAGCCGCGGAGCCAATGACGCGCACAACCATGTATCAGCACGGAGAAGCCTGACGCCAGGACAGATTGGCCGAATCGTAGACCGCGTCGAAACGCAGTGGATTAGGAGCATGGGCGCATCAGCCGGCGAATCGCGCACCATATCGCCGCATGCGCTCCGCCACAGCACGGCTATGGCCCTTCTCCAGGGAAGCGCCGACGGCAAACGCCCGCCGGCATCTGTAGAGCATGTGCGCGGATGGCTCGGCCACTTCGACATCAGGACCACGCAAGGCTATCTGGCGCATCTAGACTCACGGAGCCATCGCCGCGCCTTGAAGATCGCGCCGCCTGTGGGTGCGGAGTCCGACCGTACTGGGCACGCCGATCAACATGATACGAAGCGCAAGGACGATAACTCAGACCAGGCCCTCCAGCACCTCGGCGACGCGGAGTAGGGTTCAGCAGCTCCCCCCCGCCTCGTGTCAACGGCCCGCACCTGCCAGTTATGCAACGTCGCTATATAGCCCGCAAAGAGTGCTTTGTCGGCAAGTGACAGAACTCACGATTCGCATTACGATACAGATGACCCGCATACCGTGTGTTGCATTTATGAAACAGGAGCGCGAGGCGGAGCGACAGTGTGCGGTTGATAGGATGTTCTAGTTGCGATTCTTGTCACTTGCCGGCAAACCCCAGTTTGCACGCCACTGCTCGATAGCGACATAACATACAATTCACGGACGATCGAACAGTCTCACCGGGGAGCACGCGGCTCAGTAAGTGGAGGTGAGATGATGCAGCCCCGCCTTGAGCAAGGTCGCCTCATGCTTAGACATTCCAAGTCCCTGGATGCTTGATGAGTATAGCAGCGCCTCTGAACAGCGCCTCTGAACAGCGCCTCTAAAGATGGACCCCCTTCAGCCGTTCCACCTCACGCTGTTGGTCAGCCACGAGTCTCGCCTTTTCCGGCTCAGGCAGCAGAGAGTAGCGCAGGCCGTTGAGAGCAATGTTCTCGATGGTCTGCGCGTCGAATCCGAGCGGGCCGCCGAGCTGCGCGAACTCGTCGCCGAGCGTGGTGTTGAAGAGCGCCGGGTCGTCGGAGTTGACGGTGATCGGCACGCCCGCTGCCATCAGCCGCGAGAGGGGATGCGATGCCAGATCAGGATAGATGCCCAGCCGTAGGTTGCTGGTGACGTTGACCTCGAGCGGCAGCGTGTGCTCGGCGAGGTAGGCCACCAGTTCGGGATCCTCAATGGCCCGCACGCCGTGACCGATGCGCTCGGCGCCCAGCAGGCGGATTGCATCCCAGATGCTCTCCGGGCCGGCCGTCTCCCCGGCATGCGGGATCACGTGCAGCCCGGCGGTGCGGGCGCGCTCGAAGAAGGGCGCAAACGGTGCGATGGCGAAGCCCCGCTCCAGCCCCGCGAAGCCCAGCGCGACGACGCCCTGCTCGCGGTCCTCGATGGCGACGCGCGTAGTGTAATCCGCAGCCGTCATGCGCCGCGCGGGATCGGGGATGTTGCGCACGATGTCGAAGATCCAGCGCATCTCGACGCCGAAGTCGGCACGGGCGCGGGCACGACCCTGCTCCAGGCCCGAGAAGTACACATCGTGCGGGATGCCCATCGCTTCGTGCGTGCCCGGCGTGAAGGTGATCTCGGCGTAGCGCGTGTTCTGGCGAGCCATCTCAGCGCCGAACTCGTACGCGATCAACTCGTAGTCGGCGGCGGTGCGCAGGCAGCGCGTGATGGCCAGGTACACGGCCACAAAGTGCTCGAAGTCGCGGAAGCGGAACCACTCGCGCAGGCCTTCGACGCTCTCAGCGGGTAGCGTCACGCCGTTGCGCCGGGCGAGGGTCAGCAGTGTCGCGGGCTGGATCGATCCTTCCAGATGCACATGCAGCTCCGCCTTAGGCAGCGCCCGCGCGTACGACTCCAGCGACATGCTCTCTTCTTCTCCTCTCACACACAGCCGCCTATCTGACGATACGTGCGCTCTATCGTACTACCGGGCATGCGGCGCGTTCAAGACAGGCCAGGAGCGTCTTACAATAAAGGTGTTGGCTGGCCGGCCACAGAGTGGGTGGGCGGAATACAGACGAGGCGAGGCGCATGCTCGACGAACAGGAAGCGTGGCAGCTGAGCTGGGCGCACCTGCTGCGCACGGCGCGTCAGGTGGCGGGCAAGAGCTTGACAGCGCTGGCTGCCGAGACGGGACTCTCCAAGGGGTATCTGTCGAAGCTCGAGTCGGGCCGTGAGAGTGCCCTCAACCCGTCGCGCGCTACACTCGCCGCGCTCGCCCGCGCGCTGCCGAGCTTTCGCGCGCTGGCGCACATGCTCGACCCGGACCTCGACGTCGCCACGCCCGCGCTGGCACGCGCCGAGCCGCAGCTGCCACCGATCGTCCGCTCCCTAGCGACCGATCGTGACGCCGCGGGCGATGCAGTGGTGCCTTCGCCGGTCCGGCTGGGCTGGAAGGAACTGGAGGTCGTGACGGCTGTGCTGGCGATCGAGCAGGCTGCGCTGCGCGTGCCGCTCACGCGCGTCACCGTCGGCCGCGCGGTGGGGCGGCCGGTGGCGGAGATCGAGCCAGTGCTGGACGGCCTCGTGCGGATGGGGGTGCTGGTGCGTCTGCCGCCGCGGCACGCCGGCTTGCTGCCGGTCTACGCGCGATCCGATGCCTTCGCCGAGCGGACAGGGATTACGCGCCTCGGCGATGCGCTGCTGCTGGCGGCGGCGCTGCTCAGCCAGGCGCCGCGGCTGCCGGCACGCGCTGTGGCGGGGGCGACGGCGAGCATGGAGGGCGACGACATACCCTAGGAGTTGCGGGTGGCGCGACTTTTCGGGAGGACTTCCGCTACGCCCCAGGCTGGGCAGAAACCTGATAGGCACCTGTAGCTGGTGCTCAGCGCATACTGATGCGTTCCATCATGCACCACACACATCACGCGATGCAGTCTCGCGGGATCGGAAGGAGAGGCACCTGCTATGCTCCGCGGCCAACATGTCACCCTGCGGCCATTCGAGCGCGACGACGTGAAGCGCCAACACGAGCTGATGGCCAACGTAGACCTCGTGCTGCCGGCCTATGGCTCGTGGGAGCCTACGTCGCTCGCAGCGCACGAGAAGTGGTTTGACAAGCACGCTGAGAAGGAGGAGGAGCAAACGAACTTCGCCATCGAGGTGGATGGAAAGTTCGTCGGCTTCATCAATCTGCACCCCTGGAGCGTCAATCGTCGCGCCGGCGTGGCGAGTTTCGGCATGGCAATTCTCGACCCCGCCTACGTTGGCAAGGGGTACGGACGTGAGGCGCTGGGTTTGTTCCTGGATTGGGCCTTCCGCATCCAGAACTTCCGTCGCATCGGCCTCATCACCTGGGCCGATAATCAGCGTGCGGTCCGGTGCTACAAGGCGGGCGGCTTCGTCGAGGAGGGCCGCGAGCGCGAGGCGGAGTATGTGGCCGGCGAGTATGTAGACATCATCAACATGGGGCTGCTGCGCCGCGAGTGGGAGGCGCGACATTCCGAGAGCCGGTAATCGCTCGATGTATGGCCCGCGCACGGATGCGACCGGGCCGCGCGCTTGGTTTCTGTTCAGAGACGGTTAGAGGCGATAGAGCAGCCGGATGCGCGGCGCGATGACGTAATTGACCTGCACCAGGAAGATGGCCCCGATGCTCAGATAGGTGCTGACGGCACACAGCAGCGCGCCCGCGGCGTAGAGCGCCTGCGCGATGACGATGCGGCGCAGAAGGGCACCCGTTATCGTCTCGTTCGCCTCGTCATTGAGCAACCCAGCGCGCATGGCGTAGCGCAGCGTGATGTAGAGCACACCGCCCAATAAATCCACGTCAGGTTGCGGTTGCTGCGCTTGAGGAAGTTGAGTTGTGTCTGCTGGCCGACCCAGAAGATGCCAAGAGTGAGGAAGCTCATCACGTAGGGAATCAGGTGCAAGGCGACCGGCGCCAGAGCCTGGATCAACAGGCTATCGCTCGTGATCTCTACTGGTTTCCCGTTCAGCGTGGTGTTCTTCGGCGGTACCGCGAGTCCCAGCACCAGCAGCGTCATGGCAACGGCGAACACGCCATCGCTGAGCGCCGCCAGCCGCTCGATGCTCTGGCCCGCGATGAGGTTGTACTTCGTGATGCGTCCACCCCCAGCCCTTGCGGTGCTCGAGGTTTCGGCAGTTGCTCTGTCTGCTGGCTCGATGTCGTTTGGTGTGTCCATTATGTTTTGGGCGTGAGTTTGTGTAGGCACTGACTATATGAAGACGTGCGCCGCATCACACGCAACGTCCGCACCTCATTCGGACGCCGATAGACGCCGGAGAAGCTGTCGGTAGAGACTGTTCACTGGCACATCGGAACGAGACCCCTCCCCTCGCATCCGAGGCGGAGAAAAGGCGGGAGTGAGGACTCTAGGCTGGCGCATCCTCGGCGGGCAGCACGTAGAGCGTGAGGTGCGAGGGATGGTCGGCGTCGTGGAGCACGCGCTGGCGCGCGACGCACATCTGGGTCGAGCGCGCGCAATCAGCGCCCGTATTCAGATTGCGCTCCCAGCGCGGGAAGCTGCTGCTAGTAACATCCAGCCGGATGCGATGGCCCGGCAGGAAGGCGTTGGCGGTGGACCATAGGTCGATCTCCACACGGTAGACCTCGCCTGACCGCACCTCCGCGCGCGTCTGGAGTCCCTCACGCAACGAGAGCCGTACCACGCCGTCGGTCAGCGCGATGGCGCGCCCATCGGGGTACACATCTACCAGCCGGGCCACGAAGTCGGTATCGGGTGCGTCGGTCGCGACGTAAAGTGTCGCCGCGACCGGCCCAGCGACCACCACCGGCGCCTCCAACGGGGCCGAGCTGTAGACCAACACGTCGTCGCGCTCCTCCACGGGGCGCTGATCCACTGGTCCGCGGCGGAAGATGGCCGGGAGCTGGTGCGCGCCGCCGACCGTCGGCACCGGAGCCGCCGGGTTGTACGCGAAGCTATCCACTGCCTCGGCGCCTGTCGGGCGTCCACCGGACACCCCGCTACTGAGCGTGCCGTCGCCGCGCAGGCTGTTGGCGTGCCCACTGCTGGCCAGATACCACGCCTGCGTCGCGGCCTCCGCGGGAGGCCAGGTGCCGGCGCTCTTCCAGACGTTGGCGCCCATCAGGAAGTACTTGACCGGCGGCATCGCATTGAAGAGGTTCGCCGCGCCCTTGAGCGCGTGGTCGAAGAACTGGAGCGACAGGCTCATCAGGTCGATCTGGTAATCGAGCAGCGCCCCGCCGGAGACGAAGCCGAAGTCCACGTCGCCCTGCACGTGATTGACGTTGCCATGCGTCCAGGGGCCGATCAGCAGCCACTGCCGGCGGTTGCCCGCCGCCCGCATCGCCTGGAAGTTGGCGATCGTGCCGCCCAGGAAGAGGTCGTACCAGCCGCCGATGTGGAAGACCGGCAGCGGCAGCTCGTAAGCTGCCGCGACCGCCGACTGTACCGCTAGCGCCGGATTCTCACGCGCCTCGATGGAGTAGCGCCAAGCCTCACCCGTGCCGGCGCGTGTGAAAGGACCGAAGGCATCCAGTGGCAGCTCGGAGAAGCCCTGCGTGGGCAGGCGGTCGATCTCCCGGGTCAGCGCGTAGATCGCGCGGGCGAGCGCCTGGGGGTCGTTGCGAATGCGGCGCGGGAGCTGCGGCAATGCCATCTCGAGCTGCCATGCCACCTCGCCGCCAAATTGTAGCACGCCGTTGCGCCACACAACGCCGGCGTTGGGCGCGCCGGTGTCGTTCCAGGTGTGCATCGGCAGCAGTGCCCGCAGGGACGGCGGATGCTGGCTCGCCGCGGCCCACTGCGTATGCCCGAAGTAGGAGACGCCATACATGCCGACCTCGCCGTTGGCGCCTGGCAGCCGCGCCGCCCATTCGACCGTGTCGTAACCGTCACGCTGCTCGGCCAGCATGGGGAAGAACTCGCCATCGGAGGCGAAGGTGCCACGCACGTCCTGTACGACGACGACATAACCCAGCCGCGCTGCCTGCTCAGGGATCAGCGCGGCGCTGCCCAGCGGCAGGTCTTTGCCGTACGGCAGGCGCGTGAGTAGCACTGGATAGCGTCCCGCACCGCCGTCGTCCGGCTGGAAGACATTGGCGCGCAGCACCGTGCCGTCGCGCATAGTCGCCGCGACATCAAACGAAGCGCGAACCGGGCGGGACGACTGGGGCACCATGAGCACTTCCTCCTACACGGCAATCGGGCGATTGGATCGGCGCGGCACTCACAGCATAACGTACGACTCGATGGGGCGTGCCTTCGCAGTCGGGCATAGACGGCTCCCTCGCGTCCACCCGGTGCCTCCAACAGTGAAGGGGCCGGTTCCCGCGAACCTGCCCCCGTCGTCCGTCATGCCGCGGCGACTATGCGCGCTAGCCGATCTGCTTGTCGAGGTTGTTCAGGAAGGAATTGAGCTGGCCCTCGATGAGCCCCTTGACGGCGCCAAGCGCAAGCCCGACAGCCCCACTGCCCTCGATGTTGGCATCGTAGTTGAGCAGCGTGCCGGCGCCCTGCGGGGCCAAATTGAGGGTGACGACGCCGTTGACGCCGCCTCGGTTGGCGGCGAGCTGCATCGAGCTGGGCGGCGTCTGTTGCGTCACGTTAGCGACCAGCGACCCCTTGAATGGCCCAATGCCGCCGGTGATGGCGAGCGCGTTGTTGCCCTGCCACTGCACGCTATCGGCGGCCGGCGCCGCGGCCTGGAGCGTCGTCGAGTTGTGCAGCGCGTCCCACACTGCCTGGGGCGAGGCAGACGCGAAGGTGTGAGATCCCTTGAGATCCATGAAAGGCGTTCCCTTCCTCAGCATCGAATGGCGACGGCAGACCGCCAGCGGGTATCCCTTGCTGGCGGCCGGAGCGGCGTCCGGTAGACGCGCACCGTCGCGGCGAAGATCGCCACGCTACGTGGGCGATGACCGGCGCCATTATACTGGCGAGCGCCAGGGGCCGCAAGGGCACCCTGACCCGTTATCAGATGGACGGTGTGGCGCCGCCATCGATGATTACATCTTCGCCGGTCATCGCTGGCATGTGGTCGGAGGCCAGCAGCAGCGCCATCTCGGCAATCTCATCCATCGTCACCAGCCGCCGCAGCGGGATCGCGCGTGCCTCCCGCTGCATCAGGTCGTCCAGCGACTCACCGCGCGCGGCCGCCTGCATCTCGAAGTGGCGGAGCTGGCCCTCGGTCAGCGTCCAGCCGGGACTGATGGCGTTGATGCGCACGTGATCGCGCGCCAGAATGCGGGCCACGCCGCGCGTGAAGTTCAGCAGCGCCGCGTTGACCATGCTGCCGACAATGAAGTCCTCGGTTGGCGTGCGCGCCGCGGTACCAATGATGTTGATGATCGAGCCGGATTGCCGCTCGCGCATATGCGGTGCGATGGCCGCCACCATGCGCACATAGCCGAAGGCCTTGGTCTGCCAGATGCCCTCGAACGCTTCTTCGGGCATCTCGAAGAAGTTATCGGAGCGCGACTGGCCGGCGTTGTTCACCAAGATGTCCACGTGGCCAAGGCGAGCGATGGCCTGCGCCGCCGCACGCTCGACCTCAGCGCGCATGCCCAGGTCCGCCACAATGGGATGGACCGTTGCGCCCTGCGCCGCTTCAGATACGTTGCCGTGTTTCGTGATTGCGGCCGCCGCCGCGTGCAGCGTCTCGTGCCGACGCGCCACAATCGCCAGCGCCACGCCTTCGCGATGCAGCGCGCGCGCAATCGCCAGCCCAATGCCACGGCTCGCGCCGGTGACGATTGCCGTCTTACCCCGCAGACCAAGGTCCATTGTCCAGCTCCCTGCTGTTGCGGCTCCCGCCCGATGACGCTCTACTGTATTGTAACGATACGGCGCGTGTGGCACACAGCGTGTACAGCAGAGTGTGGATGCGAAACGCGCAGGCTTACACGGCGCGCCGCACCTCCACAATCTCTTCTACGCTATATACCAGACGGTGGTCTCAGACTCGCGTATGTCGCGCCGCCTAACCGCGGCGAGAACGGAGGGCACAGATGGATCTCTCACGTCTCTTAGGCTCCCGGCGCGACCCGGCGCAGGACGAGCTGCTGCCCAACGGCGAGCCGCGCCTGCCGCCGGGGCAGTACCACACCAAGAAGTGGCCGGTGCTGAGCTATGAGCAAACTCCGCGCTTTGATGCCCAGAAGTACCGCTTCAAAGTCTGGGGTGAGGTTGCCCACCCATTCGAGCTGACGTGGGAGGAATTGCAGGCGCTGCCGCGCGCCGACCTGACCACCGACATCCACTGCGTGACGACCTGGAGCCGCTACGACAACCGCTGGGAGGGCATCCACATCCGCGACATCCTCAAGCGCGCCGAGCCGACGGAGAATGCGCGCTTCGTGATGGCGCACTCGTTCACCGGCTACACCACCAACCTGCCCCTGAGCGCGCTCGACGACGACGACGTGATGATCGCCTTCAAGCACGACAGCCAGGACATCGAGCCGGAGCACGGCGGGCCGGTGCGCCTGGTGGTGCCCAAGCTCTACTTTTACAAGAGCGCCAAGTGGCTGAGCGGACTGGAGTTCATGCCTAACGACCGCCCCGGCTTCTGGGAGATCCGCGGCTACAGCAACAGCGCCGACCCCTGGAAGGAAGAGCGCTACTGGGATTGAGGGGTCCTCAGCTATTGTTGGCAGGCAGTGCAGTAGAACGTGTTGCGCCCATTCTGACGGATGCGCGAGACCGGCCCACCACAGCGCGGGCACGGCTCGCCCTCGCGCTCGAACACGTCCAGATGCCGGAGCGATTCGCCCTTGCGGCCGCGCAGGTCGCGCATTGAGCCGCGCCGGGCGATGCCCTCGTGCAACACATCGCGCATGGCGTGTGTCAGGCGCTCGGCCTCCTCGCGGCTGAGCGTCCCCGCCGGCCGCGAGGGACCGATCCTCGCGCGCCACAGGCTCTCGTCGGCATCGCGGTTGCCCAGCCCCGCCACCACATGCTGATCGAGCAGCGCCGGCTTGATAGGCACGCGCTTGCGCCGCAGCCGGTCCTCTAGCATCTCGGGCGCGAAGTCGTCGGCAAGCACCTCAGGGCCAAGCGTGGCGAGGCCCAGTCGCGCATCCAGCTCGGCGGTTGGCGCGAGCGCGACGCGCGCGTAGCCCAGCCGGTCGAGCAGCCGCAGCTCCTCCTCGCCGCTCAGAAACAGCACCAGCATGGTATGTGCGGCGCGCGGCGCATCGTCGGGCACCAGCCGCAAGTAGCCAAAAAGCATGAAGTGGATCGCGAGGGTGTAGTCATCCTCCAGTGCCATCAGCACCCACTTGGCCCGCCGTCGCACACCATCCACGCGCCGGCCGGCGATGGTGCGCGCGAACTCCTCTGGGGTGCCGAAGCGCAGCACGCTCGGCGACAGCACCTCCGCCCGCTCGATCACGCGGCCCACGACGCTCGCGCGCAAGTCCCGCACGGCGATCTCGACCTCAGGCACTTCAGCCACGCGCACGCCTCCTCGCGTGAAAATGCAACGCAAGGAGGCATTGGCAGGGGGCGTGCCAGGGGTCGGCCGCGCCCCCTCGCCTCAGCATTCGTAGGGGCGTCCGGTGGACGCCCACTTCGGCAGGCAAGGACCCTAGCTCGCCCGCCGGCTGCGCTGGTACTCGCCGCTGAGCTGGGTCAGCAGCTCCCGCGCGCGGTTGTACGTCAGCGTCGCGGCGTCCGGCTCGGGCTTGCCCAGCGCCTCGCAGAGCTTGCGGATGCTCGCGACCTGCTTCTCGGTCGCCATCGTCTCGCCGCCGGCCTCAGCCGACGCCACCGGGCGCACCGGCGTGGGCTCGCGTTGCACCCCAGCACTCGCAGCCGGCTCGCGCGCCGGCACTTCCCGCATCACCGCCGCCTGACGCTCGCGGGTGGACGGCACGTGTCGCTGCGGCGTATCCACCACGCGATCGCCTTCGTCCATCTCTGGCGCGAAGGCAGTGCCGTAGCCCAGCGCCAGCAGCGCGCGGCCAAGCGACTTGGTGCTGGCCTTCTCTGCGTAGTCCGCGAAGTCCTTACCCGTCTCGCTGCCGTACATCGTCGCCTCGTTGCCCAGCACATCGCGCACGTAGGTCTTGAAGTGCGCATACTGGCGCTCGCGATCGTGCTCCACCAGCTCGGTGCGCAGCACGTACGGCATCTGCGACAACCCCGCCACAATCAGCGCACGCTGGTCGCGGATGAACCACAGCAGCCGCGCCTGTACGTTGAGATAGTCGCGGCCCTTGAGCTGCATCAGGTGGTCATTGGGGTCAAAGTCCGAGGCGATCTGCCAGTTCGCGGGGAACTGCGGCCGCCGCTGAGTCTCATGCTCGTTCACGCTCGGTCTCCTCCAGCTCCCAGACGCCATGGTGCGCCCACGGGAGACACTCTGCCATTCTCTGCCAGACCTAGCGATCCGGTTATGTCATTAGAATCTATGTTCTAAGTATACACGGGCAAAGAGTCGCTAGGCAAGCGCGGCGTTGATGGCACGCGCTACCACGCGCCCCATAGCAACGTCAGCAGGATGACGGCAGACACGGCGTAACGTCCTTAATACGGCGCTTGGCAAGAGGTAAGGAAACCGTCAACCGGAAGGACAAGTGGCTGCCCTGTGAGCTGGCGTCATCGGATGCCTTTGAGGCAGGTTCACTCGTCCGCTGGCACGACACTCTCGCCCGGTTCCGGACCGGACTCTTCCGGCGGGCGCAGATCGGCGGGACGGCCAGGGTAGGGCGTCGCACCCGCGCCGGGGCCAAGCGCCTCCGCTGGCACGCCCAACCGCACTGCCTTGCGCTCCAACGCCAGCTCGATCAGGTCCACCGCCGCGTCGAGGTCGAGCACGCCCGTATTGACCACCAGGTCGTAGCGCTGCGTATCGTCGGGGTTGATGTGATGCGCCGCGGCGAGGTAGCGTTGGCGGTCGCGGTCCTTCATCTGGATACGCGCCTGCGCCTGCGCACGATTCAACCCCTCGCGCCGCATGACGTACGTGATGCGCCCTTCCAGCGGTGCCACGATGCGCACGTGCAGCACGTCGCGCCGGCCCGCTAGCAGCGCCTGCGAGCCGCGGCCGACGATCACCGTGTGGCCCTTCTGGCAGGCCAACTCAACGGCCTCGCGCAGCGCGTTCCGGTATCGCTGCTCGTCGGTCTCCAGCTCTGCCGCGCCGGGCACTGGAATTGCTGGCTCGTACGAGCGCATGCCGGCCAGCATCCGCGCGAAGATGCTCTCGCCGCGCTCGTCGTACTCCTCCGCCTCCGCCTCCGGCACGCCCAGCGCCGCCGCCACCTGCGCCACGATCTCGTGGTCCACCAGCCGCCAACCCAAGCGCTGCGCCAATCGCGCCGCAATCTCGCCGCCGCCGCTGCCGTACTGGCGCGAGATTGTCACGGCGCGCATGCGGGCGACACGATCGGCGCGGGTGTCGGAAGGTTCCTGGCTCATCTCGCTCGCCTCCCTTCGCCGGGCGACTATCTCCCGGCATAAGGCGCATTGAGTGTGATCGGTAGCAACGTGGCACCTACATTGTAACCCACGAACGCCTGGCCCGCGACCCATCGTCCTTGCCAAGCGGGCGGCCATGCCTGGCGTTGACGCAAGCGGGCGAGAGTGTTAGCATTGGATCGAGTGCGCGGCGCGGCAGACCGTGCCGAAAGCCGCGCCGTTAGTGTGCATGTTGACTTGCTCGGGCGCCACGGCCGGCGCCGGCTTGTCACAGCGGCGCGCACGCGAATGACCGCGTACCCATCCACCGGCGCCAGCACAACGCCGTGCCAGCACAGGAGCCACAGATCTATGGCCACGAAGATCACCATGCCGCAGTTGGGCGAGTCCGTCAGCGAGGGCACCGTGGGACGGTGGCTGAAGCAGGTCGGCGACTCCGTGCGCCGCGACGAGTCGCTGGTGGAGATCATCACCGACAAGGTGACGGCCGAGCTGCCCTCACCAGTCTCAGGGAAGCTGGTTGCGATTTTGGTGCAGGAGGACCAGACGGTTCCGGTGGGCGCCGAGATCGCCGAGATTGAAGAGAGCGGCGGAACGAGCCGCGGCTCGGCCCCATCCGCCCCATCCGCGGGTGCCACGGCCGGGACACCCGCGAGCAGCGCTTCCTCCTCGGCTCCGTCACGGTCTGCCGCTCCAGCATCGAGTGCTTCGGCTTCAGCTCCTGCTCCCGCACCGACCAGCCCGGCTTCCGCGCCATCGTCACAGGCTACGCCAGGAGCTCCATCCGCGATCGCCAACGGGGGACGTGCCAGTACCGCCACCGCTGAGAAGGTCTCGCCGCTTGCCCGCCGGCTGGCGCAGGAGTACGCGGTAGACCTCAGCCAGATTCCCGGCTCCGGCGAAAATGGCCGCGTGCGCAAAGAAGATATTCTGGCGTATGTCGCGCAGCGCCAGGCGCCCACGGCGGTAGCGGTCCCGACACCCTCACCAACTCCCGCGGCCCAGCCAGTGCCGACCTCCGCGGGCGACGAGCTGCTCACTCCTTCGCCGCAGCGCCGCGCGATCGCCGAGCATATGGTGCGCAGCAAGCACACCTCGCCGCACGCCACCACCGTGTTCGAGGTGGATATGACCAACCTCACGAGGTGGCTGGAACGCCATCGCGACGAGTTCAAGCAGCGCGAGGGCTACGGCATCTCGTTCCAGGCGTTCGTTATCAAGGCGGCAGTCGAGGCGCTCAAAGAGCACCCGTGGGTCAACGCGAGCTGGACCGAGGACGGCAAGATTCTGTTGCGCAAGGCGATCAACATCGGCGTCTCGATCGCGCTGGAGAACAACCTGGTGGTGCCGGTCGTCAAGAATGCTGACACGCTCAACGTCGCCGGCATCGCCCGCGCCGTCAATGACCTGGTGCAGCGCGCCCGCACCAACCGCCTGACGCCGGCCGATATGCAGGGCGCCACCTTCACGGTCAACAATCCCGGCGTCTTTGGCACGCTGATCTCGATGGCGATCATCAACCAGCCCAACGCCGCAATCTTGACGATGGATGCCGTTGTCAAGCGGCCCATGGTGATTGATGATGCCATCGCCATTCGCTCGATGATGTACCTATCGCTTTCGTTCGACCACCGCATCCTCGACGGGCTAACCGCCGCGCAATTCATGAATGCGGTCAAGCGACGCCTCGAAGCGTGGTCGCCCGACGCCGACGTGTTCTAACGGGAGACACATCGCAGCCACCGTGGGAAGTACTTCCACCAGCGCGGCGGACTGGAGTACGCCTCGCGACCAGGCACGACCGGAAAGCGTGGAACGGGGGGTGTGGATGGAGGCCGATAGAGTGGCGCTGCTGCGCCGGCCGGCCATCGAGCTGGCGCAGCTCGTCCGCGAGGGTCAGATTACCAGCCGCGAACTGGTCGAGGCGGCGCTGAGCCAGATCGACGCCCGGCGCGACCTCAACGCCTTCACCTATGTTGACGCCGATAGCGCTCTGGCCGCCGCCGATGCGATTGTACCGGGCGACCCGCGCCCATTTGCCGGCGTGCCGACCGCCATCAAGGAATTGTGCCCGGCGGCGGGCCAGCCCCTCACCATGGGGTCCGACATCTTCGGCGACTATCGCTCGCGCTACGATGCCTACGTAGTGCGGCGGCTGCGGGATGCCGGTTTCGTCCTCGTCGGCCGCACCAACTCGCCGGAGTTCGGCATCGTGCCCGTGACGGAGCCGCGCCGCTTCGGCGCCACGCGCAACCCCTGGGATACCGGCCGCACCCCTGGCGGGTCCTCGGGTGGTGCTGCTGTAGCAGTCTCGGCGGGAATGCTCCCGGTGGCGCACGGCACTGACGGCGGCGGCTCGCTGCGCATCCCGGCGGCCTGCTGCGGCCTCGTCGGTCTCAAGCCCAGTCGCGGGCGCATCTCCGCCGGGCCGGACCTGGGCGACAATTTCCTCTCGACCAACGGCGCGCTCACCCGGTCGGTTGCCGATGCGGCCCATCTGCTCGACGTGATGGCCGGTTACGAGGTTGGCGACCCCACCTGGGCGCCGCCCCCGCCCGAGCCGTTTGCGGTCGCTGCCGCCCGGCCGCCTCGGCGCTTGCGCATCGCCTTCACGACTCACTCGCCGCTCGATACGCCGGTAGACCCCGTGTGCACCAGCGCCGCCCAGGACGCCGCCGCGCTGCTGGTCTCGCTGGGCCACGAGGTCGAAGAGACCACGCCCCCGGTCTGGCACGTGCCGGAGCTGCAAGCAGACTTCACCGCGCTGTGGTCGGCCTCGGTTGCCGCGGGAGTGCGCACCGGCGCCCGGGCGTCGGTGCGCGCTATCACGCAAGCGGACGTGGAGCCGTTGACGTGGATGTTTTACCTGCAGGGCACCACCCTGAGCGCCGCCGATCTGCTGGGCACGATAGCTCGCCTGCAAGCGTACTCCCGGCGACTCATAGCCTTTTTCTCGACCTATGACATCCTGCTGACGCCTGCCCTGGCCCAACGCCCGCTGCCAGTCGGGGCGATCGATACGAGCGCCGCCGATCCGGCGGCGGAGTTCCAGAAGGCAGCGGTGTTCACCCCGTTTACCCCGATCTTCAACGTCACCGGGCAACCCGCGGTGACGCTCCCGCTCTACGCTGGCGCGGACGGTCTGCCGCTGGCGGTGCAGCTCGTCGCGCCGCCGCTGGGCGAAGGACTGCTGCTCGCCCTGGCTGCCGAACTGGAAGCCGCCAGACCGTGGGCAGCGCGCCTGCCTCCGCCGCCACCAGCGGCCGGCTGATCGCGTTGCCATACATCAAGACCCATCCACATATGGACGCGCGCACGACAAACAAAAGCGCCTGCCACCCAAAGAGGTGACGGCGCCCGGCGCGACGGGGATGAAGTATGTCCGCGCGACGGAAGTGAAGAGAAGAATAAGTGCGCCGGCGGGGTGTACATCGTTGTACCCCGAACCAGTGGGCCTATGGGACTAGCTAGCCCGCGATCGCCGCCTCACGGCGCTCCGCCGCGGCGCCGACGACCGCTTTTAGAATCTCGAAATCACGAGTGGCAAGATCCTGTTGGTACCACTCGTAGGTCTTGCGCAGCGGAAGCGGGAAGTCGGGGTGCGAGGCTTCCACGTAGTAGCCCGACCCGGTGCGCCCCATGCGCGCCTCTGCTCCCGTCTGCTCGTTGCGGTAATAAAATGACATCGTACCTGTTTCACCTCGAACGACGACGATTCGCGCGAGGGGTAATGCTAACAGCACATCGCCCATCACCATCGGTCATTCTAGCACACTATGGGCCGTCGTGTACCCGCCAATTCGGGCTATCGCACAAGCAGCGCCACCGGCCTCTGTGGCTGGCATTGTGGGCGCAACCCGTGCGGTCCCCCCTGGCTCGCTGGCACCGCCGCCCAGGCTACAATATGCCTGCGCGTGGGAGTTCGCGAATCCACGGAGGTCGCACCCACGCATGCTCCTGCCGGCTCGCGACTCATGGTCGTCCGCGTTACCATTCCGGCTGACCTGCGCCGACTCGGCATCGCCCATGATCTCTATACGCATACCGGGACGGAACGTCACATCCGGCAGGCGCAACGGCTCCTCCGCATGTCGCTCGACCCTGGACCACCTCTCGCCTCTGTACTATGGGTATCCTCATGACCCACGTCGCCGGACTCGACCTTGCCGCGGGACGCGGTCATACCGCGCTCGCCATGCTGGAAATCGGGGGCAACGCGGACGCGCCGCCATGCCTGGACGCCGTTTTGCCTTCGCTTGCCACCGATGCCGAGATCGTCGCCGCGCTCGCCCTCCAGCAGCCAGAGGTGCTGGCGATTGACGCGCCGCTCTCGCTGCCGGCGCGCGTGGCCGCCGCGCTGGGCCTAACCGCCGATGATACTCTGAACCCCGAGGCCAGCCCCTACACCCGCGCCGCGGAGCGCGACCCCGTCTGGCGTGCGCTCGGCGTGCGGCCGCTGCCGGTGTCGTTCCTCGGTGGCCTGACGTTCCGCGCGCTGGCGCTGCTGCCGCTGCTGCGCGCCGCGCTGCCCGAAACCGCGATCGTCGAGACTTTCCCCAGTGGCACGCTCGCCGCGCTCGGCATCCGAGCGTCCGCAGCAGGAGGCCGGCGCCCAGCCAAGACGACACCGCAGGCGCGCGCCATTGTGCAGGCGGGGCTGCGCACCCACATCAGCGGACTACCCGATCCCGCGGCGGAATTGCTCGATGCCGACACGCTCGACGCGCTCGCCTGTGCTCTGACGGCCGTGGCCTTCCTGCGCGGCGCCTACCGCACCGCTGGCGACGCCCACGAGGGCCAGATCATCCTGCCGACGTAGTGTTGCCATGCCCTGCCGTCGTTTCGGAACCTGCCTGAACGGGTGCCGAGTCTGCGTGGTCCCCGGCTATAGGAAGGTAGAGCGCGGCAGTAGGCAGGCACCCACCATGAGAGGTGAGTTCGTGCGCTCATTCTGCATCCGCCAACTAGGCCCTCAGGTGCTCAATGATCTCCTCAGCGGCCGCCTCGCACACCGCTGTAACTCGGCGCCGGGCGCTCTGGGAGCTGAGACGGCTAATCTTCGCCGCGGCTGCGATCGTCACGCATGCCTTATCACGGCCAACAGGTGCGATGGACACGGTTGCCAACACCACTTTTGGCGAATTCACCCTGTACAGGCCTCCGTCCACGACAACGACACCTCGCATCTCGAAGGTCCCTTGTCGCTCTTCTGCGCGCACCAACTTGCCATCGGGGTGATGGGCGAACCAGGGTACGAGCGTTTCGTAAACCGCCTTCGCATCAGCGTCCAGCGTGAACGCGCCCTGCCAGGATACGGAGAGTGAGATCCACGCAGCCCAAACTGCCAGCGGCAGGGGCAGCCCGGCGAGTCGCAGATACGTCTCCAGCTCGTCGTCGAGAATTCGCTCGTCGGTGCGGTTCATTGCGTCTCCTGCCTGCCCGGCACGCCTCAGGCAGCGCCCGCGACAATCGTACACCGTGATTCGTAACCCATGTAGCTACTGGCTATAGGAAGGGTGGCGCGTGGTATACTACCGTCGCGCTCCGGCTCCGCTGTAGAACGCCCACCTCGCTCTCCGCCACCCGCTTAGTGAATGAAGGTTGCTGCCCCCATGCGTCGCATCGCGATCCTCGCCGATGGCCGCCTCAACTACCAGGACGCCAAGACCGCCGTCGGCCTCCTGCGCTACGGCCACGATACCGTCGTCGCCGCCGTTGACCGCGAGCACGCCGGCTCTGACGTCGCCTCCGCCCTCGCCAGCCCCGATGGCCTCGGCGCCGGTGTCCCGATCGTCGCGGACGTGCAAGAAGCATTGACCTACGCGCCCGACACGCTGCTCATCGGCATCGCTCCCGCGGGCGGCCGCCTGCCCGACGCCTGGCGCGCGCAGATCCTCGCCGCCATCGCCGCCGGCCTCGGCATCGTGAGCGGCCTGCACGCCTTCCTCGGCGACGACGCCGAGATCGCCACTGCCGCCCGCGAGCGCGGTGTGCGCCTGTGGGACGTGCGCCGCCCATCTGACGCGCTCGCCACCCGCATCCGCGAGGACTGCCCATATCGCGCCGGCAGCCACGTGATCTATTTCTGTGGCTCCGACTGCAACGTGGGCAAGATGACCGCCGCCGTCGAGCTGGACGCCGCCGCCCGCCGCCGCGGTCTCTCCTCTGCCTTCGTCGCCACCGGCCAGACCGGCATCCTGATCGCCGGCGACGGCGTGCCCGCCGACCGCGTGATCAGCGACTTCCTGCCGGGCGCCGTCGAGGGTGTGGTCGCGCCGGCCGCAGAGCGCGCCGATTGGGTGTGGGTCGAGGGCCAGGGCGCGCTGACCCATCCGGCGTTCTCGGCTGTCACACTGGGCCTGCTGCACGGTGCCGCGCCCGACGCCATGATCCTGTGCCACCTCGCCGGCCGCACGCAGGTCCGCCACTACGAGCACCGTGCCATCCCGCCGCTCGCGCAGGTGCGTGCGATGTACGAGCAGGCTGCCGCCTGGCTCAAGCCGGCCCCAGTGGTCGCCGTGGCGCTCAACACGCAATATCTGCATGATGATGCGGCGCGCGCCGCGATTGCCGCCGCCGCCGATGAAACCGGCCTGCCGGCCGACGATCCGGTGCGCTTCGGCGCCGATGCGCTGCTCGACGCCGTGATCGCCGCGCTTGCCTGACTGGAGGCTACCATGCGCGTGACCGCCGAGCCGCTCGACCTGCCGCTGCGCCATCCCTTCCGCATCTCGCGTGGCGTGCAGGAGCGCGCGCATGCGCTGCTGGTGAGTGTCGAGGCGGATAGCGTGACCGGCATCGGCGAGGCGGCGCCAGACAGCAGCGGCTACTACGGCGAAAAGGTCGAGACGATGCTCGCCGCCCTGCCCTATCTCGAAGCGCGCCTGCCCGTCGACCCGCTGTTGCGCGAGGAGGCGCTCGCGGGAATGGACGCCGCGCTGCACCACGGCCACGGCGCGCTCAAGTCGGCGCTCGACATGGCCCTGTGGGACTACGCCGGCAAGCGCGCGGGCCAGCCTGTCTATCGCCTGCTCGGCCTCAATCCCGACCGCGCGCCGCTCACCTCGCTCACCATTGGCATTGATACGCCACAGGAGATGGCCCAGCGCGCGCGTGAGGCAGCCGACTATCCGATCCTCAAGATCAAGGTGGGGACCGAGCAGGACGTGGAGCGCGTGCGCGCGATCCGCGACGTGACGGATGCCACGCTGCGCGTGGATGCCAACGCTGCCTGGACGCCCAAGGAGGCGCTGCACGCCATCGAGCGGCTTGCGCCTTTCGGCATCGAGTTCGTCGAGCAGCCGGTCGCCGGGCATGACCTGGCCGGACTGCGCTTCGTGCGCGAGCGCTCGCCGCTGCCGATCATCGCCGATGAGAGTTGCGTCACGCTGGCGGATGTGCCGCGCGTGGCCGACTGCTGCGACGGCATCAACATCAAGCTCGCCAAGTGCGGCGGCATCACCAACGCCCTCAAGCTGATCGCCGCCGCCCGCGCTCACAGTCTCAAAGTCATGCTCGGCTGCATGGTCAGCAGCTCGCGGGCGATCACCGCCGCCGCGCAGATCAGTCCGCTGGTGGATTACGCTGATCTCGACGGCGCGCTGCTGATCGCCGACGATCCCTTCGTAGGCGTGCGCGTCGAACGCGGGCGCCTGCTGCTGCCCGAGGAGCCAGGGTTGGGCGTGCGCCGCTTACAATCGTTAGATACCGAAGATTAGCTGGAGGGACACACCGTGGAGCTGAGGTACGACGACGCGCTGGCGCTGCTGCGGGCGCACAACCAAAACGAAAGTCTGGTCAAGCACGGCATCGCCGTCAGCGCCGGCACGCGGGCCTACGCGCGCAAGTTCGGCCAGGATGAGAACGCGTGGCGCATCGCGGGGCTGCTGCACGATGTGGACTACGAGGAGCATCCAGCCATCGAGGAGCACGGCAAATTCGGCGCACAGTGGCTGCGCGAGCTGGGCTACCCAAATGACATCGTCCACGCCGTCGAGGCGCACAACGACTACTTCAACATCCCGCGCGACGACCTGCTCTCCAAGACGGTCTACGCCTGCGACGAGCTGGCCGGGTTGGTCACCGCCGCCGCGCTGGTCCGTCCTGGCAAGGCCATCGCGGGACTCGAGGCCAGCTCGGTGCGCAAGAAGATGAAGGACAAAGCCTTCGCGCGCGGCGTGAACCGCGACGACATCGTCAAGGGCGCCGAGGAGCTGGGCGTGGACCTCAACGAGCACATCGCCTTCATGATCGCCGCGATGACTGAGGAGGCCCAGGCGCTGGGGCTGGCGGGCGCGGGCCGCGGCGAGTAATCGCCTGCGATCAGGGGTTGACACTTCCCGTTACTATCTAACCAGTTAGTTTGACCATCCGGTTAGTTAGCGACGGAGAGGCGGCACACCCCATGCAGCGCACCCTCCAGCGCGCCGGCCGCGAGCGCGATGCCGACGCCGCCCGCGAGGCGATTCTCAACGCCGCGCAAGAAATCTTCGCCCGCGACGGCTTCAGCGGCGCGCGGGTAGACGACATCGCGCGCACCGCCGGCTACAACAAGGCACTGATCTTCCATTACTTCGACGACAAGCTCGGTCTCTACCGCGCGCTGATGTCGCGCACCAAGGAGCGCCTCTTCGCACGATTTGAAGCGGCCTTCGACCGCATCTTCGCCGGTGACGACCAGCATGTCACCGCCGCACGTATCCGCGCGCTCGCCGCCGAGTGCATGGGCGCGATCTTCGACTTCTACGCCGAGCGCCCCCAGGCGGCGCGCATCCTGGCCTGGGAGGCGGCCGAGGGTTGGCAAACCTTTTCCAATTGCTCGCCCTCCACGCCCCACTCTTGGCCGCAGCGTGTGTTGGCGCTGCTCGAGCGTGCGCGGGAGGCTGGGATCGTGCGCTCGGATCTCGATCCCAAGCTGCTCTTCACTACTGTTACCAGCCTGCCCATGTTCCACATGGTCTCGCTGCCGCGGTTCGCGATCCTCTTCCCCGATACCGACTTCACTTCGCCCGCGGCCATCGCCCACGCCCGCGAGCAGATTATCGAGCTAGTGCTGCGCGGCATCCTGACCCCTACGATTGAGGACTCCGATGCTCTCGAAGCATCCCCATCCCACACCAGCCAGGCGCGCCTGGCACAGCCCGCCGAGGAGGCATAACGTGCGGTTGGACTACAAGTGGCGCGCGGCGATCGTCGTCGCCCTCGGACTCTTTATGGGCGTGCTCGACGTGACCATCGTGTCGGTCGCGCTGCCTCAGATGCAGGCATACTTCCATACTGACCGCGACACGATCACCTGGGTCGCGACGGCGTATCTGCTGGCGCAGGCTGCGGTGATCCCGGTCACCGGCTTCGTGAGTGACCGCATTGGAACCAAGACCGTTTTCTTGACGGCGCTGGGGCTCTTCACAGTTGGCTCCGCGCTGTGCGCCTTCGCGCCCAGCGAGCAATGGCTGATCGCCTTTCGTGTCTTCCAGGGGATCGGCGGCGGCGCGCTCTTCCCGGTGGCCTTCGCGATCATCTTCCGCATCTTCCCGCCGGCCGAGCGCGGCCCCGCCAGCGCGTTGATCGGCGTGCCGGTGCTGCTGGCGCCGGCCTTCGGCCCCACCGTCGGCGGGTTCTTCACGCAGAACTTCGACTGGCGCGCGATCTTCCTGATCAATCTGCCCGTCGGCGTGATCGCCTTCATCGGCTCGCTGCTGGTGCTGCATGGTGGCGCGCGCGAGCGCGCCGAGAGCGGATTGGCCACGCCGGAGGGCCAGCCAGCTGCCCGCAAGCGCTTCGACGTCGTCGGCCTGGTGCTCTCGATGGTCGGCTTCACGGCGCTGGTCTACGGCATCTCCGAGGCAGCCTTGACGAGCTGGACCGACGGCAAAGTGCTGATCGCGCTGGCGGCGGGCGGCGTGCTGCTAATCGCGTTCGTCGTCAACGAGCTGCTGGTCAGCGACCCGGTCATGGACGTGCGGCTGTTCCGCAATTACACCTTCACCGCCGCGAACGTGCTGACGTGGGTGGTCTCCGGCTTCCTCTTCGCCAGCATCTACCTACTGCCGATCTTCTTCCAGAACGTGCAGGGCTACTCGCCGCTGCAATCGGGCGAGTTCGTGATCGTGCAGGGCCTGGGCGCCGCGGTGGCCACCGTCATCGCCGGACGACTCTACAACCAGGTTGGCCCGCGCATCCTGGTCGCTGTCGGGTTCGCACTGGTGACTGCCGGCACCTTCGGCTTCACACAGCTCACTGTCAACACGACCTGGCAGTCGCTCCAGATCTGGATGCTGGTGCGCGGCCTGGGGCTGGGCTTCGCCAACATCCCCTTGCAGACGCTGGCACTCTCAGTCGTCAGCAACCGTGCGATGGCGCGCGCCTCGTCGCTGGTCAACGTCACACGGCAGGTCTTCGGCGCTGTGGGCATCACCGCCCTGACGACAATCTTCGTGCAGCAGGCCAAGGACAAGGCTACCGCCCTCGCCCCGCAGGTGCGATCTGCCACCCAGCAGGCGGTGCAGCAGCACACGAGTGGCTCGCCGTACGATCCGACGACGCCGCTGGGCAAGCTAGTGGCGACCTGCTCACAGCCCTTCGGTGCGACGGCGCCCCAGCACACCACACAGATCGAGGCCTGCGTGCGGCAGGCGGCGAACCAGTACGGTCAGCACTTTGCGCAGCAGTACGTGACCCAACATGTGTTGCCAGTGGCACAGACCCACGGCATCAACGTCGCCTTCATCGTCTCGATGATTGGCTGCGCGGTGGCAATCGTGCTGGCGCTGTTCATCGGCAAGGACCCGGCGGTCGAGGCCGCCAAGCGCGCCGCGGCCAGCAGCGAGGCGGCGCCCCAGGAGCCGCGTCCGGCGATGGTCGGCGAGTAGCCGCAGGCGCTCCCATTTCGCACTCCCTGAATCCCTGGGCGCACCGCGTGTGCCCCGACGACACCCCTTCCCTCCAGCACATACGCGAGGGCGGGGGCGTCTGCGTGATCCCGGCGTGGATCGCGTGACAGGGCGCGCGTGGTGTATTATCATGCGCGGCAAAGGAGTAGAGCCACCGCATGCCCAGAATCACGCTGCCCCAGGGCAAGCTACAACGCGCGCTGCTCGCGGCCGGGCTGCTCGTCGCCGTGCTGGCCGTCGTGGTCGGCTTCCTCTACGTGGACGGCGCGTTCCAGCAGGACCCCGAGGCGCTGCTCCGCCAGCAGGGCGGCTACCGCATCACGCTCCAGGCGCACTGCCCAGCCAGGCTGCCGGGGTGCGATGTGGGTGCGCTGCTGCCCACACTGAGCGATACGCTCACGAGCCGCGTCCACGATGCGCTAAACATCAGCGGTGCGCAGGTTCGCCAGCAGGGCGACTCGCAGATGATCGTCTATTTGCCGGGCCTCACCGACTCCACCAACGCCGTCAAGCTGCTCACCGCGCCGGGACTCATCCAGTTCATTGACACTGGCGGCCAATATCTCGCGCCCGGCACCAGCGTCGTGGGAGAGACCTGCGCCGCGGGCGCGAAATGCAACCCCGGCCAATACCCCATCGTCTTCGATAACAGCGAGATCGACCCAACCTCTGTTGCCGCGCAGCCCGACCCCCACTCTGGCCAGCCGTTTGTCACCTTCGCCTTCGTTGGCACCGCCCGCGACCGCTTCGCTCAGTACACGCAGTCACGCATCGGCGAGTACCTGACCATCACGCTCGACAGCACCATCGCCTGCTCGTTGGTCATCCAGAGTGAGATAGCAGGCTCCGGGGAGATCAACGGACTCGGCACGATGGCCGATACGCAGCGCTTCGCCGCCTACCTCAAGGACGGCGCGCTGCCGCTCACCGTGACCGTTGCCGCTGTGACGCACGTCGCACCCAGCGGGAAGTAAGCCGGCGAGTCGCGCAGTTACGCCTCTGCCCCGCCTACGCGCGCGTCTGCTGACGCGCTGCCGGACGCTTCGGCGCTCGGAACAGGTGCATCGGCGGCAAATAGGCCGCTCAGGTAGTCGTTGAGGAATACGCCCCGCGGGTCCAGCTCAGCGCGCACGCGACGGAAGTCGTCCCAGCGAGGGTACCGCGCGGCGAGCGTGGTGGGACCAAGCGTGTGCATCTTGCCCCAGTGCGGCCGACCCTCGTAGCGCTGGAAGATCGCCTCGATGGCATCGAAGTAGTCGCGATAGGGCATGCCGCGGTACATGTGGACGGCGATGTAGGCCGAATCGCGCTGGTAGGCGGGGCTGAGCCAGATGTCGTCGCCACGGACAAAGCGGCATTCGACGGGGAAGTTGACGTTGAACGTGCGTGCCGCCAACAGCGCCCGAATCTCATCCAGCGCCGCCGGAAAGTGCTGCGCCGGGATGTTGTACTCCATCTCCTGGAAACGCACCAGCCGCTCGGTGGCGAAGAGCCGGTAGCTCTCGTCCACACGGTCCACCGGCGCGATGCCCCACGCCTCGATGTTGCTCATCGTGCGCGAGATCGGCGGCATCAGGCGGCACAGCGCCGACATGCCCCAGAAGACGCCATTCTCCATCACCAGCGAGTTGAAGCGGCCCCACAGGTTGCTGCCGGTGGCTGGTGCCTCAGTAGGATTGATGAGCTTGGCCTGCACGTAGTCGGTGTAGGGCAGCCAGAAGAACTCGAAGTGCTCGTTCTCGGACTTGTAGCGGTCCAGGTTGGCGAGCGTCTCATCCAAGCGCCCGCGCCGGCTGATGTAGCGCTTGCGCCGCGCCGGCACCATCCGCAGCGTCACAGCCGCGACCACGCCCAGCGCCCCCAGCGAGACCTGCGCCGCCTTGAACACGTCGGGCCGCTCGTCCACCGAGCACTCCAACACCTCGCCGGAGGCCGTCACCAGTGTCAGCCCCGTCACCTGCGTGGCAATCGAGCCGAACTTCACGCCCGTGCCGTGGGTGCCGGTGGCGATTGCCCCCGCGATGCTCTGCACATCAATGTCACCCAGGTTCTCCTGCGCCAGTCCGCGCGCCAGCAGCTCCTCGCCCAGCCGCTTGAGCCGCGTGCCGCCCCACACGCGCACCTCGCCCGCCCGCCCGTCGGCCGAGATGATGCCCTGCATGCCGTCGAGCGTCATCAACACGTCATCGGTCTGCACCAGCGGCGTGAAGGAGTGACCCGAGCCGACCACGCGCACATGGCGCCCCGCGCGGCCCCACTCCCCCACCAGCCGCGCCAGCTCCTCCAGACTCGCGGGCCGCGCAACTTCACGCGGCCGCCCGCGCACCGATCCCGACCAGTTGTGCCATCGGCTGCCGCCCGCCCGCAGCGTCTCACCCATCGTCTAGAACCTTTCAGCCGGCGGTTGACACCGCGCCCACAGAGCCGGCGGTTGACACCGCGCCTGGAGGGCCTGACGGTCGCAAAACTCGCCGTCGCGGGTTGGGGATCGAGGTGCATGTACGACCCACTGTGCGACTCACCTCTCATCTCCGCGTCCTCCGCGAGACTCCGCGAGACTCCGCGAGACTCCGCGTCCTCCGCGTCCTCCGCGTCCTCCGCGTCCTACCTCACAGGAAGGATTGCCCGTCGCCGCGATAGGTCGTCACCTCGTCCGCCACCGCGCCGCCCTGAACCAGCAGCAGGTGGGTGAAGCGCTCGCAGAGCTCACCAGCCTTGGCGTGGCGCAGGAAGATCGGGTCGCCCAGCCGCAGCGCCTCCGGCCCACGATAGCGCACCGGCGTCTGCACCTCGCCCGTGCCCTCCAGCGGCAGCAGCCGTGCGCCCTTTGGCAGGTAGGCCCGCGGCAACTTGTCGCTGCCCGCCGCACCTGAGGCCGTGTAGCCGCCGCCCAGGCAGGTGTAGAGGTCCGGCGCGGGCCGGCGCACGATCTCGACGGCGTACCCAGCAGCCGGCAGATAACGGAACGCTCGGTAGGCGTCGAAGAGGCCTGGCGCGTAGAAGCCGGAGCCGGCGGTGATCTCGGTCACGTCCGGCTCCTCGCGCGTGGTGGCGATGCTGCCCGTGCCGCCGCCGTTGACGAAGCGCGGCGTGAGGCCCAGCTCGCGCACCAGCGCCACCAGCTCGGCCCGCCGCGCCGCCACCTGGCGCACCGAGCGCCGCTTGAGCGCGCGGATCATCAGGTTCTTGGCGGCTTGATCCGGTGTGTTGTCGCCCAGACCGGCGATCTGGGCCTCGTAGCCCATCAGGCCGTCGAGCCACACGTCACGCGACGCCGCGATGCGCTCCAGCACGGGCCGCGCCTGAGCCGCGGTGCGCAGCGGCGAGCGCCACACGCCAAAGTGCAGCCCTGGCACGTCGAGCGACATATCCAGCTCCAGGCATAGCGGCAGTCGCACACCCGCGCGCCGCGCCGCCGCCTCGATGCGCTCCACGTGCTCGACGCTATCCACCATCAGCACGATGCGCGCGCCCGCGCCAGCCGTCGCCTGTGCCACCACGTCGAGGTCGGCGTCGTGCCAGGCGGGGTAGCCGATCAGCAGGTCGTCAAAGCCCTGGCCGGCGAGCCACGTCGCTTCGCGCGTCGTAAAGCACATCAGCCCCCGGAAGGTCGCGTCGGCCGCCAGGATGCGCCGCAGCAGCGCCACGCTGCGCACCGACTTCGAGGCGATGCGCACCCGTTTGCCGCGCTCGCGCGCCAGCGCCGCGATGCGCCGCGCGTTCTCGTCGAAGAGGTCGAGGTCCACGTAGGCAAAGGGCATCGCGCGGCCAGCGAATAGCGCGCGGTAGACGGCGTAGGTTGGGAGTGTGACGCGCGCGGGCTGCTCTGCTGCGTCGGCGGATGCGGGCTGTGCAGCGGCAGGGACGATGTGGCCGGCTGCCGGCAAGGTCTCGGGCATGGAGTTCTCCCTTCGGGGGCGGCAGACGCGGGCATGCTCGCTCACGCCCATGCTACCACAGCCCCGCACCCGATCTGCCGCAACACAGCCGTTTCGCGCGGCGCGTTGCCACAGTCGCTGTTCGCACGTCTTGCAACCGTGGGGCTAAACGGTTGTGGCGCTGGCACATCATGGTGTGAGCTGCCGTCTCCCCGATGCGTATCGTTACAGTGAATGCGACGATCACCGCCAGCGAGCTATCGGGCGAGCCGCGAGCGCAGGCGGCAAGCGGCGCGAGGGGTCCGCGAGGTTTGACACACCCCGCGGCGTCGGCTATACTGCGCCTGATACCGTCCGTGAATGTGTCCGCTGCGCGACGGCTCGTCCCAAATCAGGCGTGCGCGAGCGCGAGGATTGGCGTCCGGTGGAGGGCAGCATCGCCCCGACGCCGGCATGAGGTGAGAAGGGCTGGCGCCCGCCAAGCGCCCGCCGGACGCCCCTACTCGGGACGACGAAAGCGAAGGGAACTGCCCGCATGCGTCGCGACAAGACCATCTTGATGCTGATCTTCATTGCGTTACTCGCCCTGGGCACGTACTGGGTAGATATCGGATTCGCCGGGAAGCACTCGACCATCAACGTCGCCGGCTACAAGAATCCGCTCTCCATCAAACAGGGCCTCGACCTGCAGGGCGGCATCCAAATCGTCCTGCTGGCCCACTGCCCAGATAATGCCAAGTCCTGCGGTACCGAGATCGCCGATAACATGGGCGCCGTGCTCGACAACGTCAATCGGCGCGTCTCCGGCGGCCTGGGTCTCAACGACGCCGTTGTGCGCCAGCAGGGCAGCAATCGTGTCTCGGTTGAGCTGCCGGGCCTCAAGAGTGACACACAGGCCCTGGCGCTGCTGGGCAAGACCGGCCTCATGGAGATCATTGATACTGGCGCGACGCAGCTCAGCGTGGGCACCGACGTGACGGGGCAGACCTGCACCACCACGTGCCAGAGCGGGCAATACAAGGTTGTCTTTACCGGGCGCCAGCTCGACTCCAGCTCGATTGCCGCGCAGCTCGACCCGCAATCCGGCCAGCCGATCGTCACCTTCGCCTTCAAAGGCTCCGCCAAGAGCGCTTTCGGCCAGTACACGGGGTCACACATCGGCGAGTACCTGACCATCATTCTGGACAATCAGGTCATCAACTCGGCAACCATCCAGTCGGAGATCGACGGCAACGGGCAGATCACCGGCCTCGGCTCGATCACTGAGGCGCAGAACCTGGCGTCGTTCATGAAGTACGGCGCGCTTCCCCTGCCACTGACGGTAGACAGCGAAAGCCAGCTCGCCCCAACGCTCGGCCAGCAGGCGCTCACCGACAGCCTGCGCGCCGCGATCATTGGCCTGGGCATGGTGATGCTCTTCATGCTGATCTATTATCGGCTGCCGGGCCTGCTGGCCGACGTGGCCCTCGTACTCTACGCCGGCATCCTCTTCGCGATCTTTAAGATCCTGGGCGTCACGCTTTCGCTGCCCAGCATCGCCGCTACCATCCTGACCATCGGTATGGCGGTGGACGCCAACGTGCTGATCTTCGAGCGCATCAAAGAGGAGTTACGCAGCGGCCGCACGATGAGCGCGGCCATAGACATCGGCTGGAAGCGCGCCTGGCCTTCGATCCGCGATTCCAACGCCTCGACGCTGATTACCTGCGTCATCCTGTACTTCTTCGGCAGCAACTTCGGCGCGACGCTGATCATCGGCTTCGCCATCAACCTGGCACTTGGCGTCCTGATCAGCCTTTTCACCGCCGTGGTCGTCACGCGCAGCCTCCTCGACGGCCTGCTGCTGGTGCCGGCGTTCTCCGCCGTGGCGAGCCACCCCGGCTTTTATGGGCTGCCGCGCAGCGCGCTGCCGATTGCGCGCTACAACCGGCCGGTCTCGCGTGTGGCGGCGGTACGTGCGGAGGCGTCCGGTGGACGCCCAGTGCCGGTGCCGGCGGGTGCGCCCGAGCTGGACGAGGACGATGAAGACGCCATCGGCAACGCGGGCGATCTCGCCGCAAGCGGCAACGTCACCAACGGCAAGACGCCCAGCGCCGCCCGCAGCGGCGCGGCCGGTACCACTGGCGGGGCGGAGGAGTAGATCGTGTTCCATCTCACGAAGTATCGCTACGTCTTCTTCGCCATCTCCGGGCTGATTATCGTGCCGGGACTGCTGGCGTTGATCTTCTGGCATCTCAACCTTGGCATTGACTTCACCAACGGCACCACGGTGGACCTGGTCTTCGCCAATCCCAACATCACCACAACGCAGATCCAGGACGCGTTCACGTCGGCGCACGCCAACGACGTGAGCGTCTACGCCTCGCAGGAGTACCGGCCGACGTGCCCGGTCGCGACCAGTCCCAACGAAGGCGCTTGCGCGATCATCCAGTTCAGCCGGCCAATCGGCACCAACGAAGAAAGCGCCGTCGTCAAGGCACTGCAAAAGCTCGACCCGAAGGCCACCTCGCAGTACCCCGACTACGAGCTGACCGTCAACGGCAAGTCGATTGGCCAACTGGTGATCCTCTTCGATAAGCCGATGAAGAAGGCCGACATCGAAGCGGCGCTGGCGGGCCTGCCACCTACCGACCTGCCGCCCGGCGATACCGGCCTGCCCAGTGGCACGGCGACGCCTGCCGCCAGCGCCACCGCCTCACCCAGCGCCACGGCAACCGCTACGGGCACGCCCAGCGCCACCGCGACACCCAGCGCATCGTCCTCCGGCGAGACCTTCCCCGTCTCGGTGACGAGTGTTTCCATGCGGGTGAACGGGACACTCTACGAGGTGGATACGCAGACCGACCTGGTGAATACGCCGGAGGCCGGAGCCGCGGTCACGTTGCCGGCGATCGTGGATAAGCTCCAGGCCAAGTTCGGACCAGTCTACGTGCAGCAGAAGAGCGCCGTGGGTCCGGCAATTGCCGGCCAGACGACCATCAGCGCCATCTTCGCGGTGATCATCGCCTCGCTGGGCATTCTGCTCTACATCGGCTTCGCCTTCCGCAAGGTGGGCAGCTTCAAGCTCTCGCTGCGTTTCGGCGCCAGCGCGGTGATCGCGCTGCTACACGACGCCTTTGTCGTGCTTGGCCTGTGGGCGATCTTCGGCAGGTTCTTCAACTTCAAGGTGGATACGCTGTTCCTGACGGCGGTGCTGACGGTCATCGGCTTCTCGGTTCACGATACCATCGTGGTCTTCGACCGCATCCGCGAGAACCTGGGTCGGCGCAGCACCGAGTCGTTCGATTCGGTGATCAACACCAGCCTGATCCAAACGATGTCGCGCTCGCTCAACACATCGCTGACGGTGCTCATCGTGCTGGCGGCCGAGACGCTCTTCGGCGGCGAGAGCATCCGCGAGTTCGTGCTGGCGCTGCTGATTGGCATCGCCTCCGGCACCTACTCCTCGATCTTCAACGCCAGCATGGTGCTGAGCGTGTGGGAAAACAAGGAGTACCGCAACTGGTTCAGGCGCCGCCCGGCCACGCCGCCGGCTCCGGCGAAAGTCGTCGCCAGCGCGCGCAGGTAGCAGCCTGGATCGCATTCGTCATCGCACATGATGGGGACGCCGCATCGGAAGCGGCGTCCTCGCGCTCTGCGCCATATCGAGCTGGCACTCGCGGCGCCCGTGGATCACGAGTCTTGTTCGCCGAGTGCGCCTGGAGCGGTCACGTAATCGCTCCGAATAAGCTCAGCCATTTGCCCTTGACGAGCGCGCTGCGCACGGTGTACACTGGTTGAGGTCGTGTCGCGCGGCGTCGGCCGCGCGAGGCCCCATATTCCTCGGTAGCTCAACGGTAGAGCAGGCGGCTGTTAACCGCAAGGTTACAGGTTCGAATCCTGTCCGAGGAGCCACATCCCAACTCGTAGCCCAGGCCGCAAGTGGACTCGCGGCCTGGGTTTTTGTATTTCCTGGCTGGACGGCCGTGGGCCGCCGGTCAGTACGTTCCAGCGGCGGTTGGCTTCGAGCAGATCGAGCATTGCTTCCAGCTCGCCGTTATTGAGCCGGTAGCATCTGGCCGCCACCGCCTCGCGCCCACCACCACACACTGTAGCCTTCGGCGTCTCACATCCACCTGGGAAGCCGCACGATCACCGCGGCCGCCGAGCGCACCGCGTGCGCTACTCGACCGGCAGCACCAGGCCCATGCGCAGCAGGCTCGCAATCATCTCAAGCGCCTGGTTGCGTAGCTGTGGCTCGCCTGGCAGCAGGTCGGCCAGCTCGTCGGCGATCGCTCCCGCCGGCTGGGTGCCGTCGCAGCAGTCCCAGATGAGCGCGCCAGAGGCGTTGAGCGCGTGGCCAGTGTTGGTCGCGGGGTCGAAAAGCACGCACGAGCCATCGGGCAGAATCTCCGTCTCGACATCGGCACGGCGGCGCACGTCGAGCCGTTCGTCTATCGTCGCCGCCTCTTCCTCCCCCCCTGGCTCAGGCATCGCGTCCACATGGTTATCGGCCATACTCAGCCACCTCCTCCCACCGTCCCCACGCACTGCGTGGGCGCACGCAGGTCGCCGACCGTCGTGGTGATAGTGTCCACACCGGCGAGCGCGCTGTCAAGCGACCCGTACGTCAGACGGAAGGCAGGGACCTGTACGGCGAGCCGCCGCGCGGCGGCCCACTCGTCGCGCCGGCTGATGCGCTCGCGGCGGAAGGTGGCGCCATACAGCGCGGCGGCACCCTCGGCCTGGGTGAGCGCCTCGACGCACAGCGCGGCGCCCTCCTGATGGTGCGGCACGACGATCGCCCGCACCGGCGCGGGCTGCCCCCAATGCATGGGACGATAGTAGCCGCTCAGTCCCGCGACCGGGCCATCCAGCTCGACTCCCGCCCGCCGCAGGATGCCTTCCGAATGCAAATTGAGGTGGCCGCAGCGCGGACAGCCCACCGCGACGAAGGTGCCATCCGCGCGCTCGTCGAGCGGACAGATATCGTCGCACAGGGGTAACCAGCCGCGCGCCGCGAGGCCAAAGGTCAGCGTCGTCTTCCCCGCGCCCGAAGCCGCCGGGAAGACCATGGCGACGCCATCACGGCTGACCGCGCCCGCATGGATAATGAAGGGGAATGCCGCGCGTCCGACTGCTGCATCGTAGGCAAGCCACTCGACCTTGCGCAGCAGCTCGTCCTCGTCGCGGGCATAGGTTTGACTGCGCGCGGTCGCTTGCCCCGCGGGATACTCCTCCCTGACAGTGAAGGCGCCGGTATATTTGCTCGGCCGCACGACAAGCGTCGTGGCGTCCGCTTGAGACTTGTCCCCGGCAGTGCATCCGTACACGGTCAGTTCCAACCACCGCTGCATCCATGCCGTTTCGTCTTGCAACGGGGCGTTGATCCGCAGCGCAATGAGATGGTCGAGGATCCCCGACACAGGGGCAACGAGCTGAGACTGGGACATCGAAAAAGGCTCTCGACGACTGCACTAAATCTACGGCCAAGCGCGATGTGTCCCCATGGCGCACCGACAGTGTTCGCCCTGCCTTAGTAAGGCTGCCGAACGCGGCTGACGCGCGAGAGCGCCCGCGCAATGCCGGAATGCGAGCCGGACGTGCGCGGGCAAGCGGAGACGACAACGACAGAACGACTAGCTGTCGGGGTACACCGTCAACGTGAAGGACACGGTGGTCGGGCTGCCTGTCGGATTGTATGACGAATCGGTCGGCGTCACCACGAATTGGAAGTACACCTTCGTGCCGGATGCAGACGGGGTATCGCCGTTATACTTGAGGTGCGCGAAGGCCAGGATATTGCCGCTGCTGGTAGTGTGAATGTCTACCGGGAACGAATCCGAAGGCGACGGTGAAATCTGCCCGGTAGCCGGCTTGGCGTAGGGACCGTCATTCAACGTGCCCGTGGTGAAGTAGACAAGGGCCGCGTTTCCCCCAGACGCCAACGTGAACGGTGAGCCCCCGCTCGTGACTGTCGAGAAGTTCGTGTTGTCGAGTGACTGCTGGAACAACACGGTGTAGTAACCCGACGTCAGATACATGGCGAGGACTGCAAAATAGGCGCTGTTAAGGTTATACGGACCACCCGTCTGTGAAGGGCCGGTCTTGCCGATACTGGTGAGGTTTACGTTCTGCTCGGTAGGCTCGAAGGTGAACTTGTAGGGATCGTTGCCGCTGACACCCGGATTGCCGACGTTGAAAAGGTTCGTGATGCGTGGGGCCGATCCACTGTGCTGCGCGATCACAACGCCTGCCGCGCCCGAGGCAGCGCCCGCTGCCACCGCCGCGCCGCCCACCACGGCCGCCTTGAGGAACTTGCGCCGGCTCGTCGGGTTAGTCGGGACACCATGTGAGAACTGAGATGGCGTGTCATGTGGATCCATGAGGAACTCCTCCGAAGGGCACTCATACAGCCCTCAGCTTGTGCGCCTCAGCTTCCGACGGATGGCGTAGCGCTATTACAACAGCGCCCGTCGGAAGCAGCCGCGCTGCCGAGCGTACGCACGAGGCGACAACGTACTGACGAATGCGGTCTCGAGTCTGCCGCTGGGTGGGACCGGCTCCCCTGGCCCGGGGACGCCTCACGAATCCCCAGGCGCTGATCCGGCAGGACCACCACGCGCTGTATAGTCTCCGCGTCAGTGCCTCGTCCGCCACTAAACGTCTGACCGGTGCGGGCCATGTTCAGTTGACCCGCGAAGCAAGCCCTACAATACAGGATCGATCCGTGGCTGTCAACCATACACTGTACTGACGACCAAAATGGGTCCTAGTAACTACGAATTCGGCAACCAAGGCCATCTCTCGCCGTGTGGAACACGGGCCGCCGGGTCCAACAGGCAATCCATCAGTAATTATGCCGGTTAGTGCCGTATAGTGCTCCGAGCGCGATGTGCAACTGTGCTGCATCCGTCGGCAGCGGCGGCTGTGGCGTGGCGACTCGCGCAGGCAGCGCTCAGCATACTCCTCGACAGTGCAGATCAGCCGCGCGGGATAGCCGGCGTGTTCCAGGACTGCGGTGAGGAGCGCGCAACGACCGCGCAGTCGAAGATTTGGCGCGACCAAATACGACTCGTGGAAGCGTACAGATTCCAATCCCGGGGCGTTACCGGCGCACAGTTGGTGGCAATCCACTCGGTCAGACTGTTGGTATAGGTGGGTGTATAGGCTCCCGTGAAATGGGGATAGAGGTCGTGGACCTGGGCAGCGCTGAGGTTGGAGGACGGCAGCAAAAAGAAGCGCACCGTGCCGTCTTCGATCAGATTGCTGAGATCGCTGGGGGACAGGATATGATCCCAGCCGCCAAAGCCGCCAAGCGCCATCACGGGCTGGCCGAGCCGAATGATGAACGGCGAGGCGGTGACGGCGTCCACTGTGGCGACCAGGTAGGTCGCGCTGCCGCGGTGCGCGCTGAGATAGCCAACCATCCTGGGATCGATCCAGGGTAGCGGCGCGGGTGTGGCATCTGCATACATGGGCCCGGAGATGGGGCCTCCGCCAGCGTTGCCGTTGGTCAGTGAGGCGGCGCTCCACGCGAAGGGGCTGATCGCCAGCGCCAGCGCGGAGGTGGCCGCGAGCGCCAGGACCGGCACGCGCGGCTGGCCCGCGAGCAGCTCCCCGGCTCGTCGCGCCGGAACCGTCGCCGCGCGGCCAATCGCGAGGGCAAGTGCAATGGCAACGCCCGCTACCAGCGCGGCCCCCGCGAGCGTCGCGCCGATTTGCGGCCAGGTGGCGAGACTCGTAGCTTGCACCACCGCACACAGCAGGATCGCGGCGGGCAGCAACCACCCGCGCCAGCTCGCTCCCACATACTCACGCCACAGAATTGGCTGCCCGATCCCGGCCAGCGCACATATCGCCGGCGTCAACATGACAAGATAGTATACGTTATAGACCCGCGCGACGCTGAAGAATGCCGCCACGACGACGGCCCAGGTACCCCAGAAGACGACGCCGTGCCGCATCCGGGAGCGCGTTTCCGAGGTCCAGTATCCGTCACCATCAGCCGGCGCGCGTTGGATAAGCGTCGCGAGGAGGGCGACGAGGCCCATCACCGCCAGGGGAAGGAACCAGCCAACTTGGAGTGCCAGCGGCGGAGTCACCAGCCGGAACGGCCCGGAGGGCCCAATATCTTTGCGCCCCGAGCCGGGTGGCAGAGTCGCAGCGGAATCTACTGGCGCCTTGGGAGCAGCCGCGAGCCGGGTAGCAACCACCAACCGAGGCGCCTGAGACGATCCTGTGCTCGCGCCAAATAGCCGCGACAGGCCATTGTAGCCAAAGGCGAGCTCGAGCTCAGAATCCGTAGCCGTCGATCCCACGTACGGGCGCTGAGCGGCAGGTGTCACATCTACGGCGATCACCCAGCTCAGCGACACCACCAGCAGTAGCACCACGGCCAGGGCAAGGTGCATCGTGCGGCGCTGCCGCCCTACAGATGAGGTCAGCGCGTAGGTCAGCACGAAGGCAGGGAGCACGAGATACGCCTCGAGCATCTTGATGTTGAAGCCCAGGCCTATGCCAGCGAAGCCTACCAGCAGCCAGAGCAGACTGCCACTCGAAGCAGCGCGCAACAGCGCCCACGCGCCCACCAGCACCATCAGCACGAGCACGCTATCCACCGTGTTGTCACGATTCGAGACGACATTGATGGGGGTAATCGCCAGCGAGCCCGCGGCCAGCAATCCGGCGAGGATGCCCGCGTCATGCCGTACGGTCAGGTAGAGCACCAGCACTGCCAGCACCCCAGCCAGCGCCTGGGGAAGTAGTAGGCTGGCGCTGGAGTATCCAAAGAGCTTCGCAGCGGCGACCTGCGCCCACAGCCCCAGCGGGGGCTTGTCCACTGCGAGGAATCCAGCGGGGTCGAACGCGACGTAGAACAAATTGTGGCCATTCACCAGCATGCTGCGCACGGCGGCCGCGTAGTACGCGTTGCCGTAGCCGTTCTGGTCGAGATGCCAGAAATCCAGCGCAGCAGTCAGCGCAAGGATGGCAGCGAGGGCGGTTGCCTCGGTGAGCCCCACACTTCGGCGGGTGCGTGCAGGCTCGCCTGGGCTTCCTGCCTGCGTCTTCGAAACCGCGGCCGTCTCCTTCTCCGGCCATAAATACCCAGGCCCGATCCATCGCTCCATCATTGTTCTCTCACCCCGATCTCCGCGTGCTTCAGCGCGCCATGGCGAGCGCGCTGGATCTGCGCGGACATAAGCAGTCGCTCAGCAGCTAACGGGAGAAGGTAGGTCGCTGTTAGGTATGCTCAAGTGTCAGCACAAAGAGTGGCTTGCCACCGGGGCAGACATCGGCAACATTCGTCACGAGGGTGAGCGATGGCCGTAGGAGAGAGCTTTGATTGAGGATCCTTCGCTGCAGAGCGGCCACATCGTAGAACCGCTCATGGCGCTGGCCGAGACCAGGCCGAGGCAGTACCACAGCTCTTTCGTCAAATGTAAGGTTGCGTCGGCGCAGCGTCGGATCTGTGCGGATCGAGTACGTGGCGCTCATGTCCAGCGGCACGATGCATACGCTGCCTCCTGGCTGCAAGACGCGCGCTGCCTCACGGATAAAGAGCGAATCGCTGTCTCCCTCAAAGTGCTCTAGGGAGTTGTGAAGTGTCATGCCACGTATGCTGGCGTCAGCAAGTGGGAGTTTTGCCGCATTGCCGCCGATACGATCGCCGTGAATGCCCGGCGGGAACAGCAGATCCTGGCGATAGGTTTGGCAACCATACAGCCGCCGAAGCATAGCTGCGAAGGGCGACGCGAAACACGCTACATCAACGATGACATCCGCCGGACGCGGCTTCAATACCTGCACGGAGAGAAAATGCTCCAACAACTTCGAGCGGTACAGGTCGGAATAGACCGCTTCGGGAATAGCAGCCGCTCTGATGAATGCTTCATACTCGGCCGGGTTCACTTGGATGCGCTCAACGCGGAGACCCTGCCCGACCATCTGTCGGCTGATGCTCTCAATGGCATCAACCGTCTGCTCTGATTCGTCGACGTCGCCATAGCGCAGCTTGTACAGAAGGACACGTGCATGACGGTAGCGCTGGTGTGCGCGACGCAGCGCACCTCGCGCAGGAGATCGTCCGAGAGCAGTCTGTACGCCGAGTGATAGGCGCTCCATCCACCACCGCCTCCCCCCTGTAATGAACGTCGGAAATGAACGTCGCACAGATGCACCGGGAGCTTGCATCGCGCCGCGCGGCCGATCAGATGGCTCCAGCATCGTACGGAGAAAGCCAGGAGATGTCAATCGCAAACAGAGCGACAATAGTAGACTGCCCAGGAGCTTTCCTCACAAGGCCTGACCCGCCTATCGGTTGACCATTGGAAGGACTTCCAACGCGCGGCTGACTCCAGGGATAGAGGTGGGAAGGACAGGCACCCCCTCGTGCTCGGGCAACTCTCCGTCAAGGTACTCTCCACTTGCGCGCGATCCGCCTCGCCCGTACAATGCAGGCGCCGCGATACGCGATATCTGAATGCGGCCCGAAGACGCGGCGAACGAAACGGAACTGGTGGCGACGAGGGGTGGACGCGCATGCGAGACGAGGCGCGCCGCGACACGCGGCAACAGATGTTGGCCATCAACGTACGCCAGAAAGACTTCTACGAGTCGCGCTTCGAAGCGGCTGAGACGTCGGCAACGTATACACCCGAGCGTGCGGCCAATGTCATCACGAATCTCTGGTCGCGGGCGCGGCTGTGGATCTGGCGCATGCGTAAGGTCACTGGCGTGGACGACCAGCTCTATACATTACACCATGCGTGGCTCGGCGACCTGGCGGGCATGCGGGTGCTCGATCTTGGCTGCTTCTCGGGCAACCGCCTTTCGCTTGAGATCGCCGAGAGATGCGGAGAGTACATTGGTCTCGATCTCTCACCACACGCCATCGAACGCCTCAACTCGACGCTGCGCGAGCGCGATCTCACGCACGCGCATGCCTATGCTGGCGACTTTCTCGCCAACGACTTTCCCGATGCCTCCTTCGACCTCGTCTATGCCTTCTCGGTGCTGCACCACTTTCAGGACATGGGCGTGCTGCTCGACGAGCTTGCCCGCATTCTCAAGCCCGGCGGCACGATCATCTCCATGGACCCCCTCATGACCGATCCCCTCAATCGCCTGGCGCGCCTGCTCTACCGGCCTTTGCAGACTGACCGGGCATGGGAGTGGCCGTTCACGCGGGCGACACTGCGCCGGTTGCGACGCTCCTTCGTGATCGAGGACCTGCAGGGAGTCGCCGGCGCGGCGAAGATTGGGCTGGCACTACAGCTCCTCCCCGGTATGCGGCGAATAGGACAGGTCGTCTGCCGCTGGGGCCAGCGATGGGACAACCGCTTCGCGCGCCGGCAAGGGCTGGCGCTGTATGTGTGCTGGTGGGTGAGCATGCGCCTGCGCAAGCCCGGTGGTATGTCAGGCGACCGCTAAGCGTTGCCCGCGGGACGTGCGGCCTTCCGGCGTTGACAATCCCTGAGTCCATTGGTATCGTGAATCGAAACGAGTCGGGGGGTGGGGCGGTGGGGCCAGCGCCCAGACGAAGCAGGAAGATGCCATGTCAGGGTTGCTCAGCCAGCGGCCGGTCTCCGATCGTTACCGCCTGCTTGCGCCGCTCGGCTATGGAGCATTGGGCCGTGTCTTCGCCGCACGTCGGGCCGAGGAGGCCGTCCCCATTGCCGTCAAAGTGCTGCATCCATCATCGAGCGCTGATCCAGGAGCCGCCGATCAGGTGCGCCGAGCCTATGCCCTCGCACAGCGGGTGCGACACCCCGCTGTGATGCCGACCCTAGATTGCGTGATAGCCCCCGACAGCATCTGGATCGTCCAGGAGTTGGATTCCGGGGAGAGTTTGGCCACGGCGACCTCCGGGCATGCCAAATGGCTGCCGCGGCACCCACGCACCTGGCTGCGCTACGTCGAGACGCTCGCCGCTGGTCTGGGCGCCCTGCACGGCGCCGGACTCATCCACGGCGACCTCAAGCCCTCCAACATTCGCCTGCTACGGGCGAGCGGTGTAGAGGGATCCGGGCTCGAACAGCTACGATATGCCGATTACCTGTACGGCCACGTCTATGCCACACGGCAGCTTATGCGCGGCGAGGCACGTGCCGCGGTCTACTTCGCCCCCGAACAGTTCGCCGGCGAGGTATCGGCCCGTTCGGATGTCTACGGGCTGGGCGCCCTCGCCTATCTCATGTTGACGCGCCAGCCACCGTTTGCGCCGCACTCCCTCGCCTCGATACTCGATCAGAAGGCCGCGGGTCTCCCCGATCAAGATGCGCGGCGGCCGCAACTGGAGGCCGCGTTGCACGCAGTCTTGAGCACCGCACTGCGCCCCGATCCCGCGCAACGCTTCACCTCCGTGGCACAGCTTATGGACGCCCTGCGCGAGGCCGTGAGTAGATTGGAGCAGCCGCCAGACGATGAGCCATCCGCGGCGATGCGCGTCAGTCGTCGCCAGATGCTCGCCTTCGGTGCGGGCGCCGTCACCGCGTTTGCCGCTCTTGCCGCGATACATCCGCTCACCACGAGTGCGGGGCGTGCGGGAACTAGCCCTACCAGCGCGGTCAACGCTACCAGCACAGCGAGCCCACTCGGTCCGCAGCGCGCATTTCGCCGCACTGCCGTTTTGAAGGGACACTCTGCCGAGGTCAATGCCCTCGCCTGGTCGCCTGACGGTCAGGTGCTCGTCTCGGGTGGGAACGATACTGCGGTTCTGCTATGGAGGCCGTCGGACGCCGCTACCGCCCCTGGGACGCTGGTGCAAGCCGCTTCAGGCATATTCGCGCTGGCGTTCGCTCCGGACGGCGCACGCGTGGCGGCAGGATGCCGCGATGGCACCATCATCATCGCCGACCCGCAGTCTGGTCAGCCGCCGCTAAACCTGATGGGGCACCAGGGAGCGGTCCGGGCGCTGGCCTGGCTGCCCGATGGAAAGCATCTCGTGAGCGGCTCGGCAGACACCACACTACGGATCTGGGATGGCACCACGGGCGCCCTGCGCATGGTGCTAGGTGGGTCGCAAAACCAGGTGCGCGCAGTGCTCTGTACGGGCAGTGGTGACATACTTTCATCGGGTCTCGACGGGGTGTTGCGACTGTGGAACAGCGCCACCGGCAAGCAGATGCGGCAGGTCGTCAGCGGCCAGGAACAAGTCTTTGCCCTTGCACTGTCGCCCAACAGCGCCCAGATTGCCTCAGCCGGCCTCGACCCGCATCCGCGCATCTGGAGTCTGGATGCGCTGGTGCTCGAACGCGTACTCTTTGGCCCAACACAGATCACCCGGGGACTCGCATGGTCCAGTGACGGCCACGCGCTGGCGGCCAGCTCTGAGGATGGCACCGTGTTGGTGCAGGATCCCCTGGACACGACGGCCGCGGGTGAGACGATCCCAATTGGCAGCGCGGGATGGGCTGTGACCTGGCAACCGCACGCCGCCACCTTTGCCGTTGGAACGACAGCGCCCGCGCTTCAACTCTGGTCGCGGTCGGGGTAGCTGCCGGCGTACGAAGGCAGGGGCAGGCAGGGTGTAAGAGGGGAGGCATACCTGGTGGGCGCACGAAACCGTGTCATCATCTTGGGATTGCGCGTGGGGGTTGTGCTTGCCTGCCTGACCCTGGGCACGCTTGCCGCCGTGGTGTACACGAGTCGCCCTTCCACGTACACGGTGAGTGCGTACGTGCGTGTCGAGTACCTGATCAATACGCTCGACCGCCAAACCATCCAGCTTCAGACCAGCGAGCTGCTGAACACCCTCCAGGCCTCAGCAAACACGAGCGCTGTCTTGACGAACGCTACGGCGTCGGTACCGGGCGAGAGCGTGGCCGATCTGCGCGCGGCGCTGGTCGTCCAGCCGGTGCCGCAGACCCAATTGCTGGAAGTGACTGCGCACGCTAGCTCGCCGGACCGTGCGGCCGCGCTCGCGAGCGCGGAGGCACAGGCCATCGTCGCGACCGAGACGCAGAACATTGCCACCGCTAACGCAGCGCGCGAGAAGCCGCTGCGCGACCGCCTCGCGGCGCTGCAGACGCAGGTCACGGCGACTCAGAAGCGCCTCGCGCAGCTCATCCAGCACGATAACGCCCTGCTTCCACCGCTGCCGCCTGCTCAGGACCCGCAGGTAGCAGCCACCCAGGCGCAGCTCGCGGTCCAACAGCAATCCGCAGCCGACGATAATGGGCAGCTCGCCAATCTGCTTTCGTTAGAGGCACAACAGGCGCCAATAGTGGGCGTGGCGCGACCGGCGTTCGCCGATGAGGCGACGGTGCAGCCCGACCGGCGCAAGCTGCTGTTGGGCGGCGTCGGTGGCGGATTGGCGATTGGCATCCTGGTCGCGGCCGCTCTCCGGCCGCGGCGGCGTGGACTGCCGTTGGGTGGCAGGTTACCCGCGGCGCTACAAGACGTGGCCTTGATCGCGATGACGCTGCCACGGACGGCGCTGCCACCTGGCGGTGACCCGCGCCGTGCGGTGGGCAATCCAGAATCACTCAATGAGCTGTTCCTGGCGGTGACGATCAAGAGTGTGGAGCGGCCGCTTCGGCTGCTGCTTGTAGCAGGTGCCGAATCGCACGCGGGCACGAGCCTCGTTGCCGCAGCCCTCGCCGTGCACGCCGCCGCGTCAGGCAAGCGGGTACTGCTGATGGATGCAAACGTCGAGCGGCCCTCGATCCAGGCGATCTTCGGCCTTCCTGCTCAACCCGGCCTCGTTGACCTGCTGACGCAGGCAAGCGCCGCGCCGCCTGACCCGCAGGCAGCTATCAGAGCCACGCAATTGCCGTCGTTGTGGGTCCTCCCAGCAGGTCAGCGTTCGCACATGCAAAAGCTCCTGCTCGAATCTCCGGCGATGGATCGCTTGCTCGATGCACTACTTGCTTCACCAACCGATTTGATCGTGGTGGATGCACCGCCGGTGATAGCAGAGTGGGGGACCGTCGCGCTGGCGGAGCGCGCCGACGGCATCGTGCTCGTGGCCGACGAGCAGCGAGGACGCACCGAAGCGCTCTTTGACAGCGTGGAAACGCTCGACATGGTGCATGCCGGCGTGGTAGCGCTGGTGATGACGGCGACCGCCCCACGGCCTCCGGCTCCTATCCGCACCGTACGGACGGGTGCTCCCACGCCTGATGCGCGCCCAGGCATGACCTCGCCAGTGCCTAGACCAGCGGCGACGAGGTACACGAGTGCGGATGAGCGTGGAGTCCGGCAGGTATGAAGTGGGGCAACCGATGGGCCAGCAGGATACAGACCGGAGCAACCAGCGCAAGTCTCCGGTGGGCGTGGACGACACGGCGCCGACAATCCGGCTCGGCGGTTGGCAGGCGTGGTTTGAGGAGCGCGACACGCAGATCCTGCCGCCGGTGGGACTGTTGGACGACCGGCTGTCAACCGAGATGCTGTCCACGATTGCGCGCCCGACTGGGACTCAGCGTACTGGACGCAATATCGCAGTGGCGCTGATCGGCCGCCTCGCCCAATACGGCATTGCCCTTCCGCTGAGCATCATCTCTTCGCGGCTGTTGGGTCCGCACGACAAGGGCACCTACACCATCTTCCTGCTGGTTAGCATCGTGTTCACCTACTGCACATTTGGCGCTTCGTCGGCGGCGATCTACGCGGTCGGCCGCAAGGTTTTCACCTTGCGACAGGCAGTCGGCAATGTCGTTAGTCTGGGCCTGCTGATCTCGGCGATCACCGCTGCTGGCTACTTCGTGCTCGCCTTCGTGCTGCGCGTGCCATTCCTGCTGCAGATCCCAACGCCGTACCGTGCCCTGCTCATTCTGCTGGGACCCATTGTGCTACTCAACTACTTTCTTTCCGACTGCCAGCTCGCGGCCAACGACATCATTGGCTACAACATTGCGAACATCGTGCAGGTGGTCGTCCAGGCCGCGGGGTTCGGCGCGCTGCTGGTAGTCTCTCAGGATCCTCTGAATGCCGCAGTGTTCTCGTACTGGCTCAGCGTCATTGCCTCGCTGCTGAGTTCGCTGCTCTTGCTCATGCGCTTTACGGCGGTTGTGCCGAGCTGGCGGGGATCGATTCAGCGCGAGCTGCTGCGTTTCGGCGCGCAGACCTACTTGACCTCGCTCTTCAATTACGGCAACGTACGGCTGGACACATACCTTGTCAGCATCTTCGTCAGCGTGACCGCTGTCGGCTACTACGCCGTGTCAGCCAGTGTAAGCGAGCTGCTGTGGCAGTTGCCACTGGTGCTCTCGACAGTGCTGTTCCCCGCTGCCGCCGCGGCCTCCGCTCGCGGTGGCGCGCGACTGATCGCCACCGTCTGCCGCCGCTCCCTCTTCTTGATCGCCCTGTTGGTGGTGGTTGTCTTTGCCGCCGGCCATCTTCTGATTGTTATCCTCTATGGGCCGGCCTTCTTGCCGGCGCTGGTGCCGCTGTGGCTGCTGCTGCCGGGTGCATTCGGCGTGACGATCTACAAGTCCCTCTACAGCTACCTGCTCGGCAATAACAAGGCGTACGTCGGCATCATCTCCACCGGCGCCTCGCTCGCCGTGACGATTACGCTCGATCTCTTGCTGATCCCACGCTACGGAATCGCCGGCGCCGCGCTGACGTCGAGCATCGCGTACTGCTTAAACGGCGCCATAGTTCTCGTCGCGTTCCTCGCCTACGGCCACGTACGCGTGGACCAGGCGCTGTTCGTCCGCCCTTCAGATCTACGCGCGCTTGGCATTGACGTCTTGCGCGCGGTAGTCAAGACGTGGCGGCTGCTGCAGGATGGGCGCGCCTGGCTGCAGGCACATCGTGCGATGCTGCTGGCGCTCTTAGCGGGCGCGACGCTGGGCACCTGGGTCGCCGTCGTGATGTTTGATCTGAGCGCCATCGCCTTCGTCCTGGCCTGCGTCGGCGCGCTGGCCGCGCTCGCCCTGTTCGACCGGCTCTGGTTGGTGGCAGCGATCGTGGTGGCCGATCTCACACTCACCGATTATCCTACGCCCCTGTTGCCCTCGCAGAGCCTGCGTACCGTGCTGGCGGCGCTGGTCCTCTACGGCAGTGCGCTCGCCATCGCGCAGCGCCGCTTTGCGCTCAGCCGCGATAGCCTGCGTCTCGCCGCGGTGCTCAGCGCCTTTGTCGCCATCGGCCTGCTCAGCAATACAGTAAACGGCGGCGATACCTCGACCTTCGTGCGCCATACCGCCGTCGGCATCGTTCTGCTCTTCACCCTGGCGGGTGTGCTCGATCGGAAGCGCCGGCTTCTCGTGGTGCTGGTCCCCGCGCTGCTCATCCTGAGCCTGTCGGCGTTGACAGCGCTCGCGCAGGTGTACTTGGCCAGTCCCATTGGCGTGGCCGACACCGCGACGCTTGCCCGTTATACGACCCGCGGTTTTGGTCTGACGCAGATTCCTGTTAACCTGTCGGATACGCTTGGCGTCGGGGCCGCGACGCTCATCGGGATCGTTGCCTACGGACGGATGTCCCTGTGGCTGCGTTGTAGCGGTGCCGCACTCGCCCTTGTGCTGATCGCCGGAATCTACTCCAGTGGCACACGTTCGGGCTTTCTCGCAGTGGGGCTGGCCTGTGTGGTGGTGGTACTGGGCCTGCCGCGGTCGCAGCGCTATGTCGGGCTTGCCTTCTTGTTTGCCGCAACGGCTGGCGCTGCCATCGTCGTGGTCCGCTCAGGCGCTGGCTCCCACCTGCTGGCGTCGCGCGCGTCGCGCGACCTCGATATCAGCACCGGCCAACGGGTGGCACTGTGGCTCGCGGGCCTGTTGATCGTGCGCGACCATCCGCTCCTTGGTATCGGCTACAATCGCTTCCTGGGTTTCGCGCCGCGGTACACCGCGCGGGTGGCTTCGATAGCGCATTTGACCCCCGGCTCGCTGACGGCGCTGGGCACGTTGCCACCGCACAATGATTTCCTGGCGATGTGGATAGCCTTCGGCACGCTTGGGGCAGTGGCATTTGCGCTGCTGCACGCGTTCGGCTTTTGGAGCGCCTGGCGTACGTGGCGGCGCACACGCGATCCGTGGCTGCGCGCGGTGATTCTGGGCCTGGCGGCTGGGCTTGCCGCCTACTGCGCCAATGCCTTCGTCCATAATGCTTACGACGATAGCCTGCTGCTATGGGTGCTACTGGGGTTGATCCTCGCGCTTGACAAGCTCAGTCGTGTCCAACGGCAGACAACGTCCAAAACCTCACTCGCCGCAATCGCACCGGCGTTGGATAGAACTGGCGCCGGTGAGGCACCCGCGTATGCCAATCAAGACGATAGGCCGACCGGATTGTCCCGTACACGCCGCAGGGTGTTGGCGCAGATGCAGGCCCAGCGCGATCGCTAGAGGTGTCCCCCGCGTCTGCTATGGCCCGCGTCAACTGTGGTTCGGGGCGGGCCCACGGCGGATACAAGACGGCCACGCCTGCGCGCGCTAACTGCTGCTCGTGCCCTGGTGAGTTGCTGGTGCTCCCTGGTCAGCGATCACGTCGTCGTACAGCGCACGGAGCCGCCGTGTGACAGAGTCAAGAGAGTAGTGGGCGACGACATGCGCCCGTGCACACGTTCCCAGCCTCGTGCGCAGCGCGTCGTCGGCAAGGGCACGGTTAAGTGCCGCTGCCAGCGCTGCAGCGTTGCCCGGAGGCACCAGCAGCCCACGCTCATCATCGCCTAGAAGCTTGCCTGCTGCTCCGACTTCGGTCGCCACACACGTTAGCCCAGACGACATCGCCTCGAGCAAAGCGTTCGAAAGTCCTTCCGCAGCCGAGGGGAGGACGAACACATCGGCGGCCTGAAGGCACCTGGCCATATCTTCGCGCACGCCGAAGAGCCGCAGGCCCGGCAACGCACGGCGAGCGAGCTGATCTGCCATCGGTCCGGTGCCCAGCACCGCAAGCTGCGCGTTCGGGTGCGCTAACAACACCTGTGACCAGGCATCGGCCAAAATATCGAGTCCCTTTTCAGGGGCCAGTCGCCCCGCAAACATGACGACCTGTTTGTCCGCGATGCCCAGCATATGTCGCGCGGCCAATCGCTCTGCGGCAGTAGCGGGCGTAAAGCGCTTACTGTCCACCCCATTGGGGATCGCGATGAGATGCTCCTGCGGAACCCCTGCGGCTAAGAGCTCGTCAGCGATCTCGCCATTGATGCAGATGAAGCGATCCACCAGCCGACGTAAGAGAGCCAGACGGAACGAGCCAAGTCGCTTGGAGCGTAGCACCGATACGTCGCCATCGCTGCCGCCGCGTAGCACCTTCACCACCACCGGCCTGCGGACCATGAGCTTGGCGAGCACCGCGGTTGTAGCGGGTGAGAGCAACTCATGCGCATGCAGCACGTCCACATCGCGTCGCCGACGCCACAACAGCCATAGGGCGCCGATAGTGTAACTCAGCGAGCGCCCCGCATATCCACCTGCGTTGCGGATGCGGTAGACCTCGGCACCCGCCACCGTCGAGAAGGGTGGGTAGTCTGGACCCGCAAGCCGCCGTGTAATAATCCGGACACTCACGCCATGGGCAGGGAATCGCTCACTGAGCGCCTGCAACTGACGCTCAGCCCCTCCGACGAAAGGGTGAAAGCGCTGGATCAGCATCCACGCGGCAACACTTGTCGGGCGATTGCTACGAAGGCGCCTTTCGTCCGTTGGTACGTCTAGACCCATTCGCGTAGCCAGTTGGTTGATCGGCTCAATCATCTCCCGCGCCCCCACAAGTTGGTGGATGAGGGCATATCGCTGCGCGGAGGATCGTCCTGCGGTCAGCGGCTGCGCCTCCCACTCTACCATGCCTGCGCAAGGCCAGCTCGAGAGCGCACACGCCCTGGTGCTTAGCGCGGCAGGAGCGAGAAGGTGGGGCCGGGAGGCAGCACGACGTTGCTTCGCATCTGTCACTGCACGTGCCCATGCTGCGTGTACTGTGAGTGTGCAACCCAGGTGCAAGGGACTCTTGACAAACCGGTCTACACTGATGTCACTGGTGCCTCGCTACGGGGTGGGGTGGATGGGCGATGGACGGTCGTGTGCAAATCGCGGCGCGCGCAGCCCGCGGAGGCTGTAGACTGGGGTTCTCACATGCGCGTGCTGTTCGCGACACCCTACGTACCATCGCTGACGAAGCCGCGTCCACGTCGTTTCATCGAGCACCTTGCGCGTGCGCATGATATCCATCTCGTCGCTGTCCATCCCGGAGCGTTGGAAGACATCCAGGACCACCCTGACTTCGTGGCGCTGCGGCGGATGTGCGCGAGTGTCACGCTTTTGCCGCTCGCGCGGCTGCGGCGATATGTCAACGTTATGCGCGGTATCCCATCGCGGCTGCCGGCACGAGTCGCGTACTATAATGTTGCCACGATTCGCGAGGCGCTACTGCGCACCGCCGAGCGTCACGCGGTGGAGGCCGTGCATGTAGACCGACTGCGCCTGGCGCCGGCCGCCATCTCACTAGATCTCCCCAAAATCGTGGATGCGACTGACTGCCTTTCAGATTACCATCGGCAATGTATGCGCTACGTTCACCCGGCACTCAAGCCTGCATACTATGTCGAGTATCTGAAGACGAGGCGCTACGAACACTCGGCTGGGGCAGCCTATGATCGATGTCTGGTGACGACCGTCTACGACCGGAATCACTATCTGGGCAGCGCCTATGACGAGCGCTTGACTGTGCTACCCAACCTATTAGAAGACCGCCTTTTCACGTACCCGGCAGAGTCGCTTGGCCACCTGCCGGCTACTGTGGTCTTCTCTGGCTATTTTAGCTACCTGCCTAATATAGATGCTGCGCGTTACCTGTTGCGTACTATCTGGCCGCTCATCGTGCGCCAGGTCCCTGAGGTGCGGCTGATACTGGCTGGAGCGGCGCCTCATCCCGACACCAGGCGCCTGGCCGAGAGGGCGGGAGCCAAGGTCACAGGCTACGTGCCAGATCTCGCCGCCGTGGTCGCCAGCGCAACGGTTGTCGTCTCGCCGACGCGTATCGCGGTGGGATTCCCCAACAAGGTCGCCGAGGCTCTGGCGCTGGGCAAGCCGGTCGTCTCGACGAGTGCCGGCTGTCGTGGCTTGGGCGACTGTACCGGTGCGCTCGTCACGGCCGACGGAGCACGTGCATTCGCGCGTGCCGTGGTACACCTGCTGCGCGATGCCGAAGCGCGTGCCGCACTTGGCGCCGCTGGGCGCGCATTCATGTCCACTCACTTCCATCCCACACTTGTCGGCGCCCGGCTCGACGCCATCTACGCTGAGATGTCTCGCCAGGTGCCCGCCAGCTCGGCTATCACGGCATACGGAGCCGGACTCCGCGCCTAGCGGCCTATCGGCTTTGGCTCGGATCTCGTTCTAATCGGGCGGAGTAGTACCACGTACCAGGAGTGCATCATGTACGATGTACAGCACGGAGGCGATCCGGCGCTGCACACCATACCGGCGGTGTTACTGTGGCGCGGCGCACTCTGGACCATCATAGAGACTGGATATGGAGAACAACCGCGCCAGTTCGCTACCAGAAATCCATCTGTTCCACAGACCACATATGCGGAGTCTGTGACACGGTTTGTATGGTGGTCACGCCGTTTCTCGTAGTGCAGTCCAGTCCATACATCGGGGCATTCGTCTGCCTGATGGTCATTGCACTGCTGCACGTGATCTCAGGTCACGAACAGGCCCTCGCCGTCGTGGGTGATGCGTGGGGATAAGGAGGACGGTTGACACCGTGGGATGCGAGCGGACAAGTGGGAGGGAGGCTCTGCAATGCGCTGTGTAGTAACAGGGGTAGCAGGCTTCATTGGCAGCCATCTGGCCGAGCGGTTGATCACTGCGGGGCACGAGGTGGTGGGCATTGAAGCCTTCACCGACTATTATTCGCGGCCGCTCAAGGAAGCCAATCTGCAGGTGCTGCGCGACTATCACCACGACCGCTTTACCCTGATCGAAGCTGATCTGGCGCACATGGCCCCAGAGGCGCTGGCGGCGGCGCTCGATGGTGCCGAGTGGATCTATCATCAGGCGGCGCAGGCGGGAGTGCGGACGAGCTGGGGCGAGTCGTTCGCGATCTACACCGCCTGCAACATCACTGCCACTCAGCGCCTCTTGGAGGCGGCGCGGCACATCTCCACCCTCAAGCGCCTCGTGTATGCCTCCTCCTCGTCGGTGTACGGCGACGCCCCCACACTGCCCGTCACCGAGCAGTCGCCCACCGCACCCGTCTCTCCCTATGGGGTGACGAAACTGGCCGGGGAGCACCTATGTCGTCTGTACTGGCGCAACTTTGGCGTGCCCACAGTGGCACTGCGCTATTTCACCGTCTACGGGCCGCGCCAGCGGCCCGATATGGCCTTCCATCAGTTCGGCCGCGCGCTACTGACCGGCACCCCGCTCGTGGTCTATGGCGATGCGGCGCAGACACGCGATTGCACGCATGTGAGCGATGTGGTGGCGGCCAACCTTCTGGCGGCGCAGGCGCCCGCCGATGCGGGTGAAGGTGTGGACGGGGAGGTGTTTAACATCGCGGGCGGTGGGCGCGTGGGGCTGAGGGGGGTGATCGCGCAGATGGAGGAGCTGCTGGGGCGCCGGGCGGTCATCGAACATCGCGCGAGCGCGCAGGGCGATGTGCGCGATACCTATGGCGACATCACACGCGCGCAGCGGGTGCTGGGCTACGCGCCCACGATGCGCCTGCACGAGGGACTCGCCAGCGAGCTTGCCTACCTCGAAACCTTGTACAGTCCTCCAGTCCCGGCACTGATGCCTGGCTTGGCGTCTTCCTCGGCTGCGGCTACTCCAGCAGTGCCGGCGGCTGCGCATACGGACATGTCTCCGCAGCCCTCGCGACCGGGGCGAAGGCCGCCAGGCTCAGGCTAAATGCCGCTTCTCCGCACCACGCCCACCAGCGCCGTTGCCTGCGTCACCCCACGGAACGCGTGTCGAAGACGAACTCGCCAACGAGTCGCTACCAGCACCTAGAGGCAAGGGCCGACCGCATGCCTGCATCTGAAATCCCACCCTGTCCCGCGCGCCATATCGCGTATGTGGTGAGCCGCTTTCCCAAGATTACGGAAACGTTCATCTTGCAGGAGATGAACGAACTGCAGCGTCAAGGATGGGCCATAGAGCTTTTCGCGTTGATCCGCGAGCGCGAGATCGTGCCTCACCCGGGCATCGAGGAGTTCCTGCAGACAGGTCACTTTGCGGCGGATGCCCTCCTCCTCACCCTCGCCGCCAATCTCGGGGCGCTGCTGCACCATCCGCTCCGTTACCTGCGGCTACTTGGGACCACCATGCGCCATCTGTGGCGCTCGCCGGGCTTGCTCGTGCGCGACCTGAGCGCTTTTCCCTTGGCCGTCTATTGGGCAAGCGCCGCTCAGCGCGCGGGTGTGCGACACATCCACGCGCACTTTGCCACACATGCGGCCTACATTGCTTATGTCATGTCGCGACTGACCGGGATTCCCTACAGCTTCACGGCCCATGCGCACGATATCTACCTCGATACTTCGATGCTGGCAGAGAAGATCGCTCACGCAGGGTGTGTGGTCACCATCTCCGACTACAACAGGCAACTGCTCGCGGCGCTATGTCCCGATGCGGCCGATCACCTGCACGTCATACACTGCGGCGTTGACACGACCCTGTTCCGCCCGCGGCCGTGCTTCAATGAGCGCGACGAGACCTACGACAACCGGACGCTGCGCGTACTAAGCGTGGCGCGCCTACAAGAGTATAAGGGCATCCGCTATCTGGTGGCAGCTTGTGAGAGGCTGCGAGCCCGTGGTGTGCCGTTTCAGTGTACCATCGTCGGCGACGGCCCTGAGTGCGCGCTCATCGCAAAGTCCATCTCGCGAGCCGGACTGGAGGCGCAGGTAAGCCTGGTGGGCTGGCTGCCGGCACCACAGGTGGTCGATCTGCTGGCGCAGTGCGATGTATTCGTGCTTCCCAGTGTTGTCGCGCGCAACGGCATGATGGATGGCGTCCCAACGGCGCTCATGGAGGCGATGGCAACGGAAGTGCCAGTGATTGCCACGGCGATCTCCGGCATCCCTGAGCTGGTGATCTCCGGCGAGACCGGCCTGCTGGTCCCGGAGAAAGACGCGCTGGCGCTGGCAGAGGTACTCGCCTTCCTGCATCAGCGTCCTGCCGAGCGCACACGGCTCGGCCAAGCCGGGCGGCGTAGAGTGGAAGCGCAATTTGACCTCGCGACCAACACCGCGCGCAAGGCAGCACTCTTTGCGCATCTGCTGAAATAGCCGATGCGGACATAAGACGCGGCTATCTCTCCACCGCGCAAAGGCCATAAACCATGCACACTACCCAACATCCACATGCTCGAGGATGTGACGTTTCATCGCGTCGCCCACGCTGTCCCAGGTATAGAGTCTCGAGACGAGGTGATAGCCCGATTCGCCGAATGCTTTGCATTGGTGAGGATTATCGAGCAGGGTAATCAGGCTACTAGCCAGCTCGCCTACGGAGCCAGGCGATACGAGATAGCCATTTTCGCCCGGGACGACGAAATCCGGCATGGCGCCAAGGTTCGTTGTCACGACGGGCAAGCGCCGCTGGTACGCTTCGATCACGACACTGCCGGAAGGTTCCAGCTTCGTCGGCAAACAAAAGATCGAGGCGCGACGATAATAGGCATCCACGTCGGCCGTGGGTACACGGCCCACTACGGTGCAATTGGGCACATCGACACGAGGAGTGCATCCAACGATCGTGAGCTGGGCATCTGGATGGGCCTTCAAGACCTGCTTGAACGCCTCCACCAGCTCCGGACCTCCTTTGCGCTCCCAGTCGTAGCCAACGAACACGATCTGCTTATTCGTATACGCCCCATTCTCAAGCGGGGCCGGCCCAAGGGGAACGTTGCCACCGTAACGGACAAGTGCCACTGTGTGCGGAGGGCAGTCGTACTGAGACATCAGGGACTCAGCGACGTGCTTGCTCGCAACGAAGTTGACCCTCGCATGACGATAGATCGCCTTCTCGTGCTCGATCCATCGCGGAGAGAAGAGTCGCGTGGGATCAAAACCCGGATACGTGAGGTTGGCGAGGTGGGTGTGATCGGTATACACAAAGTGCGGCAGATTCTCCTGGCTGCCGTCAAACAGCGAAAACACCTGGAACGAAAAGAGGTAGTCGGCGATACTGAGGTGGCGAGCAAGCATACGCTTAATGCAATCGAAGACGTAGGGGGTACGCAGAAAGTACTCGCTAAAGGGCCGTCGTCTGAGAGCTATATGTGTTCCATACTCTCGTACGGTCATAACCGCGTTGAGAAAGAGCGCCAGATCATGGCTCCGCAGAAGATCGAAGACGCTCACGACCTCAAAATCTAGGTCCGGGAACCTAGCCTGAAGGGTGGCAAGGATGCTCCCAATTGTGACATGCCAGGAGCGGCTGGGCTGAATGAATGCGACCTTCTTTTTCACGACGAGCACTCCCTTCGTGCCGTGCAGTCACCAAAACGAGCGTGACCGCTGTGGCGAGCGGGGCAGGCGATATCGGCCCTGGCAGGCATCCTGCTATTGGGTGTCACGAGCGGCGCACACGTTTACGGATAGCGCGCGGCACTGCCCCCAGGAGAAAGCGCGCGCCGTCGGCGCCGTTGTCTTGACCGCCTACTTGCGCGATCATCCCACGTAGTCCCAACTCTGTCGTCCAGGCGGTGCGCCAACGAGCCGCCTCTGTCGCAGACTCAGCGGCATAGAGCAGTGTCTCGAAGGCGGCTGTGGGAATCGTGACGTCAAGGCACAGGATTGCCTCGCCAAGTGCCAATGCCACCGGCGTTGCCAGCCCCCGGTGCACCGTCGCGCGGGCGAACTCCAGCCAATTCCACGTCTCAGGCAGGCGCGCGACGATCCGGGCGAGGTCGGCGAGCCAGATCAACCGTGTCGTGGCGTGGTCGGCGGCGGAGTGGACGCAGAGGAACGCTAGCTCGTCGGCAGGGTCGAGCATGCGTGCCGTCATGTTATCGAAAGACATCAGCCTAGCACGCGACATGACCTTCGCCACTGGCAGACATCGCCGATACACCGACCGCTTTGAGAGTCCCCAGTGCAGCTCGATCATGGGCTTGCGTGCCGCCTTGTACTTGACCTCGGCATTTACTAGGGCGGCGAAATCGGTCGCGCGGGCCTGACCAGGCACCGGTGAGTAACCTAGCCGCCGGAGCATCGCGCCGAGGCGCGGCATGTCGGCGCGCGCAGCGAGCAGATCGACGTCACGCATGGGACGCAAGGTGGGTGCCTCGTAATAGCGGTGGGCAAGTAGTGTACCCTTGAGCGGGATGGGGCTGCATCCCATGGCTTCCGACGCCACCAGAATGGTGCGTAAGCATGACCGGATCAGTAGCGCGTTGGCAACGGAGAGTTGGTAGGCGCCCGCAAGTCGCTCACGCACCCCGAGAGGCACGGTGCTCAACAATCCGGATGTGGCCAGGCGCGAGTACAAAAGCAGTTCCATACCGTGGGCCTTCACCAGAGTGCTCGCGTACCCCCAACTTGCCGCGGAAAGTGCTCGTGCGCACTCCGCGAGCGATGACGCGGTTGCCCATGGGCGCGCACAGGCGCGTAACAGTAGGCCCACATCAGTTGTGAGATCGCCATCGGGTTGCACACGGCGCTGCCCCGCCGCAAGGCGTTCCAGGCGTTCGCGAAGCGTCGCATCCTCCATCCCCTACCTCAATCGTGTCGAACCGTTGGTGCACGTGGCGCTGCACTCGCGAAGGAGACCAAGACGGCAAGTGAGTTCGCGGCCTGGAAAAACGTCGCAAATAGGCTTCTGGAGGGAGAGTTCGAACCCATCACCTCGCACTTGTGGTAACAAGCCGCCTGTTCTCCGAATGAACTACCGAGGGCTGTGGACGCGGAAATTTCCAGATGCCATGCGACGCTGTGTAGCCTACATGGAGACAATCGAAGCGTCAAGGGGAGGTGATGCACCTCCACGATCAATTAGCGCGTGAGCACCGGTAGCGCCTGTGCCGCGCCTGCTGGCAGGGGTGGCCCCAGATATGCGTACGAATGCTCATCATCACACGACGTGGCGACCATGCGCTCCCAACCAGGGACAGGCACAACCAGGCGGAGCCACAGGAAGCGAGTGTCACGGATGGCAACCGTACTGGTAGTAGACGACGATGCGGTCATCCGCCAGGCCGTGCGCGCCGCGCTCGAAGATGCGCGGCACGCCGTGCTTGAGGCGGACTCCGGCGAGCGCGCGCTGGAGACGCTGCGCGCAACCCAGGAGTCGCTGGTGGTGCTGCTGGACTTGCGCATGCCGGGGGTCAACGGCTTCGACCTGCTGCGCGAGGTCGAGCACGATCCCGACCTGGGCAGGCGCCATACCTTCATCCTGCTCAGTGGCGACGATCAGTCGCTGCCGGTGGTGCGTGCCTTGCGCTCGGCGACCATCCTGGCCGGCATCTCCAAGCCCTTTGATGTCGAGACGCTGCTGGCGACCGTCGCCCAGGCCGAGACGGTGCATATGCGTCCAGGAGTGAGCGGCGAGGACGGCCGCCTGCCAGGCGGCAGCTCGCGCTAAGGGCCGCGGAGAGCGCGGAAAGCGCACAGTACTCCTATTCGGGTCCAAGCGCCCGCAATGCGCGCACGATCAGGTCTTCGACACTGCCCTGCGCGTCCGCCGGCAGACCGCGCACAGCGGCGGCGGCCTGCGCCGGGGTGTAGCCTAAGCCGGTAAGCGCCTCGACCACCTGTGCCCGCGCGCTGCTCGCTGCGCCCGACCCCACTCCCACGCCCTCAGGCAGCACGAGGCCCAGCTTCTCGAAGCGCGGCCGCAGCTCCAGCACCATGCGCGCGGCCAGCTTCTTGCCCACCCGCGGCGCCGTGGTCAGGCGGTCCACATCCTCCGTCAGCACCGCCTCGCGCAGCCCGGGCGCGCCCAGCGCGCCGATCAGCGCCAGCCCCATCTGCGGTCCCACCCCGCCCACGCTCAGGAGCTGCTCGAAGGTATCGCGCTCGTCGGCGGAGGTAAAGCCATAAAGCGTCAGAGCATCCTCGCGCACCAGCAGGTAGGTGTAGAGGTGCGCGGGCTGGCCGGTCTCGATGCGGCCGATGGTGGTGATCGGCGCCAGCACGCGCAGCGTGACGCCGCCAACCGCGACGAAGATGCTGTCGAGCGACTTGCCCTCGACGGTGCCACGGACGGCGGCGATCATGGGATCTCCCTTCTGGCGGCGATGACGAGGCCTCAGACCCTAATGCGCAGCGTCAGGTGCGAGGTGTGCAGGTGGCAGATGGCGATGGCGGCGGCATCGGCGGCATCGTCGGGGCGCGGGACCTGCTCTAATCCAAGTAACACGCGCACCATCTCGCCCACCTGCTCCTTCTTCGCCAGCCCGTAGCCATGCACCGCCTGCTTGACAGCCATCGGCTTGTACTCAAAGACAGGGATATCCGCACTGGCCGCGACCAGCAGCGCCACCCCCCGCGCCTCGCCGACGCTGATGATCGTCGTCGGGTTCTTGGCAAAGAACAGCTCCTCGACCGCCATCTCAGCTGGCTTCTGCTCTGCGACAAGCGTCGAAAGCTGGGTGTAGAGCTGGAGCAACCGCTGCGGCATCGGCTCACCCTTGGGGGTCTCGATCACACCGCAGACCACCAGCGCAAGCTTGCCCCGCAGCTCCTCCACCACCGCATAGCCCAGCCGCGCCGAGCCGGGGTCGATCCCCAGCACCCGGCGCGGCGCCGGCTCGGCCTTCGTCGGCTCATTCATGGCGCCGTCGCCCGCTCCCTATAGCCTAGCCCTCATATTTCTCGGCGATCTCTTCGGCGATGTCGGCGTTGGTGTAGACATTCTGCACATCATCGAGGTCTTCGAGGCGGTCGATCAGCCGCAGCGTCTGCACTGCTTCCTTCTCGCCCAGCGGTACCTTGGTTTTGGGCACCAGAGTGCTCTCGGCATGCGCGATAGGGATCTTCTTCGCTTCGAGCGCCTTACGCACCGCCTCTACCTGGTTTGGCTCGGTGTAGATCGTCAGCTCGTCGTCGCCATCGCCGAACTCTTCAACATCCTCGGCGCCGGCGTCGATCGCTTCGAGCTGCAGCTCGTCTACATCGCGCCCCACGACCGGCACGCCAATGATGCCGCGCGGCTCGAAGATCCAGTCCACGCAGCCCATCTCACCCAGGTTCCCGGCGTTCTTGTTGAACGTGTTGCGAATCTCGGCCGCGGTGCGATTGCGGTTGTCGGTCATCACCTGCACCATGATCGCTGCGCCACCTGGAGCGTAGCCCTCGTAGGTGATCTCTTCGAGCGACACGCCCTCGCCGCCGCCCACCGCGCGCTTGATGGTGCGATCGATGTTGTCCATCGGCATGTTCGCCTCGCGCGCCCGCTGGATCGCCATGCGCAGGCGGAAGTTCGCATCGGGGTCACCACCGCCGCCCTCGCGCACCGCGACCACGATCTCGCGCCCCAGCCGCGTAAAAAGCTGGCCGCGCTTGGCGTCGTTGACACCTTTCTGGCGCCGGATCTGATGCCACTTGGAATGTCCAGACATGCGCCATCACCCCCTCTGTGCGCTTACGCGGCCTGCCCCCGCCGCAGTCGCGTCACGCCGCCCATGTATGTGCAGTAGTCATACCTCAAGCATTGCCACGTTCTGAATGCCTGACACACCCGGCGCGCGACGGGACACATGTCCCGTGCCGGTCTTCGCTGCCGAATGGACGCAGGCGGCGCGTCCGGGCGAAGGCTGCGAACGCAGCCGCCTGGTGGGCACCGGCCTTCGGCGCCAGTGGTGATACAGTGGATGCACCGCGACGCACAATGCCGGCGGCGCGTGTTCATTGTATCATGGGGTGTCGCGCCGCTGCCACGCGCCGCTACCCGTCACCGGCGGCTGCCGCGGCAGGTCCATCAGATTTCTTGCCGCGGCACACATCGCGACGCGCGTATCATACTGGCCCGCAGTTGCGAGCACTTGCGGTCAACAGGGAGCCACGTAGCCTCCGACTATATGAAGGGATCGCGGCGATGACAGATCACGAGACCACTCCCACCGAGAACACCAACGATGCCGAAATGGCCTGGAACGAGGTTGACTCGGCGCACTTCATCGAGGTCGGACGTATCCACATCCCCAACCGCGACGAGATCCAACAGACGATCCTCGATCTCATTCCGACTGAGCGTGATGAGCCGGCCGGCGTTCACCGGACGGCGGAGGCCGTGGGCGTCCACCGGACGCCCCTACTGGCCGTGGAGCTGGGGGTAGGTGCCGGCTGGCTGAGTGCGGCGATCCTGGAGCGGTTCCCCACGGCACGTGTCATCGGCCTGGATGGCTCACCAGCCATGCTGCGCGAGACGCAGGCTCGCCTGGCGCCATTCGCCGGGCGCTTCGAGCTACGGCCCTTCCGGCTCGAAGCGCCGGAGTGGCTAGAGGCAATCGCCGGCGACGTGCGCTGCTTCGTCAGCTCGCTGGTGATCCACCATCTCGACGGCGCGGGCAAGCGCGCGCTCTACCGCGACCTCTATGCTCACTTGGCCCCCGGCGGCGCCGTGCTGATTGCTGATCTTGTCGCGCCCCGCAGCGAGTGGGAGCGCCGCTACATGGCAAGCCAATGGGACGCCGAGGTCAAGCGCCAATCGCTGGAGATGACCGGCTCCCTCGCCACGTATCAGCAGTTCGTGGACGACCACGCGAACATCTTCCACCACCCCGACCCGATGGACCTGCCCTCCAGCGTGCCCGATCACCTGCAGTGGCTCGCCGAGGCTGGCTTTGTGGGCGCCAACGTGTTCTGGGAGCGCGCCGGCCACGCCATCTACGGTGGGTACAAGGTGAGCTAAGTGCAGGTCTACCTGGAAACCGAGCGCCTGGTGCTGCGGCGACTCAACACGGACGACGCCGACAACCCGGTCGCGCTCGATAGTGATCCAGAGGTCATGCGCTATCTCAACGGCGGCATGCCGACACCGCGCGAGGTGGTCCAAAGCCGTGTTCTCCCTGGCTTCCTCCAGTCATACGAGCGCTGTCCGGGCTTCGGAGCCTGGGCGGCGATTGAAAAGGCCAGCGGCAACTTCCTCGGCTGGCTCAGTTTACGTCCGCCCGAGGGAGGTGCTCCCGATAATGTCTCGCTCGGCTACCGCCTGCGGCGAGCAGCCTGGGGCCAGGGCTATGCCACCGAGGGAGTGCGGACGTTGATCCACAGGGCATTCACGGAGCTTGGGGTGCGGCGCGTCTTCGCCACCACGTACGAGCACAATCTTGCCTCACGCCGCGTGATGGAAAAGGCCGGCCTGACGCTCGTGCGTCGCTTCCGCCTTACGCCCGCTGAACTTGCGGAAACCGACACGTTCGAGGGCGCGGGGCTGGACGTGTGGGAGGGTGACGATGTCGAGTACGCGCTGCTGAAGTCCGACTGGCTGCGGCAGCAGACAAACCAGGGCAGCAGAACGGGGACGAGCACGTGGATTGAGTGATGCCTTCGGCTCAAGTCGCCATCGTGTCGGCTGATCGTGTGGCACAGGATGACCCGCGGGACGCCAGCCCGCCTGCCCGTCCCAGGTCCATGCTCGTCTTCCGAAAAGCTCCTGCCAACAAGTAAGTTGAGTGGACTGCATGGCTCAGTCAGCGGCGGCCGCCACGAACGCCAGCAGCGTGGCGAGCTGGTCGCGCGCCTCCCGTGCGCCCGTCGCGTCTCCAGCCGCGCCATCGAGCGCTTCACGCGCCGCCGCCGCCGCGTCGCGCAGTGCCGTCCGCACACGCTCGCGCGCCCCCGCATGCTCCAGCACCTCCAGCGCCACCGCAATCTGCGCCTCGCTGGCTGGGCCAGGCGCCTCGTAGATCGCCTCCAGCGCACGCCGCTCGCGGGCCGCGGCCGACTCCAGCGCGTGCAGCACCGGCAACGTCATCTTCTTGCGGCGCAGATCGCCGGCCGGCGTCTTGCCCAGCTCGCCCGCCGACCAGATGCCCAGCAGGTCGTCGCGCAGTTGGAAGGCGACCCCCAGCGCCCGGCCGAAGCGCCCTAGCTCTGCCGCCAGCGCTTCGTCACCGGGAGCCGCGATGCGGGCGCCAGCCTCGGTCGCGCAGGCCATCAGCGCCGCGGTCTTACGCTCGATCATGTCCAGGTACATTGCCACGCTCACGTCGCGGCGCCCCTCGAATCGCATATCGAGGAACTGACCCGCGCAGAGATCAAGGCAGGTGCGGTCGATCAGCGCCGCGACCTGGACCACCACCGGTGGCGCGATGCCCTGCTCAGCCATCTGCCAGAGACTCAAGCGCGCCAGCGAGAACAGCGCGTCCCCAGTGTTGATCGCCTGTGGCACGCCCCACAGCTTCCACAGCGTCGGCCGGTGGCGGCGTTCCTCGTCGCTATCCTCGATGTCGTCGTGGATCAGCGAGAAGTTGTGGACTAGCTCGACGCACACCGCCGCCGGAAGCGCCTGGTCGGCAATGGGAGGATAGTCACCGCATGCCCCCATGGGGTCTCGTATGCCCGCGCGCCCGGCCGCCAGCTCCGCCGCCAGCAGCACCAGCGTGGGGCGCAGCAACTTGCCGGGGTGGCTGTGCGCGGGACTGAGATCAGGGTGCCGCCAACCCAGGTGATACTCGATCTGCCCTACAAGCTCAGCCAGTAGGGGCGTCCGGTGGACGCCCGCCGCCGGCTCGTGGACGCCCGCCGCCGGCTGGGACATGGTGGTCTCGCTTGGCGCCGCACCCGATGGCGAGGCCCGCTCCAATTGGCGGGCGGCGTCTTTCACCGCGCGATGCAGTCCGGCGGCGATCAGCGTGCGGTGGCGTCCGAGGATCGTCTCGACCGCGGCGTCAAGCTCTTCGGCGGCGGAATCGGCCACGCGGCGCTCCTTCGACTCCACTTAGTGCAAATAGATCAGCGCACCGGCGACCGCGGCGGCCGCGACGAGCCCAAGCCCCACTCCGGCCCGCAACGCGCCGCGAATGCCCCCGAGCCGGCGCCACGGGGCGCAGCGGTCGCAGTAGCGGCGCGTACGGTAGTAGCGGTGGCTGCGCATGGCATCGCGGTGAATCTCGATGTGCAGCTCGCGCAGGCGCGTGTGCCGCGCGTCGCAGACCGGGCGGCCGCAGCCGGCACACGCGCCTGAATCAATATAGTGCGCGAAGAGCTGGGTGGACCACTGGCGCGGAGGGGCGGGCACACCACACACATAGCAAACGGCATTCTTAGCGGCGGCTGCCACGCGCTCGTGGCAGGGATGGTGCTCCTCGTAGCCGAAGTGGTCCATGCACAGGTAGTGGTGGCACGTAGGGCAGCGTCCCCCAGCTTCGAGGCCGCATTCCGTGCAGGTGGGGACGACGTGCAAGCTGGCGAGCGACATGAGGTGCCCCGCTTCCAGTATGGGACGACGCCGCGCCGAGTATATCGCTGAGTATACCAACGTGTGAGAGTGGAATCAATGGCGCCAAATGGGCCACACACCGCACAACGTTCTGGTGAGTTCCGCCTGCTCCCGCTTCGTGACGCAAGCATTGCTCGTGCCAGGGGGCCAGGCAATTGCCGCCAGATCACCAGTTCGGATGCCGCACGAGCGCCGGCGGCTGCACCATCGGCAAGTAGTGGAACGCCTCGGCGTACTCCACGCCGCGCGTCTGGCCCACAATGTGCGCCCGCTCGCGGATGCGCTCAGCCAGCCCTTCACTGCGAATCTGGCTCGTGTGCGCCAGCAGGGCCGCGATCTTCTTCTCGATGGTCGGCGTGATGTCCACCCAAAAATTCGGCTCGTCGGTGGCGAAGAGCAGCACATTGTGGGCGCGATGCTCCTTCAGCCCCCCGATGAGCTGCTCGGGGTAGTACATATGGTCACGGGCGGCGGCAACCGCGTCGAGCGCGGTCTGGCCGACGGCTCGATGGTCGGGGTGAATCTGGTAGCGCTGCCACGGGTCGAAGGTGAGCACCAGATCAGGGCGCCCCTTGCGAATCTCCAGCGCCAGCTCGCGGCGAAAGGGGATGTTGACCTCGACCTCGCCGTCGTGATGCCGCAGGAAGGTGACCTCCGCGACGCCCAGAATCTCCGCCGCGGCGCGCTGCTCCGCCTCGCGTGTGGTCGCCAGCTCTTCGGGTGTGGCCGCCGGATTGTCGCTGCCCTTATCGCCGCTAGTCGCCAGGACGTACTGCACGCGGTAACCTGCCTCGGCCAACCGCGCAATGGTGCCTGAGCAGATGAACTCGGCATCGTCGGGGTGCGCGAAGATCGCCATCGCGCGCGGGAGCTCAGCGCCGGAGTCATGCGTCATCGGTTCATTCCATCCTGTCCAGTCTTATGTGTCGAATTCTCGGCCACTGCCGCATTCACACGACTGCGCGCCCAGCGCGCGACTTCTTTTTCGCACGATACCAGCGACGCGCGCGCGAGGGCAAGAGTTCACCGGCGCGTTCCGTGACCTCGGATAGGCAGCGTGGGGGCGCGAATGCGCGCCGCGGACCCCGACACGCTACGTGATTTTGCTGGGCGCTTGTCACAGCGCAGCCAAATCGTGCTACGATGCTACTACACACTGCACAAGAGCTTCCCCGGCATGCATACCGGATGGGCCGGCAGCGTGCCACTGGGGCGCGACCACAGGGGCGTCCGGCGGACGTCCGCCGCCGGTGAGGCGGGATTCTCCCGCGGCGCCGCGCAGACTCTCAGTAGGCAGTAGAGAGAGAGAGTTGTCATATGCACTCGCACAGCCATGATCCCCGCATGTCTGAGACGACTCCCGCGGCGGCCGCGCCGCCGCACTCGCACCGCGGCAAGCAGGTGAAGCTGCGCATGCTCGCCTTCCCGCTCTTCGTCGCGCTGGCCGTGGTGCTCGCCGCGCTGGCAGGTTGCGGCGGCGGATCGAGCGGCGGTAGCTCCAACACGCTCACCTTCGGCGCCCCAATATCGCTGACCGGCAGCCTCTCGCACGAGGGTACCGACACGCTGCACGGCTACCAGATGTGGGTAGACGCCGTGAACAGCCACGGCGGCCTCAAGGTCGGCAACACGACGTACAAGGTCGCGCTGAAGTACTACGACGACGCCAGCAGCACCACCAAGAGCGCCCAGCTCACGCAGACGCTGGTCACCAAGGACAAGGTGAACTTCCTGCTCGGCCCCTATGGCACCGCTGCCACCTTGAGCGATGAGAACATCGCCGCTCAGTACCAGATTCCGATGGTCGAAGGGAACGGCGCCTCGGAGGCGATCTTCTCCAAGGGCAATAAGTACATCTTCGGCGTGCTCAGCCCCGCTTCGACCTACGCCAAGATCATGATCCAGGCGGCCCTCTCGCTGTCCAATCCGCCCAAGACGATCGGCATCATCCACGCTAACGACTCCTTCTCGGTCGCGGTCGCCAAGGCAGCCGATGACTTCGCCAAGAGCAGCGGCATGACCGTCGTCGCCGACACCGAGTACCCTGCCGACGCGCCCGACCTGACCAACGTGCTGACTCCCCTCAAGACGGCGGTGAACGGCGGCCCGCCGGACTTCCTGCTCGGCTCCGGTCACGAGGACGAGGCGCTGGTGACGATGAAGCAGGCCAAGCAGCTCGGCATTAATTTCAAGCTCTACGGCTTCACCGTCGGTCCCGCGCTGCCCGACTTCATCACCACGCTCGGCGGCGACGCCAACTTCGTGATGGGCAGCTCGCAGTGGACGCCCCAGGTCAAGTACCAGGGCAAGGACTACTGGGGCACCGCGCCGGCCTACGAGTCGGCCTACAAGGCGAAGTACAACCAGGAGCCGTCGTATCAGGCCGCGGAGTCCACGGCCGCGGCGCTGGCTTTCCAGTTCGCCATCCAGAACGCCGGCTCGATCGACCCGGCCAAGGTGCGCGACGCATTGGCGAGCCTCGACGTGACCACCTTCTACGGCGAGCTGAAGTTCGACTCGACTGGCAAGAACGTCACCAAGCCGATGGTGACGATCCAGATCCAGAATGGCGTCGTGCAGACGGTCTTCCCGGCCGACGTCGCCAACGCCACGTTGCAGTATCCCACGCCGCCGTTCGGCAGCCGGTAGTACGCCTTCCGTGGTAGACTAGCGGGCGCGTGCCTGTACGGCGCGCCCCGCGCTACGGCGGGCGTCCACCGGGCGCTCTTTCGACCACTCCGCCTCCCCCTCTGCCGCCGGGAGAGGGGGCTGGGGGGTGAGGTCACCGCACGCCAGAGAGGAGCACAGCATGGTCCTGGCTGCGATCCCGATCGGGCAGGTGATCGTCAACTTCTTGCTATTCGGATGCTTCTTCGCGGCGGTGGCCGTCGGCTTCTCGCTGGTGTGGGGCATCATGAATATCGTCAACCTGGCCCACGGTGCGTTCATGATCCTGGGCGCGTACGTGGGATACTGGTTCTTCACTCAATGGCACATTGATCCGTTCATTGCCATCTTCCTGGCCATGGCGGTGGTGTTCGGCATCGGCTGGGTTGTGCAGTACGTCGCCATCAATCGGGTGATTCGCGCGCCGCTGCTGGTGACGTTCATGCTCACCTTCGGCCTCGATCTGCTGATCATCGACCTGCTCCAAAATTTGTTCACCGGCAATATTCGCGCAATGAATCCCTCGTACGCGGGCGCCGGCATCAACCTCGGCTCTACCCGCATCCCCTTCGTCAACGTCGCCATCGCCATCATCGCCGTGCTGCTGACCGTCGCGCTGGCGGTTTTCCTCTCGCGCACGCGTACCGGCAACGCGATCCTTGCCACCGGCATGGACCGCGACGCCGCGCGCTTGATGGGTATCAGCGTGCGCCGCACCTACGCGCTCACCTTCGGGATCGGCGCCGCACTGGCCGCCGCCGCGGGGGTGATGCTGGGCACGACACTGCAGTTCCAGCCGGTGGACGCCGACACCTACACGCTCTACGGCTTTGTCATCGTTGCCCTCGGTGGCCTGGGCACGCCCTACGCCGCACTGGCCGGCGGGCTGGTCTTTTCGCTGGCCGAGACCGTGGCCTCATACCTGCCGGGCGTTGGCACCAGCCTGGAGGTGGGCGTCGCCTTCGTCGTGCTGGTGCTGGTGCTGATCATCCGGCCCAACGGCATCCTGGGCAAACCCTACTATTCGTGAGCCAGAGGGGAGGTCAGCGATGGCGTCTGAGACGACGTCTGAGGAGGCCGATCGGCACGAACCGTTGGCGGTCGGCGTGCCGGTCCCCGCGCCCAAAGAAAGCCGCGGCTGGCTGTGGTCCATGCTCGTCGGGCTAGCGATCTTCGCGGCAATTGCCATCGTGCCCTTCACCGGCGACCAGGACGCTATCCGCACCTGGACCACGATTCTCGTCTTCATTATCATGGCGCAAGGCTGGAACTTCATCGGCGGCTTCACCGGCTACGCCGCCTTTGGCAACGTCGTCTTCTTCGGCATCGGCGCCTACTCGGTGGCCGTGTTTCTGGAGAACGGCAAGCCTTTCTGGATGGGCATCGCCGCCGGCTTTGCCGGTGCGGGCATTTTCGCCTTCCTCGTCGGGCTGCCCGTGCTGCGGTTGCGCGGCCACTACTTCGCGATTGCCACCCTGGGCATCGCCGAGGCAATGGGTGAATTCGTCGCCGCCAAGAACATCGGCGGCTCCGGCGGTGAAGTCTCGCTGACGCCGCCACCCGGCGGTCTGAGCACCTTCACCGTCTTCTACTATGCCTTCCTCGCCGTGGCCGTGCTGACGCTGCTCGCCACGGTGTGGGTCACGCGCACGCGCTTGGGCTACGCGCTGGTCGCGATCCGCGAAAACGAATCGGCGGCCGAGTCGCTGGGCATCGCCACGTTTTGGTACAAGGTCGCCGCGTACGTCGCCAGCGCACTGCCGACAGCTCTCGCCGGCGGCCTGTGGGCCTACTGGTTGACAAGCTTCGAGCCAACCGGCGAGGGCAATGCCTTTGACGTGGGCTTCTCGGTGGCGATGGTGCTGATGACCTTCCTGGGCGGCGCGGGAACCATCGTCGGCCCCGTCATCGGCGCAATCATCATCGAGTGGCTGGATACCCAATCCACGGTGTTCTTCACCGACGTCCACGGCATCCTTTTTGGGCTGCTGATCGTACTTGTGACGATCTTCCTGCCGCAGGGCTTGATCCGGCTGGTGCAGGAGCTGGTGGTGCCGCCCGAGCCGGGAATGGCACGCGAATCGCTCGGCACGCGGTTCAGAAAGGGGGTGCGCCGTGTCAGACGCTTCATTGCCGCCAACGGCATCTAGTCCCCCCGATCCCCCCGACGACGGAGTAGGGGCGTCCGGTGGACGCCCGTCTGAGTCCGCCGGAGGTACGGAGCCGATTCTGGAGCTGGGCGGCGTCACCAAGCGTTTTGGCGGACTGCCGGCGGTAGACAACCTGAGCTTTGGCGTGCGGCGGGGCGAAGTGCTGGGCATCATCGGTCCCAATGGCGCCGGCAAGACGACGCTGATTGGCCTGATCGCTGGCTCGCTCGCGCCGACCGCCGGCTCCATCGTCTACGACGGGCAGGAGATCGTGCGGCTGGCGCCGCACCAGCGGGCGCACCGCGGCATCGCACGCACCTTTCAGGTGACACAGCCGTTCGCCGGGCTTGACGTGCGCGAAAACGTCGTCGTCGGCGCCTTCTTCGGGCGGCGCGAGCGGCTCAGTCGCGCGCAGGCGCTGCGAATAGCCGACGAGGTGCTGGAGCGCGTCCACCTGGCCCACAAGGCGCGGCTCAAAGGCGACCAACTGACGGTGGCCGACCGCAAGCGGCTGGAGATGGCGCGCGCGCTCGCCACCGAGCCGCGCCTGCTGCTGCTCGACGAGGTGATGGCCGGCCTGAATCCAGCTGAGATCGAGCAGGCGGTCGCACTGATCCGCGCTATCAACCGCTCCGGCGTGACGGTGCTGGTGGTCGAGCACATCATGAAGGCCATCAAGGGCGTCTCGGACCGCATCCTCGTGCTGCACCATGGCCGCAAGATCGCCGAAGACGCCCCCGATGCCGTGCTCTCCGACCCGCGCGTGATCGAGGCGTACCTGGGCGAGCGCTACGCTCGCGGCCAGCAGAACACGCAGGCATTCCAGGAGCTAGAGGGCGAGATCATATGACCGCACCCGATCCATCCGCCGCGCCGGCTCCCGCCGAACCGACGGGCGACCACCGGACGCCCCTGCTGGCCGTGCGCGGGCTCGACACGGGCTACGGTGACACGCAGGTGCTCTGGGATGTGTCGCTGGAGGTCAGTCGCGGCGAGGTAGTCGCGCTGGTGGGCGCCAACGGCGCCGGCAAGTCCACCCTGCTGACGGCGATTTCCGGGCTGTTGCCGGCCTGGCGCGGCAAGGTGCTGCTGGGCGGCGCCGACATCACCAATCGCTCGGCCGAGCGCGTCGTCAAGCTCGGACTGGCGCAGGTGCCGCAAGGCCGGCGCCTGTTCGCCGGCCTGCCCGTCGAGGAGAATCTGCGGCTGGGCGCCTACACGCGCCGCGCCGGCTCGCGACAGGCCATCGTCGCCGACCTGGAGCGTATCTACACGCTGCTACCCAAGCTGCGCGAGCGCCGCACGCAGGTCGCCGGCTCGCTCTCCGGCGGCGAGCAGCAGATGGTCGCCATTGGTCGCGGGCTGATGACCCGTCCGACGGTGTTGCTGATCGACGAGCTGTCGCTCGGCCTGGCGCCCAACATCGTTGATGACCTGCTCGCCGCGATTGACACCATCCATCGTGAGGAAGGATTGAGCTTCTTGCTGGTGGAGCAGGATGTGCAGATCGCGCTGGAGCGCGCCGACCGCGGCTATGTCATCGAGAACGGGCGCATTGTGCTGAGCGGCACCGGACACGAGCTGCTGCGCAGCACGGCGGTGCGCGAGGCGTACCTTGGCGCGTGACCTCACCCCCGACGCTGCCGCGCCACCCCCTCCGGGCGAGGCAGTCATCGCTCCTATACCTGAGGGAGATGGAGATGGGGGACGAGGTCGGCGCCGCCTGCTCGGATTCGTCGCGACCAACATCGGCGCCTCGGTGGCTTTCACCGCGATGTACGCCACGCAGCCGGTGCTGCCGCAGATTGGGCACGATTTCGCCGTCGCGCCAGCCGAGGCAGGACTGACGCTGAGCGGCGTGACTTTCGCGCTGGCCCTCGCCTCGCTTGGTGCCGGACGCCTGGCCGACCGCCTCGGCTCGCGGCGCGTGATGCTCGTGTGCAGCTTCGCGCTCTCAGCCCTGTGCTTCCTGGTGGTGCTCGCTCCCGTCTTCTGGATGCTAGTGGCGCTACGCGCGCTGCAAGGGCTGATGGTGCCGGGGATCACCGTCGCGGGGCTGGCCTTCCTGCACAACGAGCTGCCCGCGAGCTGGCGCGGCCGAGTGAGCGGCTTCTACATCGCAGCCAATACGCTCGGTGGGCTGGTGGGCCGGCTGGGCGTCGGCCTCTCGGTGCAGGCGATCGGCTGGCGCGGCGGGCTGTTGCTGGTCGCCTTCGCCGCCACCGCCGGCAGCGTCGTGCTGGTGGTGGGCATGCCGCGCGGGGCGGTCCGAGGAGAGGGAGAGAGAGTCACCACAGAGGAAACGGAGGGAACGGAGGGAAAGCAGAGAGCAACCGCAGAGGACGCAGAGGACGCAGAGGGGGAGAGCATCCATAGAGGCGGGCGGCGTGCGCCTGGCGCGGGACGACGGGGTGCAATTGGGGAGGCCAAGGCGGATATTGACCGGCCGGCGCCGATCGGGCAGATCGTGCGCCGAGCGTGGTGGGCGCCGCTGATCGGCGGGACGGTCTTCTTCCCCTTCCTCTCGGTCTTCACCTACATCACCTATCGGCTGGAGGGTTCACCGTTCGATCTGCCAGCGAGCAGGGCGAGTCTGTTCTATCTGGTCTACCTCCTCGGCGCGGTGGCGTCTCCGCTCGCCGGCCAACTCTCGGATCGCATCGGCCGGCGCCCGACGATCCTCGGCGGTCTCGTTGTCACCGCCGCCGGGCTGCTCATTGGCCTGCCCAACGTTCTGCCACTGGCGTTGCTGGGGCTGGCGCTGGTCTGCGTGGGCAGTCTCTCGTCGCACGCCGTCGCCAACGCGTCAGTCAGCGACACCGCCAATCCGCTCGGCGCGCGGGCGCGCGCCACGGCGCTCGCGCTCTACACGCTCGGCTTCTACATCGGCGGCGGTCTGGGCGCGTACGTGCCCGGCTACGGCTGGGCGCGCTACGGCTGGATCGGTGTCGTCGTTCCGTGTGCCGTCGCCGTGTTCTGCGCCGGTCTAGTCGCCACACGAGCGCCCCACCATGCGCGCAAAGAACCAGCCGTTCCGGCGGCGCTCAACGTGCCATGATCGCACGTGTTGCTGACGGGGCTGCGGCGTATCTGCGGCGTATCCTCGGGCATAGTCCCGTGCATGAGCCGCCGCTTCCCGCTTGAATGGGCCGCGCGAACCGCGCTCGGCGCCCTGCTGCGCCAGCCCTCGTGATCGCCTCACGCGGCACTGCCGAGGCTCCAATCCTGCGCAAACGTGGTGCTGAGCGTGACGAGTGCCTGCCGGTCGCCGATGATGATGCCCAGCTCGCGATTCTGGTCGAGCGAGGTCGCGGAGAAGTTCTCGGAGCCGACGAAGGCGACGGCGCCATCGGCCACGATCAGCTTGGCATGGATGTACGGCGCGCCGAGGTAGCGCACCCCCACGCCGCCGCTCAGCAGCCGGCTCACGTCGTCGCCGCTTGGGCCGCCATCGCTCGGCGGCGGCAGCACCACCTCGACGCGCACGCCCCGCCGCGCCGCCGCGATCAGCGCGTCCTCCGAGGCGGTGTCCACCATCTCCTCGTCCTCAACGTCGAGCGAGGCGCGGGCAGAGGCGATCAGCGCCGTGATGGTGCCGCGCGCGTTCACCGGGCTGACGACCAGCCGCGGATCGGTCAGCGCCGGGGTAGGGGCGCGGCTCCAGTCGGCGGCGAAGATCGCGCGTGCCTCGGCCACGTCCGCCGCGTTGGTGGTGATCGCGCCGTACTCGCGATTGGCCCCCGCCGAGCTGCCGCCCAGTCCAGAGCGGCTGAGGTTGGCCGTCAGCACGTAGAGCGTCGCGGCGTCCACAATCAGGAACTTGGCGTGGGTGTAGTAGTAGGCGGGGTCAGCGGCCTGGGCATGCACACCCGCCGCCACCAGCGCCTCGATGATCGTCTGCGCCGACACCGCTCCCTGCCCGAAGGGATGCGGCTCCAGCAGCACCCGCACATTCACGCCACGGGCGGCGGCGTCTTCGAGCGCGTTGGTCACGCTGCGGTCGGTCAGCAGATAGACCTCGACCTCCAGCGAGACGTTCGCGCCCTCGATGGCATGCAGGATCGGCGCCTCGCCAGCGTCCGGCTCGACGAACACCTGCACGTTCGTCGCCCCGCAGGTCGCGCTGGCGCAGATCGGCGCCGCGCTCGCCGTAGCCGTCGCTCCCGGCCCGCCGGTTACGTTGCCGCGGACCGTGGATGTGCCTGACGCGCACCCCGCGAGCAACGCCAGCGACACGACGAGGCCCACAAGCTGCCACCGGCTACTTCGCGCGCCAACCATGCGCCGCACCTCCGGCGCCCAGTATAGCCGTTTCGCCAGCTTGCGCAAGGGGAAGCGCATAGTATACTCGTGAGGGGCGCGGCCGGCGCGGAAGGGATTGGGGGTCTTGACGATAAGGGGATGGGCGATATGGAGGCGGCCGGTGCGGGGGCGGCGCGTGTGGAGGCGGCGATGCTCGATGGTGGCGTGCTGCGCTACTATCCCAGCGCGCTGAGGGCGCTGCTGTTGCTCCCGGCGGCGGGGGCCTTCTTCGCGGCCGGTGTGCTGATCGTGGTGAGTGCCCTCGGCCACCCGATCCTGGTCGCCGCGTTCCCACTCGTCTTAGGCTCCGCGGCGATCCTCGTCTTCGGGCTTGGTATGCTGCTGTGCATCGCGCAGCTTCTCAGCCGCGTGTTCCACCGCGCGGCCTGGCTGACGGTGGATTCGGCAGGCATCGCGAGTGACACCTACGGCTGGCACCGTTTCATGGCCTGGGATCAGATGCGCGAGATCGCAATCTACGGCGCGAGGTACCGCGAGGTAAGACCGCACAGGACCGAGTATTTCCTGGTGGTGAGCGCGCGCGATGGCGAGGAGCCACCGACGAGACTGGAAAGCAGGATCAACACCGCCTTCTTTCCGTGGTGGCGGGATGCGGCGTTGATCGTGCCCCTGAACGCGCTCTTCATACCTTGCACCCGGGCCAGGCGCCAGCGCCTGCTCGACCAAATTCGTGCGCGGTTCGGCTCGCAGATCGCCGCCTACGGCATCGCGCTGGACGAGCGCGAGCACGTGATGCGATGAGGCGTATAGCCGCGCGATCGCCGGGCCACTATTGTGTTCAGGACAGGCCGCGACCCTTGACGCGGCCTGCGCCGGATGCTACACTGTTTCTGCACGCATGGGCGATTAGCTCAGTTGGTTAGAGCGCCACGTTGACATCGTGGAGGTCGGGGATTCGAGCTCCTCATCGCCCACCACAAGCGAACACCCGCCACGCCGCCACGGACATGATCCTTGGCGGCGTAGTCATATGGTGCGCCGATGAAAGGCAGGTCAGCATGAGCCAAGCACTGTACGTGCCAGATGACCTGTATCAGCAGCTCGTCGAGGTAGCGCGGGCGCGCGGTCAATCTGCCGAGGAAATGCTACGCGCGATCTTGGCGGAAGGGATCGAGCGCGAGAACGTCATGCCCGTTCACTCGTCGGATGGAAACCAGCCGGCAGAGGACCCTTTGGCGCCATTCATCGGGGCCTTCCACTTCGGGGTGGGCGATCTGGCGGCGCGTCACGATGCCTACCTCGCTGTCGAGCAGGCTGGATTCATTCGCCTGCCGCATCCTCGCTCCTGACCGCTTGCGCTGCCAACTCTCTCAGCTCGCCCGCGGCCGTGGCGCTCGCGTTGCCCGTCGTCGAGTCCAGGTCGCGTGCGAAGCCCTCAAGGTGCCGCAATGCATGAGGCGAGCGCATGGCCGCCGCGCGCCGGCAGAACTCGCGCGCCTCGGCGATACTTGCCTCGATCTCACTCAGCGCCAGGTATGCTCGCGCCCAGTCGAGCGGAATCCATGCCGCGAGCCGCCGGTCGCCATCGCGCTCGATCTGCGCGCCCATACTCTCGCGCAGCGCGAGCGTCCTGCCCGGCTCGCCTAGCACCAGCCAGCCCCAGCTCCATTCTGCCAGCACGCTGCTTTCCCGCGCATACACGCCGTCGGTACCGTCGCCATAGGCTCCCCCCAGCCCTGCCGCAAGCGTCCGTGCCGTCTCGGCCGCACGCTCGAATCGCGCCCGGTTGCCCGTCGCCGCGTAGGCCCGCGCGAGATACGAGTTCACCAGCGTGGCGACATGCCTACTCGCGCCAAATGAGACGTCACGCGCGCGCTCCAGCCACTCCACCGCCTCGGCGCCGCGCCCCGCGCGCTCCAGCTCGGACCCCATGCTCATCAGCGCGATGGCGAGGGTCGCCGGCTCGCCAAGCTGTTCGGCGGTCGCGAGCATCTCAGTGTAATGGACCCGCGCGTCGTCGTATGCGCCACGCTCGACGGCAGCGATGGCGTTGAGGCGCTGCACCTGGGCAACCGCACGCAGAAAACGCGCTTCGAGCCGCGCGGGTGGTGGCAGCTCGCGCTGGAAGTGCGCCGCCATACCATTGAGCGTGCGCAGGCATTGCCCGGCCTGAGGCAGCAGTGCGTCGCAGCGCAGCGTCCAGACGGTCCGCACGACCGCCTCGACTGCTTCGAGCGTCTCGGCGTACATCCGCACGCCGGCCCCTGGGAGGTTATGGGGATTGAAGGGGTCATACTCCGAGAGGCCGAAATGCCACAGTGGGATGTCGAGCAGCTCGCCGAGCCGCCGCAGCGTCTCCTGATCGGCGATGCGCTTCTTGCCCGTTTCCACGCGCTGCACGTATTGCGGATTCACCGGCCCACCGGGCCAGTGATCGGCCAACTGCGCCTGTGTCAGCCCACGCTGGACGCGGAATGCGTGGATGGTCTCGCCGTGATGGTAGGAGTGCCGCTCGCTCGTCGCCATGCCTGCCTCCCGCGTCCGCCTGACCGCCGATAGTCTACGCCGCCGTGTCACAGCGCGACATGCCCCTATTGGGGCGTGTTGAACGTTGGCGTCGTTGTCCCTTTCCGCCCCTATCGGGGCGTTCCGGCAAGGCGCCCGATGTTCTACGCTTGGGGGTGGGAGCCGGGAAAGCGCCCGGTCCCGCTCGATCTCATCGAGAGGAGAAGCGTCTATGGCGGACTGCGCGTTCTGCGACTGGCAAGCAGGCCTCGATGCCGCGCCCGGCGGGGCCATCTACCAGGACGATCTGGTGCTCGCGCGCCACGCCTACGACGGCGGCGACGAACAGCAGTACCTTGGCGCGCTTGTGCTTCAGACCAAGCGCCACGCGACGCTTGCCGACCTGACCGACGACGAGGCGCGCACGGTCGGCTGGCTTGCCGCACGTCTGGGCCGCGCGCTCACGATCTGCACGGGTGCTGAGAAGGTCTATGCCTACTCTTTCGGTGAGGCGTTCGATCACCTGCATCTGTTCGTGGTCGCGCGCTATCCTGGGGCGCCCGGCGAGTTCGTGCGCCTGCGCGCACAGGAGTGGCCCGGAGCGCCACGCGGAGGTGCGCGCGACGTCGCCGCACTGGTAGAGTGGCTGCGCGCGACGATCGCGGGCGAGGCAGACGAGGCGGACGATGCCGCCGCTGGCGCAGCGCCGGCCGGCCCAATATGACACAGGTTGTCGCCTGCGGACACGTATGCTGGAAGCGTCTGGAAGCTCTGGGCAGGCGCATGCGCAGCCGTCAGCAGATTCAGCGCGTGATGGCACACAAGGGCGCCGTCCGTCAAGATGGGACACAGAGGGAGCAAGAACCGTGAGCGACGATTCCATCAAGAGCCTCGTGCTGGAGCTGCTGCGCGAGGCGCGCGAGCAGGAGCAAACAACCACCGCCAATCTGAGCGCCGCCGAGCGCGAGGCCACCGGCACCTGGGAGCAGTGGTCCGCCAAGGACACGTTTTCGCAGATCGCCTTCTGGAAGCGCCTGCAAACCGGCAAGCTGCGCACCGCGCTGCGCGGCGAGCCGCTGCCCGTCTGGAACACGAGCGAGATAGTAGACCCGCTCAACCGTGAGCATTACGCGCAGTGGCAGCAGCGTCCGTGGGACACAATCGCCGCCGAGAGCGAAGGCGCCTACGACGAGCTGGCGGCGCAGGTGCGCGCCATGACCGAGGCGGAGTTGACTGAGGACCGGCACGACGGTGGCGCGCTGTGGCCCGAGACGCTGGGCAACGGCATCTGGTACCCCTACACCGAGCTGATCCGGCTGGCGCGCCGCCGCGGCGACGCAGAGGGCGAAGCGTGCGTGGTGGCAGCGCGGATCGCGGGCAACGAGCGCGTGCTCGCGGCCTTGCGCGCCAGCGGGGCGGGCAATTTTCCCATCGCCAATCATGCCTACAATCTCGCCTGCTACAACGCGCTGGCCGGCAACGCCGAGCGCGCGATCGCGTTGCTGGGCGAGGCGTTCGAGCTGCGCCACGGCCTGATGACGCTCGGCCTGCAGGATAGCGACCTCGACTCCCTGCGCGGCCTGCCGGCCTTCCAGGCGCTCTACGCGGGCTACGTGGACGATTCGGCGGACAAGCTGATCGCGCGCGAGACCGTGCGCGAGCGCCAGGACGCCGACCCGAACACGGCTCCCGTGCTCGTGGACGTGCGCAACCCTGCGGAGTACGCCGCGGGCCACATCGCAGGCGCCGTCAACATCCCGCTCGACGCGCTGGATGCGCGCCGTGAGGAGCTGCCCCAGGGCCGCCTGGTGGTGACATACTGCAATCACCAGCATCGCGGCGTCGCGCGCTGCGAGCAGGCCGTGGACGTGCTGCGCCAGCGCGGCTACGACGCCCGCGCCCTCGACGGCGGCTATCCACAGTGGCGCGACGCCGATCTGCCGGTCGTGGCGCAAGCCGCGGTAGGGGCGTCCGATGCGAAGACTTCCGTAGGAGCGTCCGGTGGACGCCCGCAGACGGAGTAGAATCCCATGCTCGGCCCTGCGCTGCTCTTCGTCGTCGTGGTAGCGTTTGCCTGGAACCTGGGCGTGCATTACACCGGCGCGGTGATGGGCATGCCCTACGCCGCGCGTGCCGTCGCGCTGTGGCCGGCGCTGGCGCTGATTGCCGTGCTGACGATACTGGGCGCCACCTTCGCCAGCGGCGGCGTGGAGGAGACCGTCGGCCGTCACATCATTGCCGAGCGGCTCGTGACCATACCGGACGCCATCGTGATCGTGCTGGCGGCCGGCGCGCTTACCATGCTCTACAACTACCTGCGCATCCCGACCTCGACGATCCAGATTCTCGTCGCCTGCATCGTCGGCGTCGGGCTGGCGGGCGGCATCCCCATCGAGTGGCGCACGATCGGCACGCTCGCCGTCATCTGGGTGATCGCACCGTTCGTCGCCTGCGGGCTGGGCTTCGTCTTCACACGGCTGCTCGATCTGGTGATTCCGCCGGAGGCGGCGCGGGCCGAGGTGCAGGCCCAGCTCGCCACCGGCAAGGAAGAAGAGCAGCGCGGCATGTCTGCCTCCCCCTCGCCCCGCAGGGAGAGGGGGCTGGGGGGTGAGGACTCCCCAATCGAGCGTGCGGTCCCCGCGCTCGCGCTCGCCCGCCACCTGCCGCCACAGGTGATCTCGGCCGCTGAAAACGCACGGACGAATCAGAAAACTGCCGCCAAGCCGGGGCAGGCGACAGTAGTCGCGCTGCGGGCACTGCCGTTGCTGCTGGTGACGGTGGGCACCTTTGCCTCGTTCGTGCTGGGCGCCAACGACGTGTCCAACGCCACCGGCGCCTTCATCCTCACGCGCCAGCTCCCACTGATGCTCGCCGGGCTGATCGGCGGGCTGGCGATGGCTGTTGGTACACTCACCTGGGGGCGGCGCATCCTGCACACCGTGGCGTTTGACGTGGTGAAGATGGACCTGACGATGGCGAGCGCGGCGCAGGGCGTGCAGGCGTTGGTCGTGCTGATCGCCGTCACGCAAGGGTACTTCACCTCGATGAACCAAGCGCTGATCGGCGCGATGGCGGGCACCGGCCTCGCTCGCGGCCGCGAGACAGTCCAGCGGCGGCAGATCGCCGCCATCCTCCGCGGCTGGCTGATCGGCCCGATCTCCGGTCTGGCGCTGGCCGCCGCGCTGGAGACGCTCGTGCGCTTGCTGGCCCTGCGCTCGTGAACCGGAGATGAGCCATCGCCTTTACCGGAAATCCACCTCGCCGTTGTACAAGGTTGCCTGTGCAGCCCATATCTTTGGGGCGCGCAGCCTGAGTAACGGGAGGTGGACTAGGTGAAGGCTCTTCTGCGAACTCTGTCGGGGCTGGCAGTGATCGCGGCCGCGTTGGCGGTGGGCGCTGGTACCGCGAGCGCGCACGGCCTAACGGCCCAGCATGGCGCGAGGGCAACGTGCTCGGGCGGCGCGGTCGCGCCCGGCACCTACTCATCGCTAACGATCACGGGAGTGTGCGCGGTTCCGAGCGGTGTGGTAACGGTTCAAGGCGACCTGGTTATCGCGCGGAACGCCGCCCTGGACGCCCACTTCGACGCCGCGATCCTGACTATTCAGGGCAACGTGCATGTCGGAAAGAACGCAGCCTTCGTACTGGGCTGCCTTGAGTCAGGGTGTGACACGACCAACAATCGCGTAGACGGCAATGTGGTCGCCACGGGGGCGCTGGCGCTGATCTTCCACCACAACACCATTGGCGGTAACATCTCGATGCATCAGGGTGGCGGCGGCGTCTCCTGCGCACCCACCAACCTCTTCCCGTTTGGCGTCTTCAGCGACTTCGAGGACAACCTCATCGGCGGCAACCTCGTCGTCACCCAGTTGCACTCGTGCTGGCTAGGCATCATCCGCGATAGCGTGCGGGGCAACGTGGTGCTGGTCCACAGTGTGATGGCCGACGGCGACGCCAACGAGGTCACCACGAATGTGATCGGCGGCAACCTGGCCTGCTTCCAAAACACGCCAAACGCGCAGTTCGGCGACGCCGCCCCGATTCCCAATGTCGTCTCTGGGAACAAGCTCGGCGAGTGTGCCAAGCTCTGACGCTGAGGCAACGGCTTCGCTACGTGCGTGGCCCCCCCTGAAAACGAACATCCCCTTCCCAGCTTGCATAGGGAAGGGGACTGTGTGTGTGGCTTGTGTGTGGCTAAAGTTCCTGTTGGCCCTGGCCGGGCTGCGGTTGGCGCGGACGCGCCCGCGGACCGTGACGCGCGCGCTGCAGCTCGGCCACGCGCAGCCGGCCAATGGCACGCTCCAGTTCAGCGGCTGCTGCCGCCTCGACCTCGCTGCCAAGGCCGCCGCGCGCCAGCAGCGCCTGCGCTCGGTCGCGCGCCGCCTGCGCCTGCGCCTCGTCAATCTCCGAGCCGCGCTCGGCGTCGTCGGCCAGGATCGTCACCACGTTGTTGTTGACTTCGAGGAAGCCCCCGGCGACGAAGATGCCCTCGTCCACGCCGTGCTGGCGCACCCGCAGCTCGCCGAGCGCGAGCGTGGTCAGCAGGGGCGCGTGGCGCGGCAGGATGCCGAGTTGGCCCTCGCCGCCGGGCGCGATGACCTCCTCAGCCTCGCCGTCGAAGACGGTCTGCTGCGCCGTCACGATGGTGACGTGCAGCAAGGGACGCTGCGACATATGCGCTCTCCGCTCTGTTCCCTCTACGCCTGCGCCTCGGCCTTGGCGCTCTCGACCACCTCGTCAATGCCGCCGGCCATGTAGAACGCCGCCTCGGGGATGTCGTCGTACTTGCCTTCGAGGATCTCCTTGAACCCGCGGATCGTCTCCGGCAGCGTCACGTACTTGCCAGGGCGACCCGTGAAGACCTCGGCGACGCGGAACGGCTGCGAGAAGAAACGCTCGATCTTGCGCGCACGCGCCACCGTCAGCTTGTCCTCGTCGGAGAGCTCGTCCACCCCTAGGATGGCGATGATGTCTTGCAGGTCCTTGTAGCGCTGCAAGACCCGCTTCACCCCTTGCGCCACGTCGTAGTGCTCCTGCCCCACAATCTGCGGGTCCAGAATGCGACTCGTCGAGGCCAACGGATCCACCGCCGGATAGATGCCGCGCTCGGTCAATGCGCGCTCCAGCACGATGGTGGAGTCGAGGTGGGCAAACGTCGTGGCAGGGGCGGGGTCGGTGTAGTCGTCAGCCGGCACATACACCGCCTGCATCGAAGTGATCGACCCCTTCTTGGTCGAGGTAATGCGCTCCTGGAGCTGGCCCATCTCCTCGGCTAGATTGGGCTGATAGCCCACCGCCGACGGCATGCGGCCCAAGAGCGCGGAGACCTCGGAGCCAGCCTGGGTGAAGCGGAAGATGTTGTCAATGAAGAGCAGCACGTCGCGCCCCTCTTCATCGCGGAAGTACTCGGCCATCGTCAGCCCGGTCAGCGCCACGCGCAGCCGCGCTCCCGGTGGCTCGTTCATCTGCCCAAACACCATCGCCAGACTGGGCAGCACTCCGGCTTCCTTCATCTCGTGGTAGAGGTCGTTGCCCTCGCGGGTGCGCTCCCCCACGCCCGCAAAGACCGACAGGCCACTGGACTCTTTGGCGATGTTGTTGATCAGCTCCTGGATGATCACCGTCTTGCCCACGCCCGCGCCGCCGAAGGTGCCAACCTTGCCGCCGCGCATGAAGGGGGCGATGAGGTCGATGACCTTCACACCGGTGACCAGCACCTCGGCCGCCGTCGCCTGGTCTTCGAGGCCCGGCGCGGGACGATGGATCGGCAGCCGTGGGGCGCCGACAGGAGCGGGCATGTTGTCCACGGGCTGGCCTAGCACGTTGAAGATGCGGCCGAGCGTCTCAGGGCCGACGGGGACGGTGATCGGGCCGCCGGTGTCGAAAGCGTCCTGGCCGCGCTCCATGCCGTCGGTAGGACCCATCCCCACGCAGCGCACCACGTTATTGCCCAGCAATTGCTCCACCTCCAGGATCAGCGGCTCCTCGCGGCCCTGGACCTTGGTTTCGACGGCGTTATAGATCGGCGGTATCTGGTCGGCGGGGAACTCGATGTCCACCACATTGCCCAGCACCTGCAAGACCACACCCTTGGTGCGGGTGGCGGCGGTTGCCATGATGGGTTCTCCTCGAATGGGCGTCCTGCGGACACCCGGCATATCTCATATGTCGTAGGGGCGCATGGTGTGCGCCCGGATGTGCGACTACAGCGCGCCAGACCCGGCGACGACCTCCAGAATCTGCGTCGTGATCGCCGCCTGGCGCGCCTTGTTGTAGGTCAGCGTCAGGTCGTCGAGCAGCTCGGTAGCGTTGTCGGTGGCGTTCTTCATCGCCACCATCTGCGCGCTGTAGAAGCTCGCGACGGTTTCGAGCAAGGGCTGATAGATCAGCGTTTCGATGTAGCGCGGCAGCAGCTCGGCGAAGATCGTCGTGGCGTCCGGCTCGAAGATATACTGCGGCTCAGGGCCTTCGGTCTCGTGCTCCGGCGGCTGCACCGGCAGAAGCTGGATCACCGAGGGCGACTGCACGACAGTTGAGACGAAGCGCGGGTAGACCAGCGCGACCTCGTCCACGTCGCCGTTGAGGTAGGCGTCGGAGACGGCGCGAGCGATCGCGCGCACGTTCGCCTGGCTGGGCACATCGCCCAGGTTGGTGAACTCGGCGATCAGCGGCTGGCGCGTGCGCACCAGAAAGTCGCGCGCCTTGCGGCCGACGGCGAAGAACGAGACGGGCGTCTCGGCACCGTGCCGCGTGCGCAGGTCGCGAGCCAGCTCGGCCGCGCGGCGATTGACGTTGCTGGAGAGCGCGCCTGCCAAACCCTTGTCAGGCGTGATCACCACGATGCCGACGCGGTTGACCGGCCGCGACTTCATCAGCGGCAGGTCTTCCTGCCCCTCGGCCTGCGACGCCAGCCGCGAGAGCAGCGTGATGAGCTGCTCAGAGTATGGCCGCGACGCCAGCACGCGCTCCTGTGCCCGGCGCATCTTGCTGCTCGCCACCATCTGCACGGCGCGCGTGATCTGCGCCACGTTCTTCACCGAGCGGATGCGGCGCCGTATCTCACGGGCGGTTGCCATATCGTGTTCCCTTCAGGTGCCGTAGCCCCCTGACCCTGCCTTACCGCGGCGGGCGTCCACCGGACGCCCCTACGGATTCTCCCCCCGCGTCCTCCGCGATTCTCCGCGTCTTTACATTCTTCGCGTTCTTCGCGCTCGCTTCGCGGTCTTCGCGATCCCCTCTGCTTACCGCGGCGCCGCCTTCTTGTACTCCGCAATAGCGGCGTCGAGCTGGGCGAACATCTCGTCGGGGATCTTCTTGCGGTTGGTTACGGTGGTGTCGAAGATACCCTTCACCAGGTTGGGATAGGTGCTATCCATGAACTGGTGGAACTGGGCCTCCCACTCCTGAACCATCTCGACCGGCACGTCGTCCAGCGCGCCCTTCGAGGCCGCGTAGATGATCATGATCTGGTGCTCGACTGGCATCGGCTGATACTGCTTCTGCTTCAGGATCTCCTGCTGGCGCATGCCGCGGTCAATGCGGGCCTTGGTGGCGCGGTCGAGATCGGAGCCGAACTGCGCGAAGGCGGCCAGCTCGCGGAACTGCGCCAGGTCGAGCTTGAGCGTGCCGGCGACCTGCTTCATCCCTGGCACCTGCGCCGCCGAGCCTACGCGGCTGACCGAGATGCCCACGTTCAGCGCGGGGCGAATGCCGGCGTTGAAGAGGTCGGCCTCGAGGTAGATCTGGCCGTCGGTGATCGAGATCACGTTGGTCGGAATGTAGGCCGAGACGTCGTTGCCCTTGGTCTCGATGATCGGCAGCGCCGTCAGCGACCCACCGCCGTACTGCTCGTTGAGGCGCGCGGCGCGCTCCAGCAGGCGGCTGTGCAGGTAGAACACGTCGCCCGGATACGCCTCGCGGCCCGGCGGGCGGCGGATGATCAGCGACATGTTGCGGTAGGCGTCGGCGTGCTTGGAGAGGTCGTCGTAGATCACCAGCGCGTCGCGGCCGCTCTCCATGAACTCTTCGCCCATCGCGCAGCCGGCGTAGGGGGCGAGGTACTTCAGTGGGGCCGGGTCCTCGGCGCCGGCATGCACGATGATCGTGTGCTCCAGCGCGCCGTGCTCGCGCAGAATCTCGCGGATGCGTGCCACCTGGAAGTTCTTCTGGCCGATGGACACGTAGATGCAGATCAGATTCTTGCCCTTCTGATTGATGATCGTGTCCAGGGCCACGGCGGTCTTGCCGGTCTGGCGGTCGCCGATGATCAGCTCGCGCTGGCCGCGTCCGATGGGGATTAGCGCGTCAATCGCCTTGAGGCCGGTCTGCACCGGCTGTGTCACCGGCTCGCGGGTGATGACACCGGGCGCCACGCGCTCGACGGGGCGAAACTTGTCGGTGATGATTGGGCCGGCGTCGTCCAGCGGCTCGCCCAGCGGGTTGACCACGCGGCCGATCAGCGCGTCGCCGACCGGCACCTGCGCGATGCGCCCCGTCGTGCGCACCTCGTCATCCTCGTGGATCTGCGTGTAGTCACCCAGGATCGGCACGGCCACCGAATCTTCTTCGAGGTTGAAGGCGATGCCGATCAATCCAGTGCGGGGGAACTCGACCAGCTCCAGGTAGCCCACACCGGAGAGACCGTAGACGCGGGCGATGCCGTCCGCGACCTCGATCACCGTGCCGACGCTGACCATCGCGGTTTCGGTGGCCGCACCGCTGAAATTCGTTATGCGATCGCGTATGACACGCGTGATTTCGTCCGCGATAGCCATACAGTATGTCTCCTATCTCGCGTCGGACCAAGGGGTTAGCGCTTGCGTCGCTTGCGGCGCCCACCGCCGCTGTTGCCGTTGGCGCTCCCAGAGCTAGGCTGCCGTGGCTGCTGCGGCTTGGGCCCCAAATGCGCCGGTGGATTGTCACGGCCGCCACGCGGCGCCGTCTCGGTCGCCTGTGGCGGGATCGCGCTGCCTTCGCTTCCGCCATCGGGTGAGTCGGCGGACGCGCCGTTGCCGCCCGGCTCCTCCGCCGGGCTGACGGCGAACGGCGGAGTGCCACCGTCGGGACCCAGGATCGCCGCGAGCTGTCCGTCTTCTGGCCCGCCAAGCTCGCCGACGGCGATCTGCTGGCGCAGCAGCTCGAAGCGCCGCCGCAGGCTGCCGTCGATCAGTGTGTCGCCCACGCGCGCGATGGCGCCTCCCAGAATCGCCGGGTCCACCCGCTCTTGCAGGCGAATGGTCTTGCCGGTGAGCCGTCCGAGCTGCGCGGCGATCTGCGCCCGCAGCGTGTCGTCCAGCGGAATGGCGGTCGTGACGTGCGCGACCGCGATCCCCTTGTAGTCATTGTAGCGCTGCTCGAACGCCTGGAAGATGGCCGGCGCCAGCGGCGCGAGGCCGCGCTCGACCAACAGCAGCGCCAAGTTGAGCGCCTCCGGCTGGACCTTATCGGCCAGCAGGTCGCGCACCACCTGGTCTTTGCGCTGCGCCGGAATCTTCGGCTCGCTCAGCACAAAGAGCAGCCGCTTGTTGCCGAAGTACTCGGCCAGGGTGCGCAGGTCCGCGAGCCAGCGCTCGACCGAGCCTTGCTCCGTGCCGATCTCGAAGACCGCCTCCGCATAGCGACGCGCGGTCGCACCCTTGAGCATTAGCCTTCCCTCGTGTTGGCCGACGCGGCACTGCTCGCGACGAAGTCACTCACCAGCTTGCGGCTGGTAGTCTGGTCCATCGAGCTGCCCACCACGTGCTCCGCCGCCTGGATGGCGAGGTCCGCCACCTCCTGGCGCAGTTGGGCGCGGGCGCGCTCGAACTCCTGGCGAATGCGGCGCTCGGCCTGGTCCACCATCTGATTCGAGCGCTCACGGGCCTCGGCCTCGATCTGCGCGCGCACGCGCTCGCCAGCCTGGTTGGCCCGCGTGGTGATCGACTGTGCCTCGACCCGCGCCTCTTCGAGCATCGCCTCGACGCGCTTCTGCGCCTCGTTCACCTCACGCCGCGCGCGCTCGGCATTCTCCACGCCGGAGCGGATCGTCGCCTCGCGCTCGTCCAAAATCTTGTAGAGCGCGGGGAAGGCCCACTTGCCGAGCACCCACAGCAAGATGAAGAAGGTGATGACCTGCGCGATCAGGGCGCTGACGTTGATGCCCAGCGGCAGATCCGCGATTGCGATCATGCGCGCCTCCTCTCTCTCCACGGGGATTGCTCCCCGGAGTCCGTCATCGCCAACGGCGCTACTTGACCGGGCCGATGACGAAGAGGATGATCAGCGCGACCACCAGAGCGTAGATCGAGACGGCCTCGGCGAACACGATTGCCAGGATCATGTTCGTGCGGATGATGCCCGCGGCCTCGGGATTGCGGCCCATCGCGCCGAGCGCCGGACCGGAGATCAGGCCGATGCCGATGCCGGGGCCAATGGCGCCGAGACCGATGGCGAGCGCGGCGGCGAGTTCGAAGGCTTGGACGTTCACGAATGTCCTCCTCAAAGCAACTGCGCACCCGAACTTATGGGTGCCCGGTGAGATCTGCCCAGGAGCTTCCCTGGAACGGCTCCGGCAGCGCTGCCGAAACCCTGACGATCAGGATCACGATGACGATTGATACGTACAAGACAGGGATTAATGTGCGGCGACCTCTCCGCGGCCCAGCGCCCGCTCGGCGACGGCATGCTGCTCGTGGGCGCTAGCGGCGACCTCCTCCTCCTGGTGGTCCTCATGGCCGTGGATGGTGGTGCCCAGCGTCATGAAGATCAGCGTCAGGAAGGCGAAGACGAACGCCTGCACGAAGCCCACGAACAACTCGAGGAAGTAGAAGGGAATCGCGCCGACCACCGGCAGCAGGAACGCGGCCACCAGCAGCAGCACGTCGCCGGCAAACAGGTTGCCAAAGAGACGGAAGGAGAGCGAGATGATGCGCAGCGGCTCCAGCAACAGGTCGAGCACGCCCACGATCAGGCCCATCGGGCCTTCTTTGAGGCTGAAGTAGCGCCCGAGCTGCTTGCGCGTCCCCAACAACACGAAGCCGTAGACCTGCGTCGCCACGAACGAGATCACAGCCAGCGCCAGCGCGAAGTTGAGGTCCGTCGAGGGCGGGCGCAGCCACGGCGTGATGCAGTTCGATTGCGCGCCGGTCAACAAGATGCCCGTGGCGTTCGCACAGGCCGGGCTGATGGCGGTGTCGTGCGAGACGGTGCCGATCGTCTCGATGCCGGGGATCAGCTCCCACCAGTTGCCGATCAGCACGAACAAGAAGATCGTCATCACCCAGGGGAAGAAGCGCCGCCCGTCGCGCTTGCCGGCGACCTCGATGCAGAGGTTGAGCACGCCCTCGAAGAACCACTCGACGAGGTTCTGGAAACGCCGCGGCACGATGTTGACTTTGCGCAGCGCGATGGCGAACAGCAGGATGATGATCAGCGCGCTGGCGAAGGAGAGCAGCAGGGTGTTGAAGACGGGGAAGCCGAAGATCTCGAAAAGCGGGTCGGACGGAACCGCTATGTGAGGCAATTTCCAGAACACAGAGGTGCTCCCTTGACCCCTGGCCGCCCTCAGCTCGCCGGCTCCGATACACGATCCATCTATGCCTCACCGCAGCGACGTGACGAGACGATAGACGCCATACGTGCCGATTGCCAGGCCAAGCAGCAGCCCGATGAACGTGGCGATGGGCGAGGAGTTGAGCGCCTGATCGATGAAGTGGCCGGCGACCAGACCCAGCGCCGCGCCACCGAGGATGTACCCGATAACCTGCCCCGGCACCGCGAAAGCTGCCCATAGACTCTCATTGGAGTCGTTATGATCGTCGTTCTTCATGCATGCGCCCTTCGCTTCGCGCACCTTCCGTGAGTATAACATAGGCTCCGACTCAAAGACAATGATTTATAGGACCATAACGAAAAGTAAATAGCACCGGCCCGCGGATCCTTCCCGCGGGCGATCGCACGAGGCTCCAGGGAGGCGCGGACGATTCAGTATTCCCTGGTCTCGACGGTCTCGACGATCCGCGCCTGCGGATTCCACATCACCTGGCCCTCGACGCGCTGCCACACCCGGCGCATCGCGGCGAGGAGGCCCTCCGCCTCGGCCTTGGAGCCGAACTCAAGGTCAATCATGACGTAGCTCGGATCGTCCAGCGATCGGAAGATCTGGTAGCGGCGGACGCCCGACCGCTCACGGCCAACCGGGTCGCTGTCGAAGGCTCGCTTCCACCCCTCGAAGTCAGGGACGGCGTGTTCGATGCGTAGAATGGGCATGTGTACCCCTTCCCTTTCTGGCGGTCTCACGGCACGATGCCAATCTGGACCCGCCATGCCGGCGCATCATAGCCCACCTGATCCCCAGGCGCCTGGCCCATTCTCCCTATCCCTCCGCCAGCATTTCCTCCAGCTCGTTGCGCGCGTAGGCCAGCGGCGCCAATGGATAGCCGACTCCGCCCAGCGGCACGGGGGGCATCGGCCGCGGCGGCAACACGTCCCAGCGGCCGTCGCGATCGCGCGCCGGGCGCACCAGCTCGTGGCGCCGGGCGTAGGCCAGGAAGCCGCGTGCCCGATGGCGCGCTCCGCGCGGCGAGTGCAGGCGCTCGTCCACGTGCCGCCCTGCCGCCAGCAGCGCGCGCGCGCGACGGTGTATGTCCTGTGTGAGCTCGTCAGTCGTGAAGGTCGCTCCCGCGCGCTCAGCCAGGAATTCTGCTCCCAGCAACGTGCAATGAAAGCACGCCGCCTGCCGCCAAGAGTCACGCAGCGCGGTGTCGAAGGCGCGCGGAGCCAGCGACGGCGCGCGCTCGATGGCCGGCGCGAGATCTATGAACATGCGCGTGCGGCCAGTGGTCATGTAATCATAGGTGATGGCGACCGGGACGATGCGCGTCTCGGCCGGCGCGGCGCGCAACACCCGATGGAAGCCGCCGGTGATCGGGCTAAAGTGGCCATCGGGGCTGAATTTGCCCTCCGGCGCCGAGTAGATCGAGCCGCCCTGCCACAGCCACTCGGCCTGCTCCGCGAGCGTGCGCTTGACCGCCTCGATCGCGCGCCGCTCGGCCCGCCGCCGCGCCGCGCCGGCGAAAATCTCCTGGCCGATGTAGTCTTGCAAGGGCAGATGGTAGCGCCATGCCAGCAGCCGCGCCACCGGCGCCTCGGCCAGGCGCGCGGGATCGTCGCCGACCGCCGAGGCGAGATGCGCCACGAAGGCCGGCGCCAGCCACTCACCCACCGTGCCGCCGCCATCGGCCCATAGCGCCTCGCGCAGCCACTCCTCCGCCGGGCGGATGCGCAGGCTGTAGATCGGATAGATGCCGACCCCGCGCAGCACCGGCCCCACGCCGATCGGCCGCAGCAGGCGCGAGAACCAGCGCGGCCGCAGCACCATGCGCGCCAGGAAGCCGCGCTCCATCGAGTCGGCGCGCATTGCGAAGCGCACATCGCCGGCCAGCGCGCTCCACCCGCGGTGCGCCAGGATCAGTGGCACAGGTGCCACGGAGTCGAGGTCGCGCTTATGGGTGATGGCGAAGTACGTGCGTGGCAGGCCAGCATCGTGCTCCAACCCGTGCAGCTCGATGTCGTAGAGCAGATGGGTCGCCGCCACGAAGGTGCCGGCCAACGCCAGCCGGCCGCCAACCGCCGCTCCGCTCCGGCTCTTCACCGCGGCCGTCACCTCCCGCCCGTGTGTGGACGCGGCACGCCCTCTCCCAGTGGCGAGAGCGATACGCCACGCTGCTATCACGCCGTGATGATGGTCCGCTGCAAGAAGGCGGCCATCCCGCGTTGTTAGCATAACACGCCGGGCGCATGCCTCGAAAGCGCCACATGCTGCTACGTTGCGCGCTGGCTCCTCGGCGCATTCAGACGATCAGGCGCAGCGGGGTGAGGATGAACTCGCTGATTTTCTGATACCACGGGCGCTGCGACCAGTGTTCCAGCGTGATCTCCTCGGCGTTGGTCTTATCGCACTCGAAGATCTGCTCCATCTCATGCGCCAGCTCGCGGCTATAGACCTCGACGTTGATCTCGAAGTTGCCCACTGAGCTGAGGCGGTCGAGGTTGGCGGTGCCGATGGTGGACCACTGGCCGTCAATGGTGCAGGTCTTGGCGTGGATCATGGCGTCGCGGTAGCCGAAGAGGCGGATCCCTGCCGACAGGCACTCGGTAAAGTAGCCGCGCGCGGCCCAGTCGGCGACGATGTGGTTCGAGGTCCAGGGAATCAGCACCTGCACGTCCACGCCGCGCGCCGCCGCCTCTTTGAGCGCGTCGAGCAAGATGTGGTCGGGCACGAAGTAGGCGTTGGTAAGGAGAATCCGCCTCTCAGCGCGGTCGATAGCCTCGATGTACATATCACGGATCGGGAAGGTGAGACGCATGGCATTGGTGCCATGCAGCGAGATGAAGGGGTTGAAACGCCGGCGATAGTATGCCTTGAGGCGCTTGCGCGGGCCGTGGACGTGGTTCCAGAAGTCCACGAACGATTGCGCGAGCTGCGCCGCTGCCGGTCCCTCGATGCGCAAGTGCGTGTCGCGCCACTGGGTGGCGTAGAGCGTGCCAATGTTGTAGCCGCCAATGAAGCCAGTGGTGCCATCCACCACCAGCAGCTTGCGGTGGTCGAGCGCGTAGCGGCGCGGATCGAGCACGTGCCACGGCTTGTGCAGCGCGTGGTACTCCAGCGTGTGGATCTCCGGCGGGAACTCCTTGAACTCGCGCGGAACAACGCCGTTGCCGAAACCGTCGAAGACCGCGTAGACTTTCACTCCCTCGCGAGCCTTGCGCAGCAGCCGGCGCTTGAACTCCTCGCCGACCTCATCGCCCTTCCAGATGAACGTCTCGATATAGATCGTCTCGCGTGCCGCGTCAATTGCGTCGAGCATCGCGTCGTAGAGGTCGCGCCCGTAGGTGTAGAGCGTGAGGCGGTTGGCGCCGACCATCACCGGCGCCGGCTCCAGGTGCGGGAAGCCGCCGAGCAGGTGTCTTTGCTGGCGCTGGCGTGCGACCACGACGGAGAGCACCGCGACGGTTGCCGCCTGCAACGCGAGCATCGCCCCCGCCAGCCACAGTGCGAGCCGCAGCACGCGGGACCGCGGCAACAAACGCATGCGGCGCGCCGGCTCCGCGCTCGGCTGACCCTTCACACCCATCCTGGCACCCTCCCGCATCAGGACGCCTCGTCACCAACCTTCCCCTCAGCATACCACGCGCCGGCGGGCGCAAACCGTCCGCACAATGGACGACGCGGAGCGCCGAGGACAGCCCGCCGGGGTGATATACTGACATCCACCACGACGCGGCGCTCCCCATAGCACACACACCACGCGCCGCGGGCATCAACCAGAGCGACGGGAGACAACTATGGACTTTCGCGCGCTACAGACCACCGACCCCGACATCGCCGCCATCATCCGGCGGGAAGAGCGACGCCAGTTCGAGGGCATCGAGCTGATCGCCTCAGAGAACTACGTCAGCGCGGCCGTCAACGAGGCGATGGCCTGCATCATGACCAACAAGTATGCCGAGGGGCTGCCCGGCAAGCGCTACTACGGCGGCTGCGAGTTCATTGACCAGGCCGAGCTGCTCGCCATCGAGCGCGCCAAGCAGCTCTTCGGCGCCGAGCACGCCAACGTCCAGCCGCACTCCGGCGCGCAGGCCAACGCCGCCGTCTACCTGGCGCTGCTGCAGCCCAGCGATACAGTGCTTGGCATGGCGCTCGACCAGGGCGGCCACCTGACGCACGGCTCCAAGGTCAACTTCTCCGGGAAGCTCTACAACTTCGTGCCCTACGGCGTAAACCGCGAGAGCGAGACGATCGACTACGACGCGCTGGAGCAATTGGCCCAAGAGCACAAGCCCAAGCTGATCGTCGCCGGCTTCTCGGCCTACCCGCGCACGCTCGACTTCCCCCGCTTCCGCCAGATCGCCGATAGCGTCGGCGCCTACCTGATGGCCGACATCGCCCACGTGGCTGGGCTGGTCGTGGCGGACCTCTACCCCAATCCGGTGCCGTGGTGCCACGTCGTCACCACCACCACGCACAAGACCCTGCGCGGCCCGCGCGGCGCGATCATCCTCTGCACGGCTGAGATGGCGCCCAAGATCGACAAGGGCGTGTTCCCTGGCACGCAGGGCGGCCCGCTGGAGCACATCATCGCCGCCAAGGCGGTGGCCTTCAAGGAGGCGCTTAGCCCGGAGTTCAAGCAGTACTCTCAGGCCGTGGTGGAGAACGCGCAGGCGCTCGCCTCTGCGCTCGAAGCGCATGGCTTCCGGCTCGTCTCGGGCGGCACCGACAACCACCTGATGCTGGTGGACCTGCGACCCTTCGGCGTCACCGGCCGCGAGGCGGAGGTGGTGCTGGAGGCGGCGCACATCACGACCAACAAGAACGCGATCCCCTTCGACCCGGAGCCGCCGGTGCGCACCAGCGGGCTGCGGCTGGGCAGTCCCGCCGTTACCACGCGTGGCTTCGGCACGGCGGAGATGCGCGAGGTCGCCGACCTGATCCGTGAGACCATCGAGACGCGCGCGGACGCCGCCAAGACGGAGGCCGTCGGCAAGCGGGCAATGGCGCTCGCCACGCGCTTCCCGCTGCCGGGGCTGCATCTGTCGGACCTGAAGGCGGGCGCGCCGGCCGCAGTTTCGGGATAGGGTTTTCACACTGACCCTACGGGCGCCCACCGGACGCCCCTACACATGCGCCAGCGAGTGCGAGCCACAGGCTAGGCGCGGTGCAACTGGTACAAGCGGGCGCCCGCCGGACGCCCCTACGAAATGGAGAACAAGCTCATCTCGCGGCGCAATCAGCGCGCCGCCGCACGTGCGCGATGGAACAGGCGGGCGTCAGAGGGCACCCGCGGCTGGTGAAGGTTGACACGGGAAGCGCGGCATGCCCGCGTGCTGTGGGCACCGCGATGGTAATCGGCCCAGGCCCGGAAAGGACCAGCATCACGTATGAACGTCTATCGCCCCGAACAGATTCGCAATGTCGCCGTGATCGCACATGGCGGCTCCGGCAAGACCTCACTCGTAGACGCGGCGCTCTACGATACCGGAGCCGCGACACGCATCGGCCGCGTAGACGAGGGCAGCTCGATCTCCGACTACGATGCCGACGAGATCAAGCGCCGCATGTCAATCAACCTGAGCGTCATCCCCGTTGAGTGGCAGCGCACCAAGATCAACCTGCTCGACACGCCCGGCTACGCCGATTTCGTCGGCGAGGTGATGGCGGCGCTGCGCGTAGCGGACTCGGCGGTGGTGGTGGCAAGCGCCGAAAAGGGCGTCGAGGTCGGCACCGAGCTGGTCTGGCGCTATGCAGACGAGCACACGCTGCCGCGGCTAATCTTCGTCAACAAGCTCGACCGCGACAACACTAGCTACAGCCGCGCGCTCGACGCGCTGCGCCAGGCGTTCGGCACCAAGGTCGTGCCGCTGACGATCCCCATCGGCGAGGCGGCCAACTTCTCCGGCGTGGTGGACCTGGTGACCGGCAAGGCGTACACGTTCTCCGGCGACAAGATGACCGCCGGCGAGATGCCCAGCGACCTGGCCGACAGCGCCAAGGCGATGCGCGAGCAGCTCGTCGAGAGCGCCGTCGAGAACGACGACGACCTGATGACCAAGTACCTCGAAGGCGAAGAGATCAGCGAGTCCGAGCTGCGCCAGGCGATCAAGACCGGTGTGGCGGCCGACGCGCTCGTGCCGGTGCTGGCCGGATCGACCACCAAGAACATCGGCGTCCAGCCGCTGCTCGATGCCATCGTGGAGTACATGCCGAGCGCCACGGCCCGCAATACCGGCGGCGTCGAGGCCGTGCCGGCCGCATTCGTCTTCAAGACCATCGTGGATCCGCAGAAGGGCCAGCAGACGCTCTTCCGCACCTTCGCCGGCAGCCTCAAGTCCGATGCCCACGCTTTCAACGTCAGCACGGCCACTGACGAGCGCCTGGGGCAGCTCATGACGATACGCGGCAAGCAGCAGGAGCCGGCGGCCGAGGTCCCTGCGGGCGACATTGGGATGGTCGTCAAGCTCAGCAAGACCCACACCGGCAACACGCTGGGTGCGAAGGAGAGCGAGGCGCTGGAGTCAATACACACGCCCGCTCCAGTTTTCACCGCCGCCGTGGCCGCCAAGACGCAGGCCGACTCCGACAAGATGAGCCAGGCGCTGGCCCGCATGGCCGAGGAAGACCCGACACTGCACGTCTCGCGCGACCCAGAGACGGCCGAGACGCTGGTTGCCGGCATGGGCGAGTCGCATGTAGACATCGCCATCGAGCGGCTGCAGCGGCGCTTTGGCGTCGAGGTGACCAAACACGAGCGCAGCGTGCCCTATCGTGAGACGATCAAGAAGAAGGCGCGCGCCGAGGGCCGGCACAAGAAACAGACCGGCGGCCACGGTCAGTTCGCCGACATCTGGCTGGAGATCGAGCCACTGGTCGGCAGCGAAGAGACCTTCGTCTTCGAGAACAAGATCGTCGGCGGCGTGGTGCCCAGGGAGTACGTGCCGGGCGTCGAGAAGGGTGTTGGCGAGTCGCTCAAGCGCGGCTTCATCGCCGGCTGCCCGATGGTCCACGTGCGGGTGGCGCTGGTAGACGGCAAGTACCATCCGGTGGATTCGTCGTCGCAGGCTTTCGAGACCGCCGCCCACATCGGCATGAAGGAGGCGGTCGAGCAGGCGGGGCCGACGCTGCTGGAGCCGATCATGAACGTGACGATCCTGGTGCCCGAGGCCAACATGGGCGACGTCAACTCGGACCTCAACACCAAGCGCGCCCGCATCATGGGGATGGAGTCGGCCTCCGGCGGCTTGCAGCAGATCACGGCCCAGGTGCCGATGGCCGAGATGCTGCGCTACGCCACCGACCTGCGCTCGATCACCCAGGGGCGTGGCACCTTCACGATGGACTTGGCGCAGTACGAGGAAGTGCCAGCCAACATCCAGCAGCAGGTGATTGAGGCGTACAAGAAGAGCAAAGAGGAGAATTGACCACTCCCCATAGCTCAAGCTAGGGGATTCCTACTTCGTCGTGGCGTGCCTCACAGTGGGTCTTACAGCCACTCCATAGGCGTTACGTTCCCGTCGGCCCGGCGGTACGTTCTCAGTCTGTTGTGGTTCAGGTGCTT
>DASVAA010000226.1:0-8226 GCA_036376595.1 Ktedonobacterales bacterium | reverse complement strand
AGCAGGCGAAGCGCCTTGGCTTCCAGGGCAAGGCGTGCATCCATCCCAAACAGGTGGCGGTCGTGAACGCGGTCTTTACGCCCAGCGAGCAGGAGGTGGCCCAGGCGCGGCGCATCGCCGAGGCCTTCGCCCAGGCCGAGGCGGCGGGGGTCGCATCCTTCACGGTGGACGGCCAGTTCGTGGATTATCCGATCGCTCACAAGGCGCGCCGCACGCTCGAAATTGCGGCCCACATCGGGCGCGGGACACTGGCGCCAGAGCCGGCAGGCGGTTGAAACCGCCTGCTGACGAGCGTGAGGGAGGATGTGATGTATAATCACGTCACTTTCACCGTGCCGGAAAAGCTCCGTCACAAGGCGCTCACTATGGTCCACTTCGTCCGCCGCTCACTGCTGGCGCAGCTCATCGGCGTTTATCTGGTGTTCGTGCTGATCGTGATCGGCAGCGGCATCGAGATTGACGCCGTCGGCCAGCGCCAGATTCGCGCCCAGTTCCAGACCACCGATCTCTCGCTGGCGCAGGAGGTCGCCTTCGACACCTATACGACGATCAGCGAGACCGCGACCTCGCTGGTGAAGATCGAATGGGCGGTGGCGGGCAGCGCGAACGACCCTGCCGGCATGCAGAGCATGTTCGACGCCTTCAGGGCAGGTCGGCCAGACATCGATCACCTGTACTTTCTGGATGCCAGCGGGGTCCTGCGCGCCTCGTCGCCCGTGAATCAGCACACGCTCGGCCTCAGCTACGCCACTCTGCCGCTCTTCCACCGCGTGCAGACCAGCGATGAGCCGCTAGTGGAAGGCGGCACGGTGGACCCAACCACCTCGCACGATGTGGTGACGGTGGCCGAAGCGATCCACGGCGGCCACGGCCAGTACCTCGGCATGCTGGCGACGTCACTGCTGCTCGACAGTCTCAGCCAGCCGCTCGGCATGGTGGTGGCCGCGCAGGCGCAGCAGGGGCAGCATGTCACCATCAGCATGCTCGACGATCGCGGACTGCTGATCGCCGGACCCGATCCCGCGCACGATCATCTGTTGCAGCCGTTCGCCACCCACTTGCCCGGCGCCGTCGACGCGCTCGCCGGCAGCACGGCGACCTACGAGACGACCAGCTCCGGCGGGAACGGAGAGTGGCTTTACAGCGCTGTGCCCGTGCCGGCCATCGGCTGGGCGGTGGTGGTCCAGCGGCCCGCCTCAGACATCGCCGCGGCAACCTCCAACTTCGGCCTGTGGCTGCTGCTCGCCACCGTGCTCTTCGGGGCCGGCGGTCTGTTCTTCTGGGTCGTCTTGCTGCGCCGCGTCGTCCGTCCGCTGCACGCGTTGGCGGAGCGCCACAACCGGCTGAATCCGCTCGCTGAGGCACCGACGTCCAGCGGACGACGGACGCCCAGCAGTCCTGAGCGGGCGACCACCGGACAGCGGGCGTCCACCGGACGCCCCTACGTGTTGCCGGCCCGCGCGGACGAGATCGGCCTGCTCGCGCGCTCGCTGCAAGGGCTGGAGCGCGAGGTGGTGGTGCAGCTCGCTGAGCTGCGCACGCTGCTCGAAACCTCCAACGCGGTGGTCAACTCGCTCGATCCGCGCGCCGTCGGCGCCACCATCATCCGCGAGGTGCGGCGGCTGGTGGACGTGCAGGCGGCGGCCGTGCTGGTGCCGGACGACAGCGGCGCCCTGCATCCGCTGGTGAGTGAGGGACGCGCCGAGAACTATGAAACCGTGGTGCGTGTCCCGCCTGACGATCTGAGCGTGCCCGCGGCGCGAGCGCTCCACGACCACCAGCCGGTGCAAATGATCGACGACGGCAAGGCGCCGTTCCCCAAGGTCTCGCGGGCCGAGGGTTTCCGCGCGGTGCTGGCGATCCCCATCGTCAGCCAGCGGGTGGGCGGCGTCGTGCTGGCGGTGCATCGGCGCGAGCCGGTGCCGTTTACGAGCAATGAGGTAGACCTGCTGCTGACCTTCGCCAACTACGCGACGCTGGCCTGGGAGCATGCCGTGCTTTACGAGCGCAGCGACGAGCGGCTGCGCGAGGTGGCGCGCGAGAACGAGCGCCTCTACCATGAGGCGATGGCAGAGAAGCGTACGCTCGGTGCCATTGTCGGCAGCATGCGCGATGGCCTGCTGCTGACCAGCCCCAGCGGCGAGGTGCTCTACGCCAATCCCGGTGCGCGGGGATTGCTTGGCCTGACCAACGAGCATGACCTTGATGGCCTCCACATCCGCGCGGCGCACGAGCGGCTGGCGGCACTGGCCGAGCATCCCGACGAGTATCGCGGCAATCTCGCGCGCGCCGAGGCCGGCGAGACCGCGGAATGGCTGCTCGAAACGCGCCAGGAGCAGGGCGCCCGGGCGCTGCAACTGCGGCTCTTCGACGTGCGCGGCGAGGGGGGTGAGGCCATCGGGCGCGGACTGCTGCTGCGCGATGTAACCCGCGAGCGTGAAATGGATCAGTTCAAGACGACGCTACTGGCGGCGGTGGGCCACGAGCTGCGCACGCCGCTGGCGGCCATCAAGGGCCACGCCTCGACCCTGCTGCAAGACGACGTCACGTGGTCGCAGGGCGACCAGCGGCACTTCCTCTCCACGATTAGCGCCGAGGCCGACAATCTGGCGCAGCTCGTAAGCAATCTGCTCGACCTCTCACGCATCGAGGCGGGCCTGTTGGAGCTGCGTCGCCAGCCGCGCCGCCTGGACGAGATCGCCGCCTCCGCGCTGCGCCGTCACGACGTAGGGGCGTACACCGGACGCCCGTCGTCCGCCGCGCGCATCGTCGTAGAGGTTCCCGACGATCTGCCGCCGGTGCGGGTGGACGCGGCACGCATCGAGGTCGTGGTCCACAATCTGGTGTCGAACGCTCTGGCCTACTCGGATGGTATGGTGCGCGTGGGCGCCGAGCGCGAGGCGGACGGGCGGATGCTGCGAGTCGTGGTCTCGGATGACGGCCCCGGCATCGCCGAGGAAGACCTCGCGCACATCTTCGAGCGCTTCTACCGCGCGCGGCACACGCGGCATCAGTCCGGCGGCACGGGGCTGGGACTGGCGATCTGCAAAGCGTTCGTTCAGGCCCACGGCGGCCGCATCTGGGCCGAGAGCGGGCCGGCCGGCACCTCTATCTACTTCACACTGCCGCTTGCCGCCACGCCTGGCCAGACCGAAGCCGTCACAAGCGACAGCGACGCCGCGCCCGAGGTCGCCGTAGCGACCACAGACCATGCCGCGCCTCCATATACTGTAGCGGCGAGGCCCCTTGACTCGTCTCTAGCGGCTGTGGCGCCCCGGCCCGCCCCGCCTCCGCGCGCGAAGAATCGCTCTACCACACCGCGGCCGCGCGTGCGCAGCACTGGTGTGCGCGGCGGCAGGAGGAGCGCCAGATGACCTCCACGGGCACGGGACAACGCATTCTGGTCGCCGAGGACGAGGCTCCTCTGCGCGACTTCATCAGCCGCAACCTGCGCGCCCGGGGCTACACCGTGCTGGAGGCCGGTAACGGGCTGGAGGCGATGGCGCTGTGGGAGACCGAGTCGCCCCACCTGCTGGTGCTCGACATCATGATGCCGCGTCTCGACGGGCTGGAGGTCTGCCGCCGCATCCGCGAGCGCTCCACCGCGCCGATCATCGTGCTGACGGCGCTGGATGCCGAGAGCGACAAGGTCGCGGCGCTGGACCTGGGTGCCGACGACTACCTGACCAAGCCCTTTGGCGTCGAGGAGCTGCTGGCCCGCGTGCGCGCCGCGCTGCGGCGCACCGATTGGGAGGGTCAGGCGCCACGGCCGGGGCCGGGGATACACCGCTTTGGCACGCTCGCCATCGATCTGGATGGGCACGTCGTCAGTCGTGACGACGTCGAGATTCGCCTGACGCCAACGGAGTTTGCGCTGCTGGCGCAGCTCGTGGCGCATGCCGGTAAGGTCGTCACCCACCGCCAGCTCTTGCAGCGCGTGTGGGGCGAAGAATACGGCTCTGAGGCCGAATACCTGCGCGTCTACATGGGCCGCCTGCGGCGCAAGATCGAGGAAGACGCGGCCAACCCGCACCATCTGCTCACTGAGCCGGGGGTCGGCTACCGCTTCGTGCCCTAGAAGCGTTAGCGCGCTAACGTTTACGCAATTTCTACGCGCACCCCCCGCGCGTTTACACGCCATTTATGGCTCCGCGGGTAGGCTACTGTCATCGGCTCCAGCGATCCCGTGGTGGCACCGCGTTGGCCCTTCCGCCACGAGATGTATCGCCCGCTGAAGACAGGATGCGCCCATGACCCTTTACCTGCACGCTCTGGGGTTCGGGCTGGTGACGGCCTCGATCCTGGCGCTGGCCTCCGTCGGACTGACCTTACAGTTCGGCGTCACGAACTACGTCAACTTCGCCTATGGCGAGATGCTCACCTTCGGCGCCTACTTCGCCTGGATCGCCAACGCCCACTACGGCTGGAACATCTGGCTCGCGTTGCTGGCGGGCGCGATCCTCACCGGCGTGCTAGGCATCGTGCTCAACCTCATCATCCTGGCGCCCTTCGTCAAGCGCGGCTACCCCGTACTCTTCATGCTGGTCGTCACATTCGGCCTCTCGCTAATCCTCGCTAACGTGCTGCTTGCCATCTGGGGCGCCGACTTCCGCCAGTACAAAGTCGCGCCCGATAAGTCCTACAACGTCGGTCCATTCCTCTTCACTGGGCGGCAGCTCGCGATCATCGGCATCGCCGTCGTCGCGATGGTTGGCGTACACGTCCTGCTCAACTACACCAAAATCGGCAAGGCGATGCGCGCCATGTCCGATAACCCCTCGCTCGCCAAGAACTGCGGCATCAATACCGAGCTGGTGACGAACTTCGCCTGGCTGCTGAGCGGACTGCTCGCGGGGCTGGCCGGCGTGGTGCTCGCGCTCAATATCTCGTCTTTCCAGCCGGCCTTCGGCGGGGACTTCCTCTTCGTGATCTTCTCCGCCGTGATCCTCGGCGGTATCGGCAAGCCCTACGGCGCGATGGCCGGCGCGCTGGTGATCGGTATCGTCACCGAGCTGGCGGCCATCCCGCTTTCCTCCGACTTCAAGAACGACGCAGCCTTTGCCATCCTCGTGCTCGTGCTGCTGCTGCGGCCCCAGGGCATCTTCGCTTCAGAAGGGAAGGCGTGACCGCATGTCGCCCATCGTGTTCTACATCATCACGCTCGTCGTCTTCTGGTTCGACTTCAACATCCTGACGTGGGGCCTCAACATCCAGTTCGGCTACACCGGGATTCTCAACTTCGCGTTCATCATCTTCATGGCGATCGGCGCCTACGTCAGCGGCGTCTTCGCACTGCCGCCGGCCAACGGCATCGCCGGCCAGACCTACGTCCTGGGCCTCTCGTGGCCGTTCCCGCTGACGCTGATTATGGGCGGGCTTGCCGCCGCGATTCTGGGCTTCTTCGTCGGCTTGATCGCCCTCAAGCGGCTGCGCAGCGACTACATGGCGATCGTCACCGTCGCCGTGGGCGCCATCGCCTACGACTTCATCGGCAACGTCACCGGCCTCTTCAACGGCTGGGACGGCCTGGGCGGCGTGCCGCAGCCGCTGGAGTTTCGCTTCAACATCGATCCCATCACCTACCAGTTCGTCTTCGTGGCGATCGCCGCGGTGGTCACCGTGATCCTGTGGTGGTTCGCCAACCGCATCTACAGCTCGCCCTTCGGTCGCACGCTGCGCTCGATCCGCGAGGACCAGGACGTCTCGGAGGCGTTCGGCAAGAACACGTTCAAGTACCGCATGCTGGCAATGGTCATCGGCTGCTTCTACGCCGGCATCGCGGGCGGCATCCTGATCTTCTTCATCACCGCGCTCAACCCCAGCGGCTGGACCACCGGCGAGACCTTCGTCATCTGGACGGCGCTGCTGGTGGGCGGCACCGGCAACAACTGGGGCGCGATGTTGGGCGCGCTGCTCGTGCCGGTGGGCTTCCAGGAGGCGACGCGCTTCCTGCCACAGGGCTTCCTCTCGCCTGACCTGCTTGCCGCGCTGCGCAACATTGTCGTCGGGGTGCTGCTGATTCTGGTGCTGTGGTTCCGGCCGCAGGGCATCATCCCCGAGCGCAAGGCGCGTTTCAACCGCTTCCGCATTCCGCTACGCGGCGCGCCACCCGAAGTCACGTCGCCCACGCCCACCCCATCCAGCGCCAAGGAGAATCCCAATGTCGCAGCCGGCTGAGGTTCTGGAGCGCGCGCCGCAACACGACGGCTCGGCGGAGATCCTGCGCGTCGAGCACGTCACGCATGCTTTCGGCGGCGTCAACGCGGTGGACGACTGCACGCTGAGCGTCCCCGCCAACAAGATCACCGCCCTGATCGGCCCCAACGGCGCCGGCAAGAGCACGCTGATCAACGTCGTCTCGGGCTTCTACCCGTCGCAGAAGCATGGCACGATCGCCTTCGACGGCCACGACATCACGCGCTGGCCCACCTATCGCCGCGCGCGCGCCGGCCTGATCCGCACCTTCCAGATCTCGCGCGGCTATGGTGGCATGACAGTGCTCGAAAACCTGATGGTGTCGCCGCAGAGCCAGGCTGGCGAGTCGCTGCTCAACGCCATCTTTCGTCCCCGGCTGGTGGCCGTCGACGAGGCGCGCTACCTGGAGAAGGCGCTGAGCCTGCTGAATACCTTCGGCCTCTACGAGAAGCGCGACGACTATGCGCGCAGCCTGAGCGGCGGCCAGAAGCGCCTGCTGGAGATGGCCCGCGCGCTGATGGCCGACCCCAAGCTGTTGCTGCTCGACGAGCCGATGGCCGGCGTCAATCCCGCGCTGGCGGACCAGCTCGCGCAGCACATCGTGGAGCTGGCGAAGCAGACCGGCATCACGTTCCTGCTGGTCGAGCACAACCTGGGCATCGTGGACCAGATCTGCGACCACGTGATCGTGATGGCAAGCGGGCGTGCGCTGGCGACCGGCACGATGGCCGAGGTGCGCGCCGACAAGCAGGTCGTCGAAGCCTATTTGGGCGGCTGAGCAGGAGGTGAGGTTCCCGTGACAGCAGCGGCACAATCAACCCATACCGTTCCCGCCCCCGCCACCGATGTGCTCCAGGTGGACGGCGTCACTGGCGGCTACGGCAAGAACACCATCGTGCAGGAGGTGTCGGTTCGCGCGCGGCCCGGCCAGGTGGTCAGCATCGTCGGCCCCAACGGCGCCGGCAAGTCCACCTTCCTCAAGCTCGTGGCCGGCGTGCTGAGTCCGTTGGCGGGCAGCGTGGTGGTAGATGGACAGCAGCTCGCCAACCTCCCCGCCAACCGCATCGCGCGCATGGGCCTGGCGTACGTGCCACAGGAGGCGAACGTCTTTCCCACGCTGACGATCAAAGAGAACCTGGAGATGGGAGGCTTCATCCTGCGCGGCGATCTCAGCCAGCGCATCCACCATCTCTTCGAGCTGTTCCCCGATCTGGAGGCGGCCACCAAGAAGAAGGCCGGGCAGCTCAGCGGCGGACAGCGCAACATGCTGGCGATGGCGCGCGCGCTGATGCTCGACCCCAAGGTGCTGCTGCTGGATGAGCCAACCGCCGGCCTCTCGCCGATCTACACCGATGTCGTGTGGCAGAAGGTGCGCGCGATCGCCCAGACCGGCACGGCGGTGGTGGTGGTCGAGCAGAATGTGGAGCGTGCCATCGCCAACTCCAACTGGGTCTATGTGCTGGTCGCCGGTCGGAACCGCGTGGACGGCACCGCCGAGCAGATGCGCGCCCTCGATCTGCCGGCCATCTTCCTGGGCAAGAAAGGGGGTAGCGACTCGCGCGATTCCGACCCGTCTCACGCGACTGAGGCCTGATCTTCGTCGTGCGTCCTTTCGGAGGTTCCCTTATGCGCAAACGTTATGCGGCGGCACTCCTCGCGATTCTCACCGTTGGCTCGATGCTGCTCGCGGCCTGTGGCTCTGGCAGCGGCGGCGGCAATACCGGGCCGATCACCGTCGGCGAGCTGTTCCCGATGACCGGCCGCGAGCCGTTCGTGGGCCAGTGGTTCCTGCACGGGGCGAAGGTCGGTATCGCCAACATCAACGCCAACGGTGGCTGCGGCGGACACCAGATCAACGCCAAGCTCGCCGACACCGGCGGCGACGCCGTGGACGCCGTGACCGCCCTCAAGCAGCTCCAGCTCTCCAGCCCCAACTTCATCCTCGGCCCGTCGTCGCTGGAGATCGAAGGTGTCATCAACCAGTTCGATCCCGCGCACCTGCCCGATTTCGTGGAGGGCGGCACGACGCAG
>DASVAA010000225.1:0-37903 GCA_036376595.1 Ktedonobacterales bacterium | reverse complement strand
CAGGAGCGCCGCGAGCTTGCCGCTATCTTGCACGACGACGCGCTCCAGATTGCTGGACAGGTCGAGCGGATCCTGGGCGATATCATGGCCGAGGACCATGTAGCCTGCGTATCGGGACCCCTTGTCAGAGAAGCGTGGAAGCTCAGCCATGAGGTGAGTGTACATCTGCGCACGGTGTTGCGCACGCTGCACCCGCCGCCGTTGGAGATGGCCGGCTTGGTGCCTGCACTTGAGACACTGCTTCGTGATGTGGGACGCTCCGATCAGACACACTGTGTGCTCATGGCTGACCCCACGCTCGAACACTGCCGGCTGCCCGCGGAGACTGAGCGGATCCTCTATCAGATCGCCCGTGAGGGGCTGACGAACGCCCTTTGCCATGCTTGTGCGCAGATGATTGAGGTCGAGCTACGACGCACCGCTGAGGATGGCCTGCGATTAGTTGTGCGGGACGATGGGCGAGGATTTGAGCTACAGTCCCTCGGCTACTGGCTTGCGACCGGGCATCTCGGGCTTGCTTTGCTGCACGAGAGGGCGCAAGAGATCGGGGGTACAGTGCATCTGCGGAGTGCTCCGAACGAGGGGACAGAGCTGACTGTCAATCTGCCGATGCGTGCGTTTGACACCGAGGAGAAGCACGACACGTTTGGCATCCAGGAAGTGGAGGCGGTGCATGCCTACTCGAATCATCGTGGTGGATGATCACCCGGTAACGCGTACTGGGACGACGGCGATCCTGGCGCGCGACCCAGGTCTCGTGGTGGTCGGGGAGGCCGCTAACGGGCAGGAGGCGCTTGTGCGCTGCCGGGAACTGCGCCCCGACCTCTTGCTCCTGGATATTCGACTCCCGCAGATCGACGGACTGCAAGTGACGCGGCTACTCACCCAGGACCGATTCCGCGAGGTGACATCACTCGTGGTGCTCCTCCTGAGCGCCTACCCTGACACTGCGCTGGTCCAGGTAGGCCTGGCGGCAGGCGCCGCTGGCTACGTGCTCAAAAGCGCCCCTGGCAGCGAACTGCTCCGGGCGGTGCATCAGGTCGTTACGGGCAAGCGCCCGGTGTTGGTGGGCGTCACGGCACCTGATAAGGAGCGAGGTGAGGTCGCGCTCAGCCTCCAGGAGGCGGCGGTGCTGGGTCATATCGCCGATGGCCTCACGACCAAGGAGATTGCACAGCACTTGGTGGTGAGCACGCGCACAGTTGATACCTACCTCAGCCGGCTCTTCCAGAAGTTAGGGGCAAGCAATCGTACCCAGGCTGTCGCGATTGCCCGTAACCTCCAGCTACTCTCGGGGTAGGAGAGGTCCTCCTGGCCCGCTCGCCTTGGCTGGCCGGCCTGCGACGATGAGCGCATGCCGTGTGGAGCGGCGGGCTCAAACATCATTGCCATTTCTTTCCCCTGATCTCGCGTTACCTCGTCGTCTCCGTGCTGTTGACGAAAGATTGCTACTCCCTAATCCCTACATCACCTCCTTCCTTTCGCCAGAGCGATCCGTTAGCACTCGCTTTCAAAGTGCTACCCCATGCTCGATCCCTGTTGTGCCCTCTCTCCAGCTCAGCACCATACCCCAGCCTTGCGGACTCGCGGCGCGACCGCGGAATTCTTCGGAAATTGCGTACAGGAGGGCGCAGACGAAGCGCACCCTGCTCAGGTACACTTCGCTCGTCAGCGATGCACGAGATGTACTGGCTGAAGGGGAGGTGATTGAGGATCAGGAATACCACGGGTCCAGAATGGCAGCAAGCTCTCTGCGCCCGAATGGCAGGCGGCCTGCCAGCGCGGTGAGAGTAGTCAGACATGAGGAGCGAGAACATGTCCACTCTGAAGATCGGCCGGCGTGCGATGGTCCTTGTAACCGCGGCACTGTTGGCGATTGTTGTGTTGCCAGGCCTCGCGCACGCAGCCTCCGCCGATACAACAAGTCCGACACTTCCGTATACCTCGGATTATCTGGAGACGCGCGTCTGGGTAGGCACGGGGAACCCCTTCAACGCAACATCGTCGTCCTGGCTGTGGGGTACCAACCCAGAGAACGCGTACAAGATCCAAGACACGGATGTCATCACAGCCACTGGGCTTGCCGCGTCGCTCAGCAACACTGGAGGCGCGATCAACACCACGACATCATCCGCGACTTTCCAATGCACGCGTAATTACGCGTGGGAGTGCGACAACAATATGTACAACCTGTCGACGGGCGGCGTGGTGTGGAGTGTGGACTCCACCGATACGACGAGGGTCGAATTGTGGCCAAATTCGTCGCCTGATTACAACAGCGCTGACGCGACCAACTGGCTCTAGGCTTCCAGCAGGTTGCCGGGTGCGTGCGTCGTGTCGCGGTCACTCCGGGCACACGCGGCGATCACGACACGACGCACATCGGCATGCCGAGACTTGCATGGGCTGAGGATGGAGCAAAGCGCACACAGGTTGGAGGCGCGAACGCCAATAGTTGGACTGGCGACCTTCCGAATGATAGGACGATTGCATGGCGACGCGACACGCTCACATTGGCATCCGAAAGCGCGAAAGACGATCGCGGCGTGCCCTCGGCGACTGGAAGCGCCGGTCGACTGGCAAGGCGCGGCGCTGGGTTGTGGCAGCGCGACGGCATCGCGTGCCGATCGGGGTAGGATGCGCGTTTGCGCTGGTGGTGATCGTCCTCTCGGCGCTCGCCTGGCTGGTCCCAATCAGCGGACCGGGAACATTCGCGCGCAATCAATGGCTGATCCATACGATCGAGCAGGAACAGCGGCCTGACGGGCTCTTTGTCTTTTCGACTCAAGTCACCTATCCGCCGGTGATCGCGGAAACCTACTTCGCGGTGGTCTCGTTACATGAGCTCGGCGTCGGGATTCCGCGCCAGGCAGCTCTGAGTACCTCGCTCACCGAGTTAGAGGTACAAGGCGATAGTGCATTAGCGCAGGGCAATCCCACTCTCGATTCCCGCGACCTCTACGAATTGCTGATGATTCATAGGCTCGCTGGCATCCCCCTCGATATGTCTCGTTTTTCGGGCTATGCCGCCGCCATGCAGAAACTGACGGAGACCCAAGCACCACCTGCGACTCTCTTGGGCTTGCACAACTGGTATTATGCTATCCAGACGCTGCACCTTCTTGGATTGACGTCAGACTCGGTACGGGGAGCCGTCGCGCGTGAGGTGCCGTCGCTGATCCACCAACTGAGTGCGCCGTCTACGATGGTGATCCAGATCGCCTATGTCGTGGACGCCTGCGCGATACTCGGCATCCGGCTAACCCCTGATGAGCGCGCCGTCGCAGACGCGCAAGTACAGCGCGCCTGGACTGCTCAAGGAGGTTTCGCATCGGCCGCCAGCACGCCCGACGTCATGTCCTCCTTTTTCGCGCTGGTCATCGCACGTGAGCTGGGGATCTCTGAAGTCGATCACGTACAGGCGATCAGTGAGTGGGTTGCGCGCTTGCGAACGTGGACTGGCTACTCCGAAGCTGTGGGCCTCGCTGTAGATCCACTCGGAACGATGTATGCGCTTGCCTTGAATCACCTGTTGCTCGACGCGAACGGAGACACTGCCGTTCGATGAGTAACAGCCTTTGGCCAGGGACCAGAAAGAAAGGATGCGATGCCGTGAATGAGCGGCTTGCATTGTCTGCGTCGTTCGAGTCCAATGTACGAGACGGGGCGGCAGCGGCTCCTGAGAACGTGGGGGGGGCGCGTGGCGGGCCACTCGTGCGGTTAGAGCATGTGGGCATGACGTATCGTCCATCCGCGCAGCAGGAGGTTCGCGCGCTAGACGATATCTCACTCACTGCGGCAGCGGGCGAATGGGTCGTACTTTGGGGGCCATCGGGCTCAGGGAAGTCGTCGCTGCTGCATATTCTGGGTGGCCTGCTTACGCCGACAGCAGGGAAGCTGGAAGTCAATGGGCGAGCGATTTCCGCGCTGTCGGCACGTGATCGGGCTGGCTATCGACTGAGTACCGTGGGATTTGTGTTTCAGTCCTTTCATCTCTTGCCTCATCTGCGTACATGGGAGAACGTCAGTCTGCCGCTCATCGCGGCAGGCATCGCGGCGGCTCATCGGCGAGAGCGGGCATACGAGGCGCTGGAGCGCGTGGGATTGACGGATCGTCGCCAACACTTTCCAGCGGAACTCTCCGGCGGGGAGCAGCAACGGGTCGCCCTTGCGCGTGCCACAGCCCTGCGGCCGCGGGTGATACTGGCGGATGAGCCAACGGGGAGCCTTGACCAAGCCAACGCCACGCGCGTGCTGGAGTTGCTTGACGGCTTCGTTGCGCAGGGGGCAGCGCTCATTTGCGCCACGCACGACCGGCAGGTCGCGAGTCATGCCTCGCGCGTCATTTGCCTGAGCCACGGCGTCATCGATGTGATGTGAGAGGTCTGTGTGGCAGTGTTCACGGAGCGCCAACGAGACACCAATCGGAAGAACTTTCAGGGAGCATGAGTATGCGGACAAATGATCTCATTGCGCTATCAACACGCTACGCGCTGCGTCAGCGCCGCCGCCTGATGCCTGTGGTGCTCGGTGTGGCGCTGGGAGTGGCGCTGCTCGTGGTGGTCATGGCTGGGGGCGAGACGATTGGCAACGCCGCTTCGCGGCAGATCCTCAGTCAAGGCAGCCTGAAACAGATCACGGTCACCGCTCCGACCTCACAGACAGGGAATTCGGCCGAGCTTACACCTGAGCGTCTGACCGAGTTCGCGCGGCTGAGCCACGTCGTCAACGTCTATCCGCTGGTCCAGTTTCAGGTTGCTGCAAACCTCGGTGCCACTCAGTCCATTCTGTCACTGACGAACATCCCAGGGCCACAGGAATTGCCGTCACTATCGAGGGGAGTATGGCCGGTCTCGGCGGAGGATCAGATTGTGGTGCCAGATCATGGTCTGCTTGGTAAGTCGCGGCAAGGACTTTCTGGTGTTGCCCTGCTCGGCGAGACAGTGGATCTGAAGGTCCAGACGATGCAAGGGCTCGGGCGCGTCGTCACGATCCCCGTCCAAGTGGTGGGCGTATACCACGCGCCCCAAGGTCCAGAGTTGAGCTTGCCGCCGAGTTACGTGCCGTTACCCTTCTTGCTGTCTGTGATGGCCCAAGCCGATCAGCAGCCTGAGTCCGACTATATCCGCTCACTCAAGTATGTGGCAGCAGTGGTGAATGTTGACAAACCTGCAAGCACACAGGCAGTAGCCGACCTCATAGAGCAGCAAGGGTTCGCCACCAATTACATTGAAAAGCAGGTGCAAGGCTTGAGCGAGAAGGTGGGCGCGATGGAGCTTGTGGCGCTGAGTCTGATCGTGGTCATCCTGTTGATCTCAGGTCTCTCGATCGCCAATCTGTTGTCCAGCTCGGTGAGGCAACGTCGCTCGGAGCTGGGATTGATGCTCGCGCTAGGATATTCCCCCCAGTCACTGGGGCTGATCGTCGCGGGCGAATCGCTGAGTATGGGTGTTCTGGGTGCGCTCGTAGGCACGACGGTCGCTGGGCTGGGGATGCTGGCCTTCCACCTGATGCATGGCGAGGTTATCATCACGCTTCCATGGTGGAGCATTCCTGCCACCGTTGTGATGACCGCTCTGCTGTGTCTGGCAGCCAGCTTGCCACCAGCGAGGCGAGTCATGCACATGGACATCGTGCGGGCGCTGCGAGAGGAGTAAGGTGATGTGGTATCGGATGCAGCGCGTGTTGCCGTTGTGTGCTGTCACGGTGGCCAGCCTGCTCGCTGGCTGCGGTGGAATCGCCCCCCGCCCCATTAGCGCTCAGAAGCCGCTCTATCTGCTTACGGTCGACGGCCAGCAGCTTCAGCTGGACGTTATTAGCAGACCCTCGTATCAGCTCGCTGGAGACATGCCATTGGGCTCAGTGGGTTCTACTCCGCCCGATGGGGCAGTGGGATTATTGAGCTCTGATGCGGCCATTGTCACACACACGGCGGCCGCTGAACGAGGAACCCAGACTGTCAAGGCAGCGACAATGCTCTGTGCGCTCACTAGCGGAAGTTGCCAAACTGTGCTCGATGGCTGGGGGAGCGCAACGGTCAACATCGTGAATCATCAGGTGGCCGTTCCCATCTGGAATGGGTTGGACACTTTGCATGGTGAACTGGCCTTGCTGTCGCAGGCGTCGTCGAAAGTGACGAGCCGTCTCCATTTGCCTAATTTGCTGCCGGGTCCGATGCAAGTCGGGTCTGACGGGAAGAGCCTGTACTGGGTCACAGGTAAAATCGCGCCAGACGGCTCGGGCGTCGCGTACGAGCTCGACCGTGTGGATCTCTCCTCGCTGCAGGTGACAGCGACGCACAGCTTTGGGCAGATGTTTCCCAGTGACTTGGCGATCGGCCCCGACGGTTCTATCTATGTGCCGATCATGTACGCAAATCTCCCAGGAAAATCGAACTCGGCACCGACTAATCCGCAGAGTGGTGTCGAGGTGGAGGTCTTCCAGCCCGATCTGACCGCAACGAGCGTATTCCACGTCGGCCAGAATCCGAACGCTGTCGCAGTCAGCGCAGCGAATGGTGGTAGCCTCGCCGTGATCTACGCGGGCAGCAGCGAATCTGACCAAATTGATGTCTACTCCCTGTCGTCGCATGCGCTGGTGCAGCGCATTCCTGCGCCCGACCAAAGCACGATCACTTACCTCTCGACGCTCGCAGACGGGGATTATGCGGCGGTCGGAACGCGACAAGGGCGCGCGATCATCGGCGTTTTCTCCAGCCATGATACCCAGGCGCTCTGGAACAACTTTGCCGGGACTCCTATCGCCGCAGTCGCTGGGTAACTCTGGCAGCGAATCCGAGTGCGAGCGGACGGGATGATGCCTGCGCCTGGGTGGCACGCGCGAGAAGTGAGTGACGAGCGGCGCAGAGTAGTATGCAGGTTCTGCCTCGCACCTTAGTGGTGCATCCGGCAAGTTGGGGGTAAGATGAAGCATTCCGATGAGGAGGTGCTTCATGGGCCGGCGGTTGCACCTGGCGCAGTTGCGGGCGGTGACGAGTGAGGAACGCCAAGCGATTCAGCGGTTGGCGCACTCGCGGACCGCAGCGGCGCGGGCGGTGGTGGCCAAATAGTGCTTTGAGCGCGAAGGGGTCACGGTAGCGCATGAGGTACAGGCAGGCGAACGTGTGCCGCAGCAGATGGGGATGGAGTCGCTCCACGCCCGCCTGCCGACCGATTCGCTTGGTGAGCTGCTCCAGCGCACTGACCGAGAGCGGCTCGCCCCCCGCTGACGCGAGTGCATGACGCGACGAGGTCACCCCTCGACACGTCAGGAAGACATGGTCCTCGTGCGCCAACGCCGGCTTGCGCCAGTGCAGCAGATAGAAGCGGACGGCTTTGGCCGCCCGTGCCCCGATCTTGATCGGCCGCTCCTTCCGTCCTTTGCCGAGCACGATGGCGTACCCCTCGTCGAGATGCAGCTGGGGCAGGCGCAACCCACACAGCTCACCGGCTCGGATGCCCGTATCGAGCAGCAGGAGGAAGATGGCCTGATCGCGGGCGCCGATCTCGGTCCGCGGATTGAGCGCATTGGCGATGGCGGCGATCTCGGCTTCGGTGAGGATCGGCTGGGTCTTCTGCGTCATCTTGGGGGCCTTGAGCCGGCCGAGCACCGGCGCCTGAGTGTAACCTTCGTCATACAGCCAGCTGGAGAACGCCCGGAGCGCGCGGACATAGGAGTTGATGGTGGCGTCCGACAGGGGACGATGCTCCGTGGGCTGAGCGGGATGTGATTCTCGCGCCCGGAGACCCTGCAAGGCCACGATGTACGCGCGTGCGTCGTCGAGTGTGAAGTGCGCCAGCGTGGGCTCGAGATCTTGCGCGACGAGCCAATCGGCATAGCGGGCGATAACGCCGGTGTACCAGCTGACGGTCTGGGCCGACTTGCCACTAGCCGCCTTCTCCGTGGCCAACAGCGCGCTCAGGTGGGCTAGGCTGAGGTCGTCTTTACGCATACGCTCCCACCTCGTCTTGCCCGGACGGTCCGGAGTTGGAGACCGACTTGGGTGGTCTCGGTCTGCCGGCTTACCTGCTGTCGTGCCTGCCGTGTCGCGTCCGGGGTTCGTTGCGGTCGATCGGGCTCGGGTGTTGGTGTCGTGCGACCTCGTCTCGCTGGGCGAGTAGCTCGAATCAGCCACCGCTCGTCTGACCTTTCGGATGCTGGCCATGATCGTCTCCTCGTGACTTGATCGGCTGCAAGATGCCGTGGTGCAGCCGTGGGGGACATGCGGCCAGGGTGTTGCCCGGGTGTGGTGGCGCTGTGGGGTCCCTGTGGGGTGCCTGAACAACCAAATCGGTTCAGGCAGTGCGTGCGGGCCCACGCGCCCATGTCGAGACAACAATAAAGCCGCTGCTAGAGCGGCTTTGAAGCATCCGAACTGAGCTGCTGCAGGGAGCGGGCTTCCCAAGCAATGGGTCGCAGGTTCGAATCCCGTCTCCTGCTCCAACCCCCACGAACCCAGGCTGCATCTGGCCTGGGTTTCTTGTTGCGCACGTCACGCAGGCACTTGACTAACAGGCCCCATCTTGTACCACATCTTCCGACGTCCTGGCCAGCCAACCGGACGAAGCTGAGAGAACTGTGGTCTGCTCCGCGAGCCAGTCGGCCTTGGACTCGGCTAGCGTGCGGTAGCCCAGTTGGCAATGCGGTCACTCGTCATGGCAGGAACCCTGGATGCGGGCTTCGGCGACCGAAGCGATTGCCCGCATGTTGAGGCACTCGCCGCGCAACGAGCCGTTGAAGCTCTCCGCGACGTTGGCCGAGGCCGTTCTGCCACAGGCAGCCAGAATCGCTGTAGCGCGACCGCACGCACGTCACGTATCACAGCCTGGACACGACCTCGGCTTGCGTGGGCAGCGTGAGAAAAGTCACTGCCGCATCCCCCCGTCTCCGGCTATGGTGTGTGCGCAGCGCGGAGAGGGCCGCCGCGACGGCCCCTGTGCTGCGCATGCCTGCGAATCGCGCGAACACGGCCACGCCGAGTGCTCACTCAGATGGGCGTGCAGGTGGCGGTGCATGACAACGCGACAGGACAGACTCGAAATGTCACCATCAGAAGCCAGAAGAGGAACTGCACACGCATGAGCGAGAGCACCAAGCCCGACGAGAGCAGCCCGCAGGACATGCAGCACGAACAGCACGATACTCTGGATGTGCGTACCATTCCGCCGGCGCAGCGGCACCCGATGATCTTCGCGCGCTTCAATGCCCTGCCAGTGGGCGGCGCCTTCGAGCTGGTCAACGACCACGATCCCAAGCCACTCTACTACCAGCTCAACTTCGAGTACAGCGGCCAGCTCGGGTGGGAGTATCTTGAGCAGGGACCGCGGGTCTGGCGGGTGCGTATCAGCCGCACGGCGGCGGCAAGTGATGACCCGCGACGCCACATCGCACTGCATCCCGTCACGAAGGCCACGGAATAACTCCGATGGCACTCACGCACACGGACATGGCTGGAACTCACACGCAGGATGTTGATCCTGTGACGGGACGCGACCGGCCGTCTACCTCACTCCCTGGAGGTGCGCCGACGACGGCATCGCACCTGCGCCTCGACCTCAAGGCGCTGCGCATGGCGGTTCACGGCTGGTGGCTCGGCAATCCGCTGGCCTATAAGCCAGGTGTGCCCGATCTCCTCGCTGTGACGCGAGCGCTGGCGGCTGCTGGGGCAGCATCGGGGACAATCGTCGTCAGCGACGCACCCGCCGCGGCTGGGTCGTCTCCTGCCGACGGTGGGCCGCCGTCACCGGCGTCATCTCCCGATCGCGTCGAGGCCGTGCTCATCCTGCGGCCGCCGCTCCCGCTGCCGCAGCCAAGTGGGACGCTTGCCCAGGCCGTACTGCAGGCCGTCGCGGAGTCTGCATGGGCCGTACTCGATCCCACGTCTTCCCGCTCCTGCGCCATCCGCTGGCCGTCGGAGGTCGTCGTACATCGCCCGGCCGACGGCGAGCCTGTGGCGCCGCTCTGCTCGGTAGAGGTCGAGCAGCACGCGGGCATTGCCTATGTGGGCCTGCGGTTCGCGCTGGACCAACTGCCGCTTGTGGGCGTGGCAACATGCGACAGTGAGGGCCAGCGGCCGGGGACTGGGATGGAGTTCTTCGCGCGATCTGACTGGCGCGAGGTCTTCTTGGCGCGGGTGCTGCACACACTCGAAGGTCATCTCAGGAAGTTGCCATGATGGACGAGAGCCTTGATCGCTATGGGCGAGTCACCGGTCTGAGCCTGACGGAGTTCACCCTCGCGCTCACCGCCAGACCACACCCGACTTCCTGGGCCACTGGTCGCTCTGCCACCTGCGCGCTAGGCCACGGAGTCGGCAAGCTCCTCCGGCACCTCAAGCTTCACCACCCCATCCTCGATCCAGACCGGGAATGCGCCGACCGGCAGGACCGCCGGCAGGCTGAGGGCGGCGCCGGTGCGCAGATCGAAGCGCGCGCCGTGCAGCGCACACTCGACGGTGCAGCAGTCGCCGCTCTCCTCGACCTCACCCTCGGCCAGTGAGAATTCCTCATGGGAGCACGTATCGCCGATCGCGAACAACTCGCCATGCACGTTGAAGATCGCGATCGGCACTCCGCCGACCGCCACGCGCAACGCCGCGCCTGGGACGAGCTCCTCCTCGCGCGCCACGTCAACAATCGCCATGTGACCCTCTCCTGCGTTCCATTCTGATCTGATCTCTGTCCTACAGCGACCACGGCACGGGTGCGATGGACATGCCTCAGGCGTCGCCCCCGGCCCGACGTCCCACCCACTTCGCTATGCACCTGTGCATGGGCCGCACGATGTTCGCGCGGCCCAGCTCAGTTGGCTTGCCCGACCCAGCCCGCAACGGCTATGGCTTGCTATACCTGCTCACTCAGGTCGCCTTGCCTAGAGCAACTTGCAGGAGGCGAAGGCAGGCACAGGTCATGCAGCATGACGAGGGTATGCGTGCCTATTCGACCGACTTGAAAGAACGTTTGGTGCAAGCGGTGGCCGACGGTCAGCCCCTGCGAGCCGCCGCTCGCCGCTTTGGAGTCGCGGTGACGACGGTCAAACGGGCCGTGGTGCAACCGCGGGAGACGGGATCGCTGGAGCGCAAGCCGATTCCTGGTGGTCCGCGCCGCATGGGGCCCGGATCTGAGCAGGAGGCGGTGTTGCGCGCCCGGCTGGAGACGGCGCCGGATGCCACCGTGTTGGCGCACGGCGCGTGGTGGGCCACGCAGACGGGGCAGGAGCTGAGCGAAGCGCCGCTGTGGCGCGCCCTGCGCCGGCGGGGCTGGACGCATAACAAAAGACCCTGGCAGCCAGCGCGCGCGACGAGGAGGCGCGTCCGGCCGGGCGCCCGGCGGTCGCCACCCGCCACGCGCGACCCGCAGCAGTTCGTCTTCGTCGATGAAAGCGGCACCCATAGCGCATTGACCCGGCGCTACGGTTGGGCGCCGCACGCCCAGCGCGCGCCGCACGCCCAGCGCGCGACGGGCGCGGTGCCGCGCAACCACGGGAGGAACACCACATTGGTGGCCGCGCTCACGCCCGCTGGCCTGCACGACCCCTGGCTGATTGAGGGGGCCATGACGACGGAGACCTTCGCATGGTACATCCGCGAGCAGGTGGCGCCGCAACTGCGGTCCGGGCAGGTCGTCGTGCTGGATCATCTGAGCGCCCACAAGGCCGCCAGCATCCGCCAGGCCATCGATCGAGGCACGGGGCTGCGATCTGCTCTTCCTGCCGCCCTACTCCCCCGACTGCACCCCCATCGAGCAGGCCTTCTCCAAGCTCAAGGCCATCCTGCGTGCGCGCTCTCGGTGCGCGCACCCACGACGCCCTGCAGGAGGCGGTGCGGCTGGCCATCGAGGCCATTACTGCCGCCGCCGCGGCGGCGGGGTTCGCCCATGCGGGATACCCCCTACCTACTCAACCAACCTGAAAGTTGCTCTAGGCGCACGCGCCAGACCTGCGGCCCCTCTTCGAGGTACTGCCACCGCAACTGCCCCGCATACTCGGCGGTGAGCTGGTAGTAGAGCGGCTTGGGATCGTGGTCGTTGGGTTGCTATCCGCCGGCCCGGTGCGCATGACACCGCGCTCCCCTCACCATCACCACACCACCACAGCCTGCACCATCCAGCACGGCACAAGCGCGCCTCCCACATTTCAGAGGACGGTGCGCCAGCCGCACCGCCCCCGATTGCGAGAATATCCTTGTGGCCAGGGTTCACCAGCGACATTTATCACAGTCCGTGCGGCCAGCATCATGGCGGGCGCGAAAGTTGGAGATCTTCATGGACCTCTGGCCTATCTCGTCGCGTCGCCTCTGCTTTTATCCCTGCGCCGCTCATTCCTCGTAGCGCAAGGGATACGGCAGCTCGGCGGTGTCGGCGCGCTCGTGGAGCGGGAAGCGGGGGCGGCGCGACGGCCTGCGCGGCGCCGATCCGGTCTCGACATGCGCGTTTTCCGGTTCGGCGGCGGGCAGCAGCGCGCAGAGCGCGGCGAGCACCGGCCAGTAGGGATCCTCTTCCACAAGCGCAGCGTGGACCTGGGCGCATACCGCGGCGAGGCGACGCTCGAGAGGGGTTGTATCCACATCGGGCGGCACGGCGGCGACAAACTCGATCAGCAGCGGCAGGTGATCCGGAAGCTCACCCTCAGGCGGCTCGAACCCCGCGGCGCGCAGCACGGCACGCAGATCGAGCAGTGCCTGCCCGCGTCTGCGGCTATCGCCCAGCTCGTGGGCTGTCAGGTAGAGTGCGTGCGCCTCGTTGAAGTCGAATGTGGCAACGTAGCTCGCCTCACGCACATCCGGCGGCAGCGCCCGCAGCGCCACGATCGCCGCCAGGAGCTGGGCCGCGGCAGGCTCGTCGCTACGCTCCACGTCGGGGCGCATCTCGTCCAGCAGCGAGTCCAGACCCTCACCGGGATAGCCGAGCAAGATGGCCGCCGCCTTCAGCAGCACGCGCCGAGAGTCACCCGTGGGAAGCTCGCTCGTCATTGGCGGTCCCGCTTTCCGCGGCCGCCGCGTGACCGCCGCGGCTGGAGTACGCCCTCCGCCGGGGCCAGATCTTCGAGGCTGCATGCGCCCTGCTCGTAGCTCAGGTTCGGATCGCCCTCACGCCGCCCAGTCGGGATCACGAAGCGCTCGTCATACTTCGCTACGCCCAGCAGGCGCGCCATGTCCTCCACGTCCTGCGCGCTCATACCTGCCTCGCGCCAGGCCTCGCCGTCCTCAATGTCGCCCACGGTCTGCTTGCGCATATGGATGCGCATGGCGACCAGCCGCACCATCGCCCGCCGTACCACCTCCACGTCGCCCGCCGCCAGCAGCGAGGCCAGGTACTCCATCGGGATGCGCATCTCGTCCAGCGCCGTGAAGTAGCCCTCGGCGCTCAACCGCGGCTCGTTCTCGATATGGTTCATGATCGGACTGAGCGGCGGCACGTACCACACCATCGGCAGCGTGCGATATTCGGGGTGCAGCGGCAGCGCCACCTGCCACTCCATCGCCAGCTTGTAGATCGGGGAGCGCTGCGCTGCCGTGATCCACGCTGGCGTGATCCCCGCCTGCTCGGCCGCCGCAATCACCTGCGGATCGCGCGGGTTCAGGAAGACGCTCATCTGCGCCGGGTAGAGGTCGCGCTCATCGTGTACGCTGGCCGCCTCACGCACGCGATCGGCGTCGTAGAGCACCACGCCCAGGTAACGGATGCGGCCGACACACGTCTCGGAGCAGATGGTGGGCAGCCCAGCCTCGATGCGCGGATAGCAGAAGGTGCACTTCTCCGCCTTGTGGCTCTCCCAGTTGAAATACATCTTCTTGTAGGGGCATGCGCTGACGCAGAAGCGCCAGCCGCGGCAGGCCTCCTGGTCCACCAACACGATGCCGTCTTCGTCGCGCTTATAGATGGCGCCGGCCGGGCAGGCCGCCACGCACGACGGATTGAGACAGTGCTCGCAGATGCGCGGCAGCCACATCATGAAGGTCTGTTCATACTCGAAGGCGATGTGCGCGCCCAGCTCGTTCAGGTGGCGCACGTTGGGGTCACGCGGCGCGACCGCCCTGCCGCCCGCCAGATCGTCGTCCCAGTTCGGCCCCCAGACCGGCGCGTCCATCCATTCGCCCGTGAGCTGCGAGCGGGGCCGCGCGACCGGCTGGTGCTCGCGGCGCGGGCTATAGAGCAGGTTCGCGTAGTCGTAGGTCCACGGCTCGTAGTAGTCGTCAATCATCGGCAGGTCGGGATTGGCGAAGATGGTAAAGAGCTTGGACCACGCCCCGCCCGCGCGCAGCCGCAGCCGGCCGTCGTCACGCAGCTCCCAGCCGCCGTGGTAGCGCCCCTGGTCCTCCCATTCCTGCGGGTAGCCGGGACCAGGGCGCGTCTCGACGTTGTTCCACCACATATATTCGGTGCCCGGCCGGTTGGTCCACGTGTTCTTGCAGGTCACGCTGCAGGTGTGGCAGCCAATGCACTTGTCGAGGTTCATCACCATCGCGACTTGCGCTTTAACGTTCACGCCAGTCCACCTCCTTCATCGGGCGGATCCAGGTCAGGGTATCGCGCTGGTGGCCGGTCGGGCCGTAGTAGTTGAAGCCATAGGAGAGGTGGCCGTAGCCGCCCACCAGGTGGGTGGGCTTGGGGATCACGCGCGTGACGCTGTTATGTGTGCCGCCGCGGTCTTTGGTGATCGTCGTGCCGGGCATGCCGACGGTGCGGTCCTGCGCGTGGTACATCATCGCCACGCCCTCGGGCAGGCGGTAGCTGACCACGGCGCGCGCGGCGACGACCCCGTTGCGGTTGTAGATTTCGACCCAGTCGTTGTCATGCAGTCCAAGGGATTGGGCATCCTCCTCGCTGAGCCAGATCGTCGGGCCGCCGCGGAAGAGCGTCAGCATGATCGGCGTATCGGCGTAGGTGGTGTGGATCGCCCACTTCTGGTGCGGTGTCAGGTAGCGTAGCGTGATGGCCTTCGCGCCATCGGCGGGCACCTGGCTATCATCGGCGGCAAACGGCGCCAGCGCGAGCGGAGGCCGGTAGATCGGCAGCCCCTCGCCGAAGTCCAGCAGCAGCTCGTGATCGAGGTAGACGTGCTGCCGCCCGGTGAGCGTGCGCCAGGGCACCTTGTATTCGACGTTGACCGTGAAGGGCGCGTAGCGCCGATCCGGCGCCTCCACGCCGCTCCAGATCGGACCCGGCAGCGCGAGTTGTGGCTGCGCGGTGATGCTTTGCAGCGTGAGCGCCTCGCCCTCGTGCCCGGCGGCGATTTCCTTGAGCTGCAAACCCGTCTGCTGCTCCAGCGCCGTCCACTGCTCGACCGCGCGATGGCCGTTGGTGGCGCCGGAGAGCGTCAGGATCGCCTCGACCGCCGCCTCGTCACGCTCTAGCGTTGGGCGCCCCTCGCCCGGCCCCGGCGTGCGATGCAGCCCCACGCGCTTGCCCAGCTCGCGGTACGCCCGGCCACCGTCAATCGAAATCCCCTTGGCGGCGATGGCCTTCTTCGCCAGCGGCCCCAGCGTGGCGTACATCTGATCCAGATTGGGATAATCGCGATGCACCACGATCAGCTTCGGCATCGTCTTGCCCGGCTCCGGCTCAGCCTCGCCCGCGCGCCAGTCGCGCACCTTGCCGCCGGGTTGGGCCAGCTCGTCGCGGGTATCGTGCGCCAGCGGGGCCATCACCAGGTCGTCGCAGGCCGGCAGATGGTCCTGCGCCAGGCGGGCGACCGCCTGCGCCAGCGTGTAGAAGGTCTGCCAGTCGGTGCGCGCTTCCCAGGGCGGCGAGATCGCCGGGTTGAAGGGATGCACGTAAGGGTGCATGTCAGTGGTCGAAAGATCGTACTTCTCATACCATGTGGCCGCCGGAAGCACGATGTCGGCGTAGAGGCCACTGGAGGTCATGCGGAAGTCAATGTCAATCGCCAGGTCGAGCTTGCCGCGCGGCGCCTCATCGGGCACCCTGACCGTCTCGGGGCGCCACGCCGTGTTCTCATCCGCCAGCACGTGCCCATCGGCGCCCAGCAGATGCGTCAGGAAGTACTCGTGTCCCTTGCCGCTGGCGCCCAGCAGGTTAGAGCGCCAAATGAAGAACACGCGCGGAAAGTTGACCGGGTTGTCGGGATCCTCGGTGGCGAAGCGCAGCTCGCCGCGCTGGAGCTGGCGCACCACGTCCTTGACGATGGCCTGCTCGGTCTTTGCGCCGCGGGCACGCGCCTCGGCCACCAGATCGAGCGAGCTGCGGTCGAACTGCGGATACGAGGGCATCCAGCCCAGGCGCGCCGCCAGCGCGATGGTGTCGGCGGGATGCTGATGCTGGAAGCGCCCGCTGCCGACCGGCGAGCCGAGCGTATCGGTGCGCAGATCTTCGTAGCGGAACTGATCGGTCGCCAGGTAGAAGAAGTTGGTGCCCTGCATCTGCCGTGCTGGCCGCGTCCAGTCGAGGCCGAAGGCAAGCGTCTGCCAGCCCTCCAGCGGGCGCACCTTCTCCTGGCCGACGTAATGCGCCCACCCGCCGCCGTTGACGCCCTCGCAGCCGCAGAGCAGCGCCAGGTTGATGATGCAGCGGTAGATCAGGTCACTGTGGTACCAGTGGTTGGTGCCCGCGCCGAGCGCGATCATCGACTTCCCCTGTGTGCGCGCGGCGTTGTCGGCGAACTCGCGCGCCACCTGGATCGCGAGCTGGCGCTTGACCCCGGTGATGGCCTCCTGCCAGGCGGGGGTGTAAGGCCGCGGGTCGTCGTAGTCCGCCGGGTACTCGCCCGGAAGCCCGTCACGCGCGACGCCGCAGTGCGCCAGCAGCAGATCGAATACCGTCGTGACGACGATCTCCTGCCCGTCGTGACCGCGCAGCCGTCGGATGGGCACGCCGCGCTGTAGTGTCTCTGCCTGCTGGCCGCCGAAATAGGGGAACGCGACGACGGCGGTGTCACCGACGCTTGCCGGCGGGCGTCCACCGGATGCCCCGCCATCCGCCTCCGCGGCATGCGCAGCACCATCACCGGTGCCGTTCCCATACAGCGTCAGCGCGGGGGTGAGCGGCTCGCCCGCGTCGTCCTCCATGGCCAGGTTCCACCGCCCGGCGCCATCCCAGCGGTGCCCCAGCGTCCCCTTGGGAATCGCCGGCGCGCCGCGGCGCGTGTCCCACAGCAGCGGCTTCCACTCCGGCAGCGCGGCGTCCATGCCCAGATCGGCGGCACTCAGCAGCCGATCGGCCGTCCAACTGGCGCGATCACCCTTGCCGTCGCCGCGCTTACTCAGCGTGACCAGGAAGGGCAGGTCGGTGAAGCGCCGCGCGTAGTCGCTGAAATAGGGCGTCTCGCGGGCGACGAAGAACTCCTTGAGGATCACATGCGTCATCGCCAGTGCGAGCGCGGCGTCGGTGCCCGCCTTGGCCGGCAGCCACAGGTCGGCGAACTTGTCGTACTCGGCGTAGTCGGGGCTGACGCCGACGACCTTGGTGCCGTTGTAGCGCGCCTCGACCATGAAATGCGCGTCGGGGGTGCGCGTCATCGGCAGATTAGTGCCCCAGATGATGAAATACTTGGCGTTGTACCAATCGGCGCTCTCGGGCACGTCGGTCTGCTCACCCCAGATCTGCGGCGAGGCCGGTGGCAGGTCGGCGTACCAGTCATAGAAGGAGAGCATCGTCCCGCCCAGCAGCGAGAGGAAGCGCCCCCCCGAGGCGTAGCTGACCTGCGACATCGCCGGGATCGGGCTGAAGCCGGCGACGCGATCGGGCCCGTAGGTCTGGATCGTGTGGACCGTAGCGGCAGCGATCAGCTCCGAGACCTCGGCCCAGCTCGCGCGCGCGAAGCCGCCCTTGCCGCGTGCGCGCACGTACGTGGCGCGGCGCTCGGGGTGCTGCACGATGCTCGCCCACGCCGCCACCGGATCGCGCCCAGCGCGCCGCTCCGCGCGCCACATCGCCAGCAGCTCACCGCGCACGTAGGGGTATTTCACGCGCAGGGGACTATAGGTGTACCACGAGAAGGTGGCGCCCCGCGGGCAGCCGCGCGGCTCATACTCCGGAAAGTCGCGGCCTAGCGAGGGGTAGTCGGTCTGCTGCGTCTCCCAGGTGATGATGCCGTCTTTGACGTACACCTGCCAGCTACACGAGCCGGTGCAGTTGACGCCGTGGGTCGAGCGTACCACACGGTCGTGCTGCCAGCGCCCGCGGTAGAGGTCCTCCCAGCCGCGCGGGCGATTGCTCAGCTCGGTCCATCCCTCGTCAATGCGCGGCCCACGCCGCAGATATGCCAGGCGCTCATACCAGGTTACGCGCTTGGTCGTGGCCATACGCTCAGTGCTCCTTGCTGCGCGGCTGGATCTGAATCAGATAGGTTTCGGGACGCGGATTGTCCGCGCCGTGCGCGGCATCGCCGGATGACGGGGCCTGCGGCGGAGACAGTGGTGACAGCGGATCGTAGCGCGCACCGACCACCTTGAAGTCATCGCCCTGCCCATCCAGCTCGGCGAGGAAGACCTCCCAGGTGGGCACGTTGGCGGCGACGAGCACCAGGCGCTCAAGGGTCTCCAGGTCGTGGCATGCCGCGATACGCTCGCACACCGCGTCCGGCACGATGCCGAAGCGCATGGTCAGGATCGCCAGCAGGTCTTCGCGGTCGGTCGCGGCCGAGGCCTGCCTGTGCCGCGCCGCGCGGTTGTCTTCGTCGCGCATGAGCAGTTCTCTTATCCCTTCGGCGCATCGAGTACCGTGAGGCTGAATCGCGCCCGTTTGCCATCGCGGCTGCCCGCACCTGGGGCGCCGGGTTCGGTCATCCGCATCGCCGCGAAGTACTCCGATTGCACCGCGCGCTCGCAGGCATCGGCGATTGTGTCGAGTGCCCGTTCGGTCGCCAGGTGGTTCGACACGGCGGGCAGCGGCAGCTCCAGGGTTTGCGTATAGCCCTGCCCGAACGCCGCGACCAGGCGCGCACCGGTGGTGTGGAGATCGTCGCTGCCACCACTGCCACTCTGCACGCTGAGCCGCAGGTCTCCGGGCTGAATGCCGCGCTCGCCCAGGCGCTCGACGGTCAGCCGGAAGAGCCTGGGGTAGGCCACCGCCAGCGGCACATCGGTGGCGCCGGAATCGCCGGCATCCATGTCGTTCGTAGGAGCGTCCGGCGGGCACCCGCTTCTCTCTGGTGGACTCCCACTATCAAACGCGTTTACGGCCTCAGGCCCGTCTACCTCGCGCGCCTCGCTACCCAGCAAACGCCGCTCCTCTGCCCGGCTGTGAATCGCGTTGAGCAGCAGCATCGCCTCGAATCGCTCGACGATGCCCGCAACCCAGCCACGAGCGGCGACGATCCGCTCGATCTCGTCAAGCAGCGTCCGCAACAGGTCGTGATCGCGCGTCAACTGCAGAATGTCCGCTTGCAGCTCAGGCCGCTCGCGCGCAAGCTCTCGATACCAGCCCCGCTCCTCCGCCTCGGCATGGCGCAGGGTGCGTGTCTGCCAGTGCTCGACCAGCACGCCCACCAGCTGTAGCGCATGGTCACGGTCGCCCGCCCGCGCCGCCTGGCGCAGCAAGCGTGTCAGCTCCTCAGCTTCAGCGAACGCCGCCTCGTGGATGGCGTGGTGCGACTCGCGTTTGGTCAGGCCGGGGCCAGACATGGTCGTATCGCTCCCTTCTTGCCATCCATAAAAGGTTGCCTCGCGCTCCGCCAGGAAACCGCGTACGGGGGGATACACGTGCCGTGGAGAGCGCGCAAGCTCCCGGGTGCATCATAGCCACGACCAACGAGGAAGACTGTGACCAATGTCGCACGCGGGCATCCCTGCTCTGGGCGTCGCGCCGCCACCTCAGCCAGGATCATCGTACCACAAAGCGCCAGGTGGACCGATCACGCGGATCGGGCCAAAGCGGCCACATGTGTCAGCAGGCGCATCCAGTGGGGAAGTCCGCGGCAGCATTTTGCGCGTCGGCTCTCTCGGCGCTGTTCAGGCCCACCGGGACGCGAACGATGGCGCGCGCCGGCGAAATCGCGCGCCGTGTCGCGCCTCACCCGCCGATACGGAACATCTCGACCTTTGGCTCCGGCTCGCCTGGCGATCCAGTATGGTGCGCACGCAGCTCAGAGTAGCGATCTTCGCGTCTCGACCACACCGAGCGGATGGCGTCGAGAATCTGCTCGTCGCTGGCTCCGCCACGCAGCATCGCCCGCAGATCGAGGCCGTTGGTCGCGAACAAGCAGGTGTAGAGCCGGCCCTCGGACGAGAGCCGGGCGCGCGTGCAGGCGCGGCAGAAGGGCTGCGTCACCGAGGCGATGATGCCAATCTCGCCACCGCCATCGCGATAGCGGAAGCGGCGGGCCACCTCGCCGGGATAGTTCGGCGCCACCGGCTCCAGTGGCAGCACGGCACCGATGCGCTCGACGATCTCCGCCGCCGGCACGACGTCGTCCAGCCGCCAGCCGTTGGTGGTGCCCACGTCCATGTACTCGATGAAGCGCAGGATGTGCCCGCTGCCGTGGAAGTGGCGCGCCATATCGAGGATGCAGTGATCGTTGAGGCCGCGCTTGACTACCATATTGATTTTGATGGGTGTCAGCCCGACTGCCGTGGCCGCCTCGATCCCTTCCAGCACGCGCCCCACCGGGAAGTCCACGTCGTTCATCGTGCGAAACACGGCGTCGTCCAGCGCGTCGAGACTGACCGTCACGCGGTGCAGCCCGGCCGCCTTGAGCGCCAGCGCCTTTTTGGCGAGCAGCGAGCCATTCGTCGTCAGTGTGAGGTCGCGCAGGCCGTCGAGGGGCGCCAGCATCGCCACCAGTCGCTCCACCTCGCGGCGTACCAGCGGCTCACCGCCGGTGAGGCGTATCTTGCCCACGCCGGATGCGATGAAGAGGCGTGCGAGCCGGGTGATCTCCTCGAACGAGAGCAGCATAGCGGGCGGGAGGAACTGGAAGTCGCGGCCAAAGAGCGCCTTGGGCATGCAGTAAACACAGCGGAAGTTACAGCGATCGGTCACCGAGATCCGCAGATCGCGCAGCGGGCGGTGTAGCGCATCGGTGATGGTAGCCACTGGCACGCCCGCGAGGTGTGTCGAGCGGGGCGAATAGGGTACAGACATGAGGAACTCCCGCTAGCCGGCGCGAATCTTGTGGGGAGATGGCGCCGCGTAGGTCCGGTGGCCGGCGGCCGCCGGCCGGTGGCCGGTGCGCCGTGCGAGGCGAAGCCCGGCTTGCCGCAGAGCATACGGCGCGATGTGACCAGCCGTGAGCGACATATGTCGCAGCGTGCGGCGCGCGGCAGCCGCACGGTATACGATGGCGTGCGTCCGATGGCGCTCAGGCGCCAACGCCCGCTTCTTCGCGCTCACAAGGCGCCGGGAGGAACCTCATGACACATGCTGCCAGGCGGCATGGCGAATACAAAGTGCCAGAGGGCAAGCTCGTCGTGGCGGATCTCGCGGTGGTGCGCCAGCGGCTCCGCGACGTGCAGCTCAGCGGCGATTTCTTCCTGGATCCCGATGAGACGCTGGAGCGCATGGTCGCCGCGGTGGAAGGTGCGCCGGTCGAGACGCCCGCGCAGGAGCTTGCCGCGCGGCTGCGAGCAGCGGCCGCAGGCGCCGTTCTGCTTGGGGTGACGCCTGAGGGTGTGGCTATCGCCATCCGCAGAGCAGTTGAGGGACAGGAAGGACGCGCGGAATGAGCCATGCAATGAGCGCCGTGCGTGATGGGACCAGCGAGAGATGGCGCCAGTATTCCTGGCAGCTTCTGAGGCCGGGACCGATGAGTGCCGTGCTGCACATGGCTCTCGACGAGGTGCTGCTCGGCGAGGTGGGAGCTGGTCGTCGCCCGCCGACGCTGCGTATCTGGGATTGGGCCGAAAGCGCCGTCGTGCTGGGCCGCTTCCAATCGGTACGCAACGAGGTAGACCTCGATGGCACCCGGCGTCACCATGTGCGCGTGGTGCGGCGCATCACTGGCGGCGGGGCCATGTTCGTCGAGCCGGGCAACACGATCACCTACTCGCTGTATGCCCCCCTGGCGCTGGTCGAAGGGTTGGGACTCGTCGTCTCGTACGCCTACCTTGACCAGTGGGTGCTCGACGCGCTCGCATCGCTTGGCGTGCAAGCACGTTATCAGCCGATCAACGACATCACTTCTCCGGGCGGCAAGATCGGCGGCGCGGCGCAGGCCCGACGCGATGGCGCGGTCCTGCACCACGTGACCATGGCCTACGACATCGATCAGGCGAAGATGCTCGAAGTCCTGCGCATCGGGCGCGAGAAGCTGAGCGATAAGGGCATCGCCAGCGCAGCCAAGCGCGTGGACCCAATCCGCAGTCAGGCACGAGTCTCGCGCGACGCGGTGATTCAGCGCCTCGTCGCGACCTTTCGTGACCACTATGGTTTGGAGGACGGCGCTCTCACGGGCGATGAGCTGGCGCGAGCAGAGCGGCTAGTGGCGGAGAAGTTCGGCACCCCGGAGTGGCTCGTCGCGGTCCCATGATGCTGCTCACACCGCGCGATGCCGAGCAGGAAGGAAGGAGGCGTGCCGCCTCAGCCGTGGAATGGCGAGACATTTGTCGCAGCCGCATCCGTGACGCACGCATACCGTATTGCGTGATTCGATAGCACCCATAGCCGTTAGCGTCTGGATTTATACCAGCGCGTGGGATAGACTTGGGATGTAGGGCGCGGCACGGTGCGCCGAGGCCGCATCCCACGGCGGGAGCGAGGCCGCGCGGGCGGGACCCGCGGCGGCACAGCCGCAACAGAGGGCTGCGGCGGCGAGCCGGCACGCAGCCTTGTCGGACGATGAGCATGACGACTGCCAGATGAGCGCTGACGCCGCCTGTCCATCCCTTGTGGTTCCGGCTCGGGGGAGGCATGCATGGGAGCTGTGATCCAGAAGACACAGGCCGAACAGATGGCGGACTTCGTCGCGCGTGCCACGTATGACGATCTGTCGATCCGCGCCGGACACCTGCTCAAGACGCACGTGCTCGACGCGCTCGGCTGCGCGATCGGGGCGGCCGGCGCCGAGCCGATCGCCCGGCTGCGCCGCCAGGTGGACCTGTTCGGCGGCCAGCCGTTGGCGACGTTCATCGGTGGCGGCCAGTCCGCGCCCGATCGCGTCGCGCTCTACAACGCCGCGCTGGTGCGCTACCTCGACTTCAACGACGCGTTTCTGGCGCCGGGTGAAACCTGCCATCCCAGCGACAACGTGGCGCCCGTGCTAGCGGCCAGCGAATTCGCGGCGCGCAGTGGCAAGGACTTTCTCACGGCGCTCGCCGTGGCCTATCAGGTCCAGTGCCGCCTGAGCGAAGAGGCGCCGGTGCGCGCGCGCGGCTTCGACCACACCACGCAGGGCGCGTACGCGGTGGCGGCGGGCGCCGCCAAGGCGCTCGACCTCGACGCCGCGCAGACCGCGCAGGCAATCGCGATCAGCGGTACTGCCAACAACGCGCTGCGTGTGACGCGCACCGGGCGCCTCTCGCACTGGAAGGGCCTGGCATATCCCTTTACCGCCTTCGCCGCCACCGAGGCGGCCTTCCTGGCGCGTGAGGGCATCACCGGACCGCTTGAAGTCTTCGAGGGCAACAAGGGCTTTGTCGAGGCCATCGCCGGGCCGTTCGCGATTGACTGGCAGCGCGAGAACCTGGAGGCGGTGACGCAGACGATCCTCAAGCGCTACAACGCCGAGATTCACTCCCAGTCGGCGCTCGAAGGCATTCTGCAACTGCGGGCGCGCCACCACCTGCGGCCCGAGGATATTGACTGGGTGCGCGTCGAGATCTTTGACGTCGCCTACAACATCATTGGCGGCGGCGAGGAGGGTGACAAGCGCCTGGTGCGGACCAAGGAGGAGGCCGACCACAGCCTGCCGTACCTGCTGGCGGTCGCGCTGCTCGACGGCGAGGTGCTGCCGGCGCAGTACGCGCCGGAGCGCATCGCGCGCGACGATGTGCAGCGGCTGCTGCGCAAGGTCAGCGTGCGGCCGGCACCTGATCTGAGCCAGCGCTTCCCGCGGCTGATGCCGTGTCGCATCGAAGTCTCGCTGCGCAACGGCCGCAGCGTCGAGATCGCCAAGGATGACTATGAGGGCTTCCTCACGCGCCAGATGCCTTGGGAGCACGTGGTGGCGAAATTCAACCGGCTCGCCGCGCCCTACGCCGATCGTCCGCTGCGCGACGAGATCGTCGAGGCGGTGGCGAATCTGGAGCTGATTCCAGTGGCCGAGCTGGTCCAGCGCCTTGGCCGCGTCCACGTCCCTCACGTCGAGGACATATCGAGTAACACCACCCCATCGGCACCCATTGAGGCCACGGTACGCCCGGCTAAGGCGAAGACTCCGAAGGCCATCACCTCGAAACAGGAGCACACATCATGAGCGAGCAAACGAAGAACCAGACGAGCGAGCGAGCATTTGATTTCATCCATCTCAACCCGCGTGAGGGCAAGCCGCGCACACGCGGCCTGACGGAGATGCGCGGCCCCTACTACACGCCGATGGGTCCACGTTATCTGACCGACCTGCTGGAGACGATGGGTGCCTATGTGGATAGCCTCAAGTTCGCCGGCGGCTCGTTCGCGCTGATGCCGCGCGAGGCGGTCAAAGGGCTAATCGCGCTGGCGCACCAGCACGATGTGCTCGTGTCGACCGGCGGATTCATCGAGCGCGTGCTGGCGCGTGAGCCGGAGAACGTCGAGCGCTACATCCGCGAGTGCCGCGCGCTGGGCTTCGACATCATCGAGCTCTCCAGCGGCTTCATCACCATCCCCACCGACGACTGGCTGCGGCTGGTCGAGCAGGTGCAGCGCGCGGGGCTGAAGGCCAAGCCCGAGGTGGGCATCCAGTTCGGCGCTGGCGGAGCCAGCGCGGCAGCCGATCTCGAAGCTGAGGGGCTGCGCGACGTTGGCTGGGCCGTGCGCCAGGCGAAGCGCTTCCTCGACGCGGGTGCCTACCTGATCATGATCGAGTCCGAGGGCATCACCGAGAACGTCACGACCTGGCGCACCGACGCCGCGGCAGCGATCATTGACGGACTGGGGCTGGAGAAGGTGATGTTCGAGGCCGCCGATCCCGACGTCTTCGCCTGGTACATCAAGAACTACGGCCCCAATGTCAACCTCTTCGTGGACCACAGCCAGATCGTGCAGCTCGAAGCGCTGCGCTCGGGTCTGTGGGGCACCAAGAGCCTATGGGGCCGCGTGGTGACCTACAAAGGGTGAGATGGCACGCGATGACGGATGTGACGGAGATGGGCACGCAGCTTTCAGCGGATGAGCGGCTGATGGTCGAGACCGTCGAGAAGCTCGCCGCCGAGCGCATCGCGCCACGCGCGGCGGAGATCGACCGCACCAACGAGTATCCCTGGGACATCAAGGATCTCCTCGCCGAGCAGGGCGTGCTGATGATGCCCTTCCCAGAGGACTATGGCGGCGTCGGAGCCAGCGAGCTGGCGCTCGCCCACGCGGTGGAGGCCATCGCGCGGGTAAGTATGTCCGCCTCGCTGATCCTGGCGATGCAGCAGCTCGGCGCGCTGCCCATCTTGCTGGGTGGCTCCGAGGAGCAGAAGCGCCGCTATCTGCCGCCGCTTGCGAGCGGTGAGTGGCTCGTCGCCTATGGCCTGACCGAGCCAGGAGCTGGCTCCGACATCGCCGCGATCCGCACGCGCGCCGAGCGCCACGGCGACCACTACGTGCTGAACGGCGGCAAACAGTTCATCACCAACGCCGGGCTGGCACACGTCAACGTGATCTTCGCGCTGACCGACCCTGAGCGTGGCGCACGAGCGGACCCAGGCGGCATCAGCGCGTTCATCGTCGAGGCGGGCACGCCGGGCTTCCGCGTGGGCAAGATCGAGGACACGATGGGCATTCGCGGCTCGCAGAACGGCGAGCTGCTGCTCGACGACTGCGCGGTACCGGCTGCCAATCGCCTCGGCGCGGAGGGCGACGGCTACCGGCTGGCGCTCGCCGCCTTCGACCGGGCGCGAGTGGGCATCGGGGCGCAGGCGGTGGGGGTGGCGCGCGGCGCGTTCGAGTACGCCGTGCAATACGCGCGGCAGCGGGTCCAGTTCGGCAAGCCGATCGCCGAGCATGAGGGCGTGCAGTTCCTGATCGCCGATCTGGCGACGCGGATTGACGCGGCGCGACTGCTCGTCCACCGCGCCGCGACGCTGCTCGATGCGGACGCGCCCGCGGCCGAGGTGACGCGAGCCACTGCGATGGCGAAGCTCTTCGCCTCCGACGCCGCGATGCGGGTCACCACCGAGGCGGTACAATTGCTGGGTGGCTACGGCTATACGCGCGAGTATCCCGTCGAGCGTATGATGCGCGATGCCAAGATCACGCAGATCTACGAGGGCACCACGCAGATGCAGCGCCTGGCAATCGCGCGCGCCGTGCTGGATGCGACGGCTGCGTAGTACGGGCCGCGGCTGCCGCTGTCCGCATAGGCCGGTAGCCGTGGTGCTCCGCCGGGCTGTGTGCGACCCGAACACGCTTATCGAGGAGAGACGACAACGATGTCAACAGGTCATCCTGCACTTCAGCAGCAACATGCGCGCGCCGAGCAGCTCCGCCACTGGCACCGCGAGCCACCAATCCTGGTGCTGCCCAACGCATGGGACGCCGCTAGCGCGCGGCTCTTCGCACAAATGGGCGCCCGCGCGGTCGCCACCACCAGCTCAGGGGTCGCCGCCGCACTGGGCTATCCCGATGGCGAGCAGATGAGCCGCGACGAGATGGTCACGGCGGTCGCGCGTATCGTCACGGCGGCGGGGGAACGACCGATCACGGCGGACATCGAGGCCGGTTATGGCGACACCATAGAGGCCAAGCTCGACGCGATTCACGCAGTGGTCGAAGTCGGAGCCGTTGGGATCAACATCGAGGACTCGGCCCGGCACGATCAAGCGGGCACAGCATCGCCGCTGGTGGATCTGGACGAGCAAGTGAGACTGATCCAGGCGATTCGCACGGCGTCCAGCGACTGGGGTATTCCGCTGGTGATCAATGCGCGCACCGACCTCTATCTCTACGGGACGGACGATGAGCAGCGGCGCATCACGGAGACGGTGCGGCGCGGGAACGCCTACCTGGAGGCGGGGGCGGATTGTGTCTTCCCGATCGGCGCGAGCGATGCGACCACCATCGGCAACCTGGCGCGCGCCATCCAGGGGCCGATCAACATCCTCGCCGGACCGCACACGCCGAGCGTCTCAGAGCTGGCGGAGCTGGGTGTGGCACGGGTGAGCGTAGGTGGCGGACTGACACGCGTCGCGCTCGGTGCCGCGCGGCTGGCGGCGCAGGAGCTTCTGGAGCACGGCACCTTCACCACTATGGCGCAAGATGCCCTGCCATCAGGTGACTTCCGGCGCCTGTTCGCCGGTTGAGCGGGCAAAGGCTAGCCCCGCTCAGCCTTGACGGTGATGCGGAAGTGCCGGCCGCCAATTGAGATCGGCAGGTTCTCGCTCTGGTAGTTCATGCCCTGCTGCAGCCGCGGCTCCCCGATGACGGCGCCCTTGAGTCCGCCTTCCGCGAAATCGTCACTCTCGCTCGCCTGTTTGAGCAGCGCGTAGAGGGCGCTCACCAGCTCAAACTCGTCGGTCACGGGCCGTCCCTTGACGGGGACTCTGCCGTTGCCGATACTCACGCCGAAGATGATACGGTCGCTCATCACGGTGCTCCTTTACCATTCTCGCCAGTGTTCACCGTTCTCGCCGCTGGTCACGGTACACTTCTGGCATGCGGGCCGTCCGCGACATTTCTCACATCCACATGACAATCCCTGTGCTGACCGTCGGTCACTCCACCCGCTCGCTGGAGGCGTTCGCCGACCTGCTGCGCGCTCACGGCATCGAGCAGGTGGTGGATGTGCGTACCGTGCCGCGCTCGCGGCGCAATCCGCAGTTCAACCGTGAGACGCTTCCTGCCGCGCTGGCCGCCTACGGCATCGGCTACACCCACCTGCCCAGCCTCGGCGGCCTGCGGCACCCGCACGCGGATTCCCCCAACACCGCCTGGCGCAACCTGAGCTTCCGCGGCTATGCGGACTACATGGCCACGCCGGAGTTCGCGGCGGGCCTCGATGCGCTGCTCGCACTCACCCAGGCCAGCCGCCAGCACGTCGCCATCATGTGCGCGGAAGCAGTCCCCTGGCGCTGCCACCGTTCGCTGATCGCCGATGCCCTGCTCGTGCGCGGCGTGCCGGTCGAAGACATCCTGAGCGCCACACGACGCCAGCCGCACCGCCTGACGCCGTTCGCCCGCGTCGAGGGCATGCGCATCACGTACCCAGCGCTATCCGATGCCGCGCCGGGCGCAGCGGCCTCACCATCACCAGACGACGACACGCCATGACGAGGGATTATAGAACCCCTGGGCCTCGACCGCGAAGGCGCGATTGAAACGTGCGTGGTGGTTCTCGATCGCCGCCGTCGCCGCCAGGTCCATGCGCTGCACGTCTGAGGTCAGCACAGGACATGCCGGGCGTTTGACGCATGCGCTGGTCCAGGCGATCACCGGCACCGGAGCGCAAGCCTCTGGCGGCCCGAACTCTTCGCGGTGCCCGGTTCACCGTGCCTGGCTCGGCACGGATGCTGCTGCCAGCCCTCATCCGGCGCGGGCAGCGGTGGATGGATTCAGATCCAGAGCCGCCGAAGCGTGATATGCCAGGGCGTTGATCTGCCGAGGCGCCGCGTCTCCGGCTCTCGACGTTTCGGGAAGGCTTGACGAAAGGAAGATCTGGGCCATGCAGACGGATCCGCAGGCGCAGCCGCCCATCGAGTTGCAACTGCCACTCATGACCATTGCGCCGCACCGCTCACTCGGCATCGCGTACGTGCGCGCGGACAACCTCGATCGGGTCGAGGCGATCCGGTCAACGCTCGCGAGCCTGGGCGTCACGCTCGCGCTGCTCTACACCTACCAGGATCCCTCGCAGCAGAGATTCTCAGGTGTGCTCGTCCTCGACCACACCAGCTCGCACGAGCCGCCCGAGCGCGTCGCCGCCGCGCTCGGCCAACTGCAAGGAGTAGATGTGCGCGCGACACAAGCACCCAGCTCCGGCCTGGTGGGGCTGGAGAAGGACCACTTGAGCATGGCCGGCACGCCAGTGGTCGTCATCGCCCGGCCCTTCCTCGGCGAGACCCACAAGCGCCTGCTGGAGTCCATGGGTGATCGGGCAGGGGAGGTGCTCTTGCAGGCAGGTGAGGCGGCGGGCAAGATGGCGGCCTCGGGGGTTCCGGCGCTGGTCGCCGGTCTCGGTCTCCAGCTCTCGCCGCAGCTCATTCGCCAGCGCTTCTACGACCTGCAAGTCTTTGGCTGGGCCACCGTCGTCGCGCTGCAGGTCAACGACCAGTTCGTCGGCGAGGCCCTGCTGGCCGACGATTTTGAGGCAGCCGCGTGGCAGGGCAAAGCGACCACCTCGGTCTGCCATTGGATTCGCGGCTTTCTGACGGGCGCGCTCTCCTCACTCACAGGCCACGCGCTGAAGGTGAGCGAGCCGGAGTGCCAAGCCAAGGGGGACCGCTACTGCCGTATGGTCATGCAATCGGCCTGATACACCAAGGAAAGGAGCGCGGCGCCTGCTTGCCTGGCGAAGCCGCATACAGCGTTGCCGGCTGGCCGGCCTGGGAGCGCCGCACACCCGAGATGACCAGAGTGAGTGAAAGCATCGCGGATCAGGTTGCTATGGCTGCCGCACAGCATCAGACCATGCGTGCCCTGCTGCTCCACGAGCGCGGCGGCCCGGAGCAGCTCGTCTACGGCGAGGCGCCGCGCCCACCGCTCGCGATCGACGACGCGCTGGTGCGGGTCCACGCCGCCAGCATCACGCCCACCGAGCTGCGCTGGCCCTCGACCTGGGAGGATCGCGCCGGGCGCAGCAGGCTCCCGGTGATACCATCGCACGAGGTCGCGGGGGTCGTCACGGAGCTGGGCTACGGCACGACGAGCGTCACCGTTGGCATGGCGGTCTATGGCCTGACCGACTGGTATCGCAACGGCGCGGCGGCCGAGTACCTCGCCGTCGAGGCGCGCGACCTGGCGCCGATGCCGGCGTCGCTGACGTTCGCCGAGGCAGCGGCCGTGCCGCTCGCCGGGCTGACCGCGTGGCAGGCGCTCTTCGACCACGGGCACCTCGCCGCCGGGCAGACCGTCCTGATCCACGGCGCCAGCGGCGGGGTGGGCACCTTCGCCGTCCAGATCGCGCACTTCACCGGCGGGCATGTGATCGCCACCGGCAGAGCCTGGGCACGCCAACTTGTGCTGGGGCTGGGGGCCGATGAGTACATCGATCTCGACCAGCAGCCGTTCGAGCAGGTGGTGGGCACGACGGTAGACCTGGCGGTGGACTTCGTGGGCGGCGAGCTGCTGCGGCGCTCATGGGCGGTGGTCAAGCCAGGGGGCGCGCTCATCTCAGCCGTCGCCGACCCGCGCGCCGCAGCGACCGCGCGGCCCGACGTGCGTAGCGTGTTCTTCGTCGTCGCCCCCGACCGCATCGAGCTGGGCGCGCTGGCGCAGCGCCTCGATGCGGGCGAGCTGCGGCCGATCGTCGGCGGCGTCTTCCCGCTGGCCGACGGGCGGGCGGCTTTCGAGGCCAAGCATCGCTCCGAGGCCGATCGTGGCGCTGGTGCGCCCGGTAAGGTGGTGCTCGCGGTCGCGGACGCGCAGGCACACGCCACGCCATCGCAGCAAGCGCCGTGAGCAGATAAGCAGCATAGCGGTGCCACGCGAGCGAGCAGGGCCTCACGGATACGCTGCCATCCATCGCTTCCCCGTCCCCGTCGCCACGCCCATGCCCCCGCATACCAGAATTCGTGCGCTCCCCGCCAGTGCCGCTCTCGCGCCGATGATCGCCACCTTGCCTGAGACAAGCGCCAGGTGAGGACTCCGTAGACCGCGGCGAGCTCCCTGACGAAGATCCGCCGAATGCGCCCGGCTCAGCAACGAGCCGGGTGCGAGGCGCTGCGACGTTAGTCGCAGCAACGCGGCTTCACCCGCTCTATGCTGGCACATAGATGCATCGGGACGTGACCGTGTGGCGTGTGGCGGGTGGCGCACTTGCTCATACCAGCGGAGCTTCACAGCCCGACGCGCGCCGCATGCGCGGCAGGGGGATTGCCCAATGCGAGACACGATGACGCGGACAGATGACAGCGGTGGCGAGCCGCATGTGGTCATTGTCGGGGCAGGATTCGGCGGCCTGGAGGCCGCGCGGGCCTTGAAGCACGCGCCGGTGCAGGTGACGGTGATTGATCGCACCAATCATCACGTCTTCCAGCCGCTGCTGTACCAGGTTGCTACCGCCGAGCTGTCACCCGCGGACATCAGCGCGCCAATCCGCGCCGTGCTGCGCCATCAACCCAACGCCGTGGTGCTGATGGGCGAGGTCACGGGGGTTGATATCCAGAATCGCTTCGTCACGGTCGCGGTCGGCCATGAGCGCCGCACGGTGCCGTACGACCTGCTCGTGTTGGCAACCGGGGCCGGCCAGAGCTACCTCGGCCACGACGACTGGGCATGCTTCGCGCCCGGCCTCAAGACGACCGGCGACGCGATGGCGATCCGGCGGCACCTCCTGCTGGCCTTCGAGCAGGCGGAGATGGAGCAGAATCTGCGCCGGCGCTACGCGCTGATGACCTTTGTCGTGGTTGGCGGTGGGCCGACCGGTGTCGAGCTGGCAGGTGCGATTGCCGAGCTGGCGCGCACCGCGCTACGCGCCGACTTCCGCCACATTGATTTCGCCTATGCGCAGGTGGTGTTGGTCGAGGCCCAGGAGCGCATCCTGCCCACCTTCTCGGCGCGTCTGGCCCAGGGCGCGGAGCGGATGCTCCGCCGGCTTGGCGTCACGGTGCGCACCTCTACTCCGGTCGAGCGCGTGGACGCTGATGGTGTCGTGCTCGGTGGCGGAGAGCGTCTCGCGACACAGACGGTCATCTGGGCAGCGGGCGTCCGTGCATCTCCAGCTGCCCTGTGGCTGGGACCGCGCATCGCAACCGACCGCGCTGGCCGGGTGCAGGTCGGCCCTCGTTTGACCGTCCCCCATCATCCCGAGATCTTCGTCATCGGCGATACAGCCAGTGTGCGGCAGGACGGACGCCCACTGCCTGGCGTTGCGCCTGTCGCCAAACAGGAGGGCCACTATGTGGCGCGCGTCATCGAGGCGCGGGCGAGTGGAACACGGCTGCCCGCTGCCTTCCGCTACCACGATCGCGGGTCGCTGGCGACCATCGGGCGCACCTATGCCGTCGGCACGCTGGGAGGGCTGGAACTGAGTGGGAAGCCAGCGTGGCTTGTGTGGGCCGGAGTCCATCTCGGCTACCTGATCGGGTTCCGCAATCGGGCGCTCGTGCTGTTCCAGTGGCTGTGGCTCTACGTGACGTTCCAGCGCGGCGCCCGCTTGATACCGGCTGAGCCATCTAGCCCTGCCGCCGCGCGATGTGCCAGTGGTGACGATCCGCTGCGCGACCTGGAGGAATTGCCAGCCGCTCCTCGCAGCGCGTGATAGGGCGGCAGGCGTGGATCCGGCGGACAGAGCATTGAGAGGTCCATCAGATGAGCAGCAAGAGTGGCGCGAAGGTGACGACCAAGACCGGCGATAGCGGCATGGCGGGTGTGCTTGGGCCGGAGCGCTTGCCCAAGGAGGATCCACGCATCGAGGCGCTGGGGGCGGTAGACGAGGCCTCCTCAGCGCTGGGCCTGGCGCGAGCATGGTGCGACGGCCCCTTTGTCTACGAGGTCCTGCTGCGCATGCAGCGCCAGCTCTACGCGCTGATGGCTGAGCTGGCAACCACGACCACGCATGCGGACGCCATTGGCATGCGCATCGTCGCCGACGATGTGACGTGGCTGGAGCGTACGCAAGAAGACCTGCTGACCCATGTCAGGATTCCCGGCTATTTCATCCTGCCAGGCGATACCAAAGCCGGGGCGACACTCGACTTCGCGCGCGCGACCGTGCGGCGCGCGGAGCGGGCCATCTCGCGGCTGTTCCACAACGGCGACATCGCCAACGGCGAGGCGCTTCGCTACCTCAACCGGCTCTCGGACCTGCTCTTTGTCCTGGCACGGGTGGCGGAGACGGCGAATGGCGGCAGCACGCCTGCGCGTACATTAGATGAGGCGTACGACTTCGGCGTGCATCCCGTGGCATCGTAGACGAGGATGCGCCCCAACCGTAGAGGGAGGCGCGAGCGCGTGTTGCTCGCCCGCCTCGCAGTGGGTATCCTGAGGTCGAGCCGCGGACTGATGGAACCGGACGATACAGCTCGCATTGGCGCTCGTTCACAGGGGCAGCTCACATACGGCTGGCCGATGCTCCGGTGTGCCGATGGGTTACGAAGAGGAGCGCAGTACGATGGACATCCGCAAGACGTTGCCGATCCACGCTCCGGGCAGCGATGACCTGCGCGCCGCCGGCGAGGACGGAGTGATCCGTATTGAGGGCCTGGTCGCGCAGCCTCAACTGCTCTCTTCCGCCACGCTTGAGGCCCTACCTCGCGCGCGACTTACCGAGCGTTTCAGTTGTGAGGAGGGATGGTCGGTTGACGGCCTGACGTGGGAAGGTATCTCGCTGTCCGAGATGCTCGCGCTCTGCCAGCTGCTCCCCGAGGCGCGCTATGTCCGCGTGTGTGCGGGGCCGTACTGGATCGCACTGCCCCTCGCCGACTGCGAATCCGCGCTGCTCTGCGACCGGCTCAATGGTGCGCCGCTCGCCAGGGAACATGGCGCGCCGTGGCGTCTTGTGGTGCCTGGTGCGGCATGCTTCACGAGCGTCAAATGGGTGCGCGCGCTAGAGCTGGCCGCTGAGGCGGGAGACGAGACGGCTGAGCGCATCGCGCGTACCCGGTTGGCTGGCGCACACGCCGACTGAGATAGCGCAGGCGACGTACCGCGCCGCCCGGCGGTAGAGCGTGAACGGGCCGAGGTGAGTCGTGAGGGGTGGATACACGATGGCAACTGGAACAGGTCCGACCGGCATAGGCTCGCAGGCCGTTGAGATCAAGATCAAGCGCTACCAGCCCGAACAGTCCCCCAAGCCCTACTGGCAAACATTTCAGATGGCGGTAGCCGCGAATGACCGCCTACTTGATGCCCTCAACCGCATCAAGTGGGAGCAGGATGGCACGCTTACCTTCCGCCGCTCCTGCGCGCACGGCGTCTGCGGCTCGGATGCGATGCGCGTCAACGGCCGCAACCGGCTCGCCTGCAAGCTCTTGATGGGCGGTCTGGGACCACGCATCGCGGTTGAGCCGATGCTCAGCTTCCCCGTGATCCGCGACCTCGTCGTGGATATGGACCCCTTCTTCGCCAAGTACGAGAAGGTCAAGCCCTATCTGATCAACGACGAGCCGGAGCCGCGCACCGAGCGCCTGCAATCCCCCGCGGAGCGGGCGCGCTACGACGACAGCACCAAGTGCATCCTCTGTGGCGCCTGCACCGGCTCGTGCCCGCAGGTCTGGGCCAATCCGCGCTGGGTCGGACCGGCCTCGATCGTCAATGCCCATCGCTTCATCTTCGACAGCCGCGACCGCGCCGCCGCCGAGCGACTGGGCATCTTGAGCGACTACGACGGCGTCTGGCCCTGCAAGACGATCTTCAATTGCACTGAGTGCTGCCCGCGCGGCATCCACGTGACCGACACCATCGAGGAGGTCAAGCGCGCGATCCTCTACGGCACCAACGAGATGCGCTGAGACAGGCGCCCAGACAATCCCAGAGACCTGTCATAAGCCGCTTGCTGCTTCTATCGGGCGCCGGAGCCATCATCCCCAGCGCCAGCGTCGCGCGCACACGTCACGCATGGACACCACACGCCGCGAAGAAGCTCGGCCCACCGCCAGGCGCTACCCGTGTGGACGACCATTTGCGGGCCGTTGCGCTGGCTCAAATGGCGCGTACTTGTCTCGCGTTCCGGCGCCAGCGCCAACCGGCTCTGGCAGCGGCTGCTCCTCATCCGGCTGCGGGCCTAGGGGCAGCTCCGGCAGACCGTGCCAGCTCGCGCGGCGCCGCGCCGGCACCGTCTCGTAGCCGTAGCCATAGCCGTAGCGCGCCCGATACTGGATCGGCGCCCGCGTGAGATAGCCAAGGGGGAAGCTGTAGATGTGAATCAGGCGCGTGAACGGCGAGATACCAAACAGCAGGAAGGCCAGCGCGATATGCACCTGCAAGATCAGTGGCACGCCGGCCATCAGTGCGACGTCGGGATGGAGCGTCAGCACGCCGCGGATCCACGGGCCAACTGTCGCACGGTATTCGTAGGGGCCGTACAGGGTGCTGTAGCCGAGCGTCACCGCCAGACCGAGCAAGATGACGATCCATAGCAAGCCATCCGACACGTAATCGGAGAGATCGGAGTTGTGGCGCACGCGCGCGTTGGCGATGCGGCGATACAACAAGATCGAGATACCGGCGAATGCCATCAGGCCCGCCGCGCCACCAGCCACCTCGGCGACGGTGTGGTACAGCTCCGGCGAGATGCCCAGCGCATCGTAGAGCTGCATCGGCACGAGCAGCCCCGCCACGTGGCCGCCCAACACGAGGAAGATGCCAATGTGGAAGAGAATGCTGCCCCTGGTCAGCAGCTTCTTTTCTAGCAGCTCGCTGGATTTCGAGCCCCACCGCAGTTGATCGGACTGGTAGCGGTAGATCGTGCCGACGATCATGGTCACCAAGCAGATGTAGGGGAACACGCCCCAGGTAAATGCCGTAAGTTGTGTCATCGCGCGCCTCCACCATCTATGCGCCAAGCGTGTCGTCTCACGTAACCTATCGGCTGAGGAAGAATCGGGCGGTCCCGTTTGTTCGCTGGCTATCCTTTGTCCTCTGTCCTCCGTCCCTCGTCCTTTGTCCTCAGCTCTCAATCCGACTGTAGGGGAGACGTCGCTATCACACTGTGATGTTTGTCGCGGACATGTGCTGTACTTCCGGCATTTCAAGCGCCGGGAGCGCATCCGTGACACCACTGTGATGCGGTTGTTCACGTTGCGAGCCAAAATACAGGTAGGAGACGACTCATGATCCGGACCGGCCGTGGCGCTGGCCGTGGCGGCTGGCGATTGCGACGCAGTGAGAAGGCCTGAGCAATTGCGGCGACGGACTGTGGCCAGCGTCCAGAGATCACACAGGGCGTCCAGGGAACGGGCGCAATAGGAGCTTACCGATACAGCCGATACAGACAGAAAGCAAAGGCAGAGCGATGACTGACCGAGTGCGTGGCGCACCAAACACGGAGAAGCAGGAATTCTTGGGCGCGATTCCGCTGTTCGCGGCGCTCGACGAGGTGGACCTGGCGCGACTGGCGGCGGCGGCTGTGACGCGGCGCTTTGACCGCGGCGAGGTGATTGAGGTTGAGGGTGAGCGCGTGGGTGCGCTCCGCATCGTGCGGTCGGGCGTCGTCAAGCTGCTGGCGACGGCGGCGGATGGCCGCGAGCAGGTGCTGCGCCTGGTGCCAGCGGGTCAAACCTTCAATCTCGTCGCGGTCATAGATGGTCAGCCGAGCGCGGCGACGGCCGTAGCCCTCGAACAAAGCACGATCTACAACCTCGATCGTAGCGTCGTCCTCGCGCTCATCGAGCGACGGCCAGAGATCGCGCGGGCGGCACTGTTGGCGCTGGCCGCCTGCACCCGCGAGATGGTCAGGCTGGCCAAAGACCTCGCGCTGCACCACGTGACGGAGCGCGTGGCGCGCTTGCTGCTCGAACAAGAGCGCGCAGGCTGCGAGCGCTGTCGCCGGCATTACCTCACGCAGCAGGAAATGGCCACAATCGTCGGCACGGCGCGCGAGGTGGTGGGCCGTACGCTCCACGAATTCCAATCAGCCGGCCTCATCACGCTCGACCACGGTCATGTTAGCGTCGTCGATCACGAGCGTTTGCGGGCAATCGCACACGAGCGGCGCACCCGTACCCGTCGCGCCAATCGCGAGTCCGCGGCGAGTGCTGTGGCCCCGTGAGGCATGTTGTATCTGGCATACGCTGAAGGCAGCGCGAACCTGCCCCTTGGCGCATAGCTGAGGCTCGTATGAGCACCCCTCGGCTATGCCGTCCGTGTGTAGGGCCGAATGGGCTTGCCCATGTGCCCGGCGCGCAGGCCGCGGGTCGGCGTTTGGGCGGTCAGCGTGAGGATGGCGACCTTCGTGCGCGCCGTGATGGGCAATGCCACGACAAGCACCCCGTTGCCGTAGGTGACGTTGGCGAGCGCCCCATCCACCGGGGCAGGCAAGGTGACCTTCCGATAGTAGTCGCCCACGCCCCATTCGTTGAGTAGCTCGTCCTTGATGCCCTTGAGCTCGCCGCGTCGCTGCCCGCGCAGAATCAGTTGCGCGGCCGGCGCGACCTCCACGGTGATGTCCCCTGGCTCCAGACCTGGCATCGGGACTGCGGCCATGATACGCAGTGGCGTACGATAGACCTTCGCCGGCGCGCTATGCGGATGCCGTGCGCTTGTTGCGGGCGAGGCGTGCGGCGAGACCTTCGACTTGGCTGGCATGGCGGAATCCTCCTCGGTCAGCACGCTGTGTGCTGGTCTGCAGCGCATCGGGAATGAGCGCCCCCTACCTGGCTGCATTCTGCCGGACATTGCGCAGTGTAGCACGGTGCGCCTCTGATGCCGGCGCGGCGGTGGCCTGATCTTCACAGCGCAACCCGGCAAACGCCAGCAGCGCGTAGGCCAGCTCGGTCACGCGCCGGTTGTGGCGCATCGCATCGGAATTGTAGCGCGGACGCGCTCCTCGACGATGCCAAAGGCGAAGAGATGCGTATCCGCCATCGCTGCGCTGCCCAAACGTGCCATCCACGTGCCCCACATCCGCAAGCCCATCGGTGTCTGGAATTTCCTCTCCTGTGATGCCATCGTGATAGGGCAACGCAGCGCCGTGACCCGCTGGTGATGCCCCTGCGTCATCCTGTGCGTGGAGCCCTTCCCGGGAAGAAGGGTGAGCGGAGGTTTCAACGATGTCAACGATGCAAAGGCAACGT
>DASVAA010000224.1:0-5015 GCA_036376595.1 Ktedonobacterales bacterium | reverse complement strand
GAAGCCGCACGAGGCGTGGCGCGCCTCACGACGCTAGCCGCCCTATTGGTCCTGCACTTCTGAAGGCTTAGCCGCTGGTAAGAACGACGACAGAAATGCGCTCTTTCGCGCGACTTCTTCCATAGATTCAGTTCCCGCCCTCGAGTTGCGCAGCAGCATCGCCCACCGTAGGATAATCGTGACAAGTACAAGACTAGGAGAGAGGATGGATAGGCCCAGGCCGACGAAAGACGCGATCGCTGCCCACGGGTTGAGATGCCATAATAGGGCGGCCAACGCGAAATATCCGCAACGAACACCAATGCCCTGACAAAACGCGTGCGCTGCTTTCAGCACCTTGACGGTAAACTCCGGCGCCTCTGGCGTGAAGTCGAGGTAGCTCAGTCTCAAAGCCATTCCGAGTAGCGGGATTGCGAAGCCTACCGCGATGGCAGCAAGGATAAGTGGGGTATCAAGGTGTTGGACACCTGGTAGACCAATGAGAAACGCGATGGAGATACTGAGCGTTGCTATTGTTACTGCCCGCCGGCTCTGCCTCTGGCCCTGAGCCTCACGGACCGTACTCATAATTTTCAGCGCCTTGTCAATGGACTCTCTGAGGCCATCTCTCAGCCCGGGTTTCATTCGCTCTCCCGCCACGCTTGGATCTATCCCATCCATGCTGGCTTCCTCCAGTAGTAACTGTGGCTATACAAAGTCCTGATGAAAGTTATGACGTATGCAGACTGCCAAAGCTGCACAATAGGACACCGAGAGACAAGGGCAATGAGACAGGGAAGTGTTCTTACGCCTGCCCCCAGTCAGTAAAACCAGCGGACCATCTCCGCGCAGTCGATAGCAGGACCTGAGCGCAAGCCTGGCGTGGTGCAGTACAAGGCCGTCTACCCGCGCCGCCCGCTGCGCGGCCGCCTGGCGAGCCGGCGATGCTCAGCATGGAGCCGTACCGACTCGGCCAGCGGATCGGCTCGCTGCAACCGCTCCGGCCACTGGACAGCCAGGGTACCGCCCAGCGGCACGTCATGCCAGCGGTCGCGCATCTCCTCCACCGCCGGCTGCATCCGCTGGATGAGCGCGTCGCGGTCGGCGCGCGTCTGGGCCAGCGGGAAGTCGAGCGGCAGCGGTGCATTCTCCAGCCGTTCGCCCTTCACCACACGCACCGCCAGCGCAACCAACAGCTCCGCGAAGAGCACGCCGCGCTGGTTCGCCTTCAGCACTGCCCGCGAGCGCTCGCGCGCGTGGGGACGCTGCCGGCCATCCAAAACGTGCATGCCGTCGAAGATCGCCCCCGCCGCGACGCTGCCCCAGAAGCCCTCGCGCAGCCCCAGCTCGCGCTCGACCACGACATGCAGCAGATCGTGCGGCATCGGCTCCAGCGGCCCAAAGACCGGCACGCTCAGACGCACGCCATCCCCGCGCGTCACCACCGACGGCACCCGACGATGCTCAGATCGGATGAACACGATCTCCATGCCATTCGCCTCCTACCACCGGGCACCGCACTCGCCATGCACCTCGATCATCCGTGCCGCGAATGCCTCGGGTATCTGCCGCACTGCGGATTTCCTTGCCGATGATCGCGCTCGCCCTGGCCTGGCACGGATTCTTCATCTCGACCGATCCGCCGGGGTGTCGCGAGGCTTGGCAGTACGGGATTACCCGCGGTGCTTCAGACCGCCTGCTACCCCTACCTCAATGCCTGCCCTCGAAGTGGTGTCAATCACCACGTACCCCGCAGTATCCCACGCGCTCAACCCGATAGCGGCGGGGAAACCTGTCTCTTCTCGCCGCGGCGGACACCCGTAAGCCACGGGCTACACATGTCTGGCAAAAGCGCGCTACTCCCAGCGCCAGTGGACGATGTACGCGCACAGCGCCGCCAGACCTGCCAGTCCGGCGCACAGCCCCGCCCACTTCGGCCAGCTTCCCGCCTGGGCCAGCAGGCCGACCCAGATCAGCGTAGAGCATAGGGCAGCCAGCATGTAGCACTCGGCGCGGCCGAAGGCGTCCATGCGGCGCGACTTCGCGGAGGCCGACTTGACGATTGGCTGAGCTGCCGGGAGCTTGGTTGGAGAACCTGTTGGGGACTGCGTGGAAGACTCTGGCGGCGCGTCTCGAAGGGATGCCGCTGGTGGAGCATCCACTGGTGCCGTGTTCATAGGTTTAGCTCTCTCCTCTCCCGCCTGCTCCCTATGACGCGCTGGCAGCCAGCCGGTAACATAGTGAAGATGTATCACACTCCGACTTGCCGCTTGGCATTCTCAACTCGCGCCATTCAATGGCTGGCGAATACGCTTCACTGTATGGGTGATTTCGGTGAGATCTCGCGGCCATACGGATGTGGCGGCAGATCGTTGACACCGCTGCTATACTGGCTGCAAGGCGCTCGCAGGTCCATGCCACGACGCATGGCATGGTAATCACACACTCTATCTGCGAGCGCGCTCTAGCACTTCAATGGACGTGGTGAGCGAGGGAACGTTATCCTTATCGCGGCTGAATGATCGCGGATGGCAAAGAGAGGGAAAACCGCCGCGTCTCGCCGCCACAGCGTGATGGATCCATATTTGGCCGCCCATGTCCGCCCATGTCCGCCCATGTCCGCCCATGATGGATTTTGTCCGCTCGCCCTCTTGCCTGCCGCTGGGTACACTATGAATGAGGCGCCGCCGTGCTTGTGGCGCGCTCGGGCGCACCGCGCACACGCGATTTGCGGCAAAAACGGCAAAGGGTAACGCACACGTTATGGCCACCATCGGCACCGCCGGCCACGTAGACCACGGCAAATCCACGCTCGTCACCGCCCTCACCGGCATGGACCCCGACCGCCTGGCCGAAGAGAAGGCGCGCGGCATGACGATCGACCTCGGCTTCGCCTGGCTCACGCTGCCCAGCGGCCGCGAGGCCAGCATCGTGGACGTGCCCGGCCACGAAGACTTCATCAAGAACATGCTCGCCGGCGCTGGCGGCATAGACGTGGCGCTGCTGGTGGTCGCCGCCGACGAGGGCGTGATGCCCCAGACCGACGAGCACCTCACGATCCTCGACCTGCTGCGCGTGCGATCCGGCGTCGTCGCGCTGACCAAGGCCGACCTGGTGGATACCGACTGGCTGGACCTGGTGCGCGCCGACCTTGCCGAGCGCCTCGCGGGCACCACCTTGGAGCATGCGCCGATCGTCACCTGCTCCGCCGTCACCCGCGCCGGCCTGCCCGACCTGCTGGCCGCGCTCGATACCGCGCTCGACGCCGCCCCCGCCCGCCGCGACACCGCCCGCCCGCGCCTGCCGGTGGACCGCGTCTTCACCGTCGCCGGGTTCGGCACCGTCCTCACCGGCACGCTCCAAGATGGCCGCCTGCGTGTCGGCCAGGAGGTCGAGCTGCTGCCCGACCGCCGCCGCGGGCGCATCCGCGGCCTCCAGACGCACAAGCGCACCGTCGAGGAGGGCCTGCCCGGCAGCCGGCTGGCGGTCAACGTGGCCAGCGTGGCCAAGACCGAGGCACAGCGCGGCGATGTGCTCGCACTCCCCGGCAGCGTCCCGGTGAGCTTCGCGCTCGACGTAGCGCTCGAAGTCGTGCCCTCGGCGCCGCACGCCATCCCGCACAACGCCGAGCTGGAGGTCTTCGTCGGCGCGGCGCAGACCCCCACGCGCCTGCTGCTGCTCGAAGGCGCCGAGCTGGCCCCCGGCGCCACCGGCTGGGCGCAACTGCGGCTCGCGCACCCGCTGGCGGCGCTGCGCGGCGACCGCTTCATCCTGCGCCAGCCCTCGCCCAGCCTCACCATCGCCGGCGGCACGGTGGTGGACGTGCAGGCCCGCCGCCACAAGCGCCACGACACTGCCCTGCTCGCGCGTCTCGCCGCGCTGGCCCACGGCGACCCCGCCGATCTCGTCCTCACTGCCCTACGTCCCGCCGCCACCACGAGCAGCGCGCGCCGGCCCGGAGGCTATGGCGGCCGCGACCTACCCGCGCTGGTCCGCGCCACTGGCTTGTCCGAGGATGACGTGACCGCCGCGCTCGCCGAGCTGGAGGCGCGCGGAGCACTCGCGCGAGCCGGCGACTTCGTCTACGACGCCGAGCAGTGGCAGCGCTTGCGAATGGACGCCCTCGCCGCGCTGGCCGCGCACCACCGCCAGTATCCCCTGCGGCCCGGCATGCCGCGCGAAGACTGGCGCGCGCGGCTGGGCCTCTCCCCGCGCGAGGCGGCCGCCGTGCTGGCGGCGCTGGCGGCCGAGGGCGAGGTGGTCGAGGCCAGCGCCGAAGGTGCCGGACGCGGCGCATTGGTGCGGCTCGCGGGCCACCAGCCGCAGTTCACCGCCGAGCAGGAGCGCGCCGTCGAGCGCACGCTGGCGCGCTTCCAGTCAGCCCCGTTTGCGCCGCCGATGCGCGCCGAGGTGGAGCGCGAGCTGGGGCCGGAGCTGGTGGCGGCGCTGATCGACCGCGGCACCCTGCTGCGCGCGGGCGCCTCGCTGCTGCTGGAGCCATCCGCTTATGCCGAGGCGGTGCGCCGCGTCGCCGTCCACCTGCACGCCCATGGCCGCCTCACCGTAGCCGAGGCGCGCGACCTGCTTGACACCTCGCGCAAATACATGCTGCCAATCCTTGAGCTGCTGGACGAGCAGCGCATCACGCGCCGCCTGGGCGACGACCGCGTGGCCGGCATCAACGCCCCATCCGCAGCTCAGGCCTCCGCTCCGGTCGCCGCGCCACCACCCACCATGAAAGGAGACGACGGCCCCGATCCCGACGGCTGACTGCTGGCGCGTGGGAAATGCCAGGGGCATTCACCTGTCCACGATGATCCCGGCCCGCCAGACGTCCCGCGTGCCGGCACCACGTGGGCATGACCTCAGGTGGGGAAGCTGGGCATCTGGCGCAACCGCTCGATCTGCGCGCCGTGATCCAGATCGTGCAGGATCGCCAGCAGTGTCCAACCGCGTAGCGAAAGGTCGCCGAAGAACGTGCTATCGCGCCGCGCGCTGAGGTCGGCATCCGCCGGGATCGCGTCCACGAAGCCCAG
>DASVAA010000223.1:0-2282 GCA_036376595.1 Ktedonobacterales bacterium | reverse complement strand
GGCGCGCAGACGGCCGGCATGGCGGCGCTGGGACCAGAGCCACTCGCGCCGGAGTTCACCCCCGCCGCGCTGGGTGCGCGGCTGGCCGGGCGCCGGCGCGGCATCAAGGCGCTGCTGCTGGACCAGACGGCGGTCGCCGGTCTGGGCAACATCTACGCCGACGAGGCGCTGTGGCGGGCGCGCATTCACCCGTTGCGTCCCGCCGGCTCGCTCTCGCCGGCTGAGGTCCGCCGGCTGCACGAGGGCATCCGCGGCGCACTGGAGACCGGCATCGAACACGGCGGCACAACCTTCGGCCGCCACCGCGACGTGAACAACGAGGCCGGACGCAATCTGGAGCACGTCGCCGTCTATCGGCGCACCGGCCAGCCCTGCCCGCGCTGTGGCACGCCCATCCAGCGCATCACCGTCGCCCAGCGCGGCACGCACTTCTGCCCCCACTGCCAGCCACTCCCGCGACCGTAACCTGGATCATTCGGGGGAACATTGTGGTAAGCGATAGGGGGTCTGAGGGCGGACCGGCGGTCTGAAGCACCGCGGCTAATCCCCAACACGACGCGGCCCGACACGCCGCCGCCCAGATCGGGATGACTAATCCGGGCCTACTGCTTCCTCTCTCCTCTGCGCCCTCTGCGTCCTCTGTGGTTCCTCCATCCTCTTCCTCTGCTCTCTCCCTCTCCTCTCCTTCGCGTCCTTCGCGCTTGCTTCGTGTCCTTCGCGTTCTCCGTTCCTTCTCCGCGGACTCCGCGCATCTCCGCGACCTCCGCGTTCGCCGCAGCCTTTATCTATGGCCGCGGGTTGCGCTCGCCGCGGCGGCGCGGCTTGCGACGGTAGCCGGCGAGGTCGTGCAGGTCGTAGAGCGCGCGGATGATCGCCTCCTCGTTCCAGCGGAAGCTCTGCGGCGGCGCCAGGCCGAGCGTATCCACCACCTTGTCGCTGTCCGTCAACGCGAGCAGCGTGGTCGCGGCGTTCTGCGCCACGGCGTCCAGGTTGTAGCCCCCCTCCTGTACCACGACCAGCCGACCGTTGGCGTAGGTATCGGCAATCTCGGCCACTTCGAGCGTGAAATCCGAGAAGTCGGGTGTGCTCAGCCGCATATCGGCCAGCGGGTCCGTCCAGTGGGCGTCGAAGCCGGCGGAGAGCAGCACTACGTCCGGCTTGAAGCGGTCGGCGACCGGCCACAGCACCTGGCGGAAGATCGGATCGTACACGCTCCAGCCCGAACCCGCCGGCAGCGGCACGTTGATCGTCGCGCCCAGCCCGGCGCCCTTGCCGCGGTCCGTCGAGGCGCCGGTGCCGGGATAGAATGCGGCGGGCGGCGGCGCGTACTCGTGCGTCGAGAAGTAGACCACGTCGCCATCCTCGTAGAAGATGTCCTGCGTGCCGTTGCCGTGATGCACGTCGTAGTCCACGATCAGCGCGCGCTGCCAGCCGTGACGCTGCTGGGCGTAGCGCGCGGCCACGGCGACGTTGTTGAAGAGGCAGAAGCCCATCGCGTAGTCGGGGCCGGCGTGATGTCCCGGCGGTCGCACCAGCGCGTAGGCGTTGCGCGCGCGGCCCTCGGCGATGGCGTCCAGCCCGACCAGCGGCGCACCGGCAGCGAGTGTGGCGGCGTGCCAGCTCTCCGGCGAGACGAAGACCTCGTCGCTGATGGCGACGGGCCTGGCGGACGCGCCCTCCGCGCTGCGGGCCGTAATCCCCGCGATGGTCTCGTAGATGCGGTCAATGTGCCCCGGCGTGTGGACCAGCTCCAGCTCATCGCGTGTGGCCTCGCGCGGCGCCAGGCGCAGCACGTGCTCCGGCGGCAGAAAGCCCTGCTCGAAGAGGCCCTCGATCACGCGCATGCTCTGCGCCAGCCGCTCCGGCTCCTCGGGGAACCCACGCGGCACGCGGTGCGCCAGGAACGCCTCGTCGTAGATCAGCGCCGTGGGCAGACGATCGGGCGTATGGCCGTTGGGCGCGCCGCCCACTGCCTCCTCGGTCATCAGCTCGTGCTCGCGGTCGTCGTGCTGCTGTTCGTCTGCCACCCTGCGCCGCTCCCTTTGCCATCGCGTTCGTCGCCTCGATCTGGCCACCGCGCGCGTGCTCGTCGCGTGCCATCCCGCATCGTATCGCTACCACATGCGCGAGTGCGGGCGCAAGAGGGAGATCAGCGCCTATCGCCGGCCCCCGCCGCGCGCGACGCCTGCCGCCCCGGCCGATGGGCGCTGCACCTTGCCCGTGGAGCTTGCCGCGGGCTTCGTTGTCTGCGCAGGCTGCTCGCGCACCCGCTTCGATTGACG
>DASVAA010000222.1:0-7734 GCA_036376595.1 Ktedonobacterales bacterium | reverse complement strand
CGCGCGGTCGAGATCGCGCGCGAGGCATCCGCCGGCCGGGCAGGCTCGTACTTCCAATATGCCAACGTGTACCGGCAGCTCGCAACGATCCTGGCGGCCCAGGGCGACTGGGAACGGGCGCTGCCCTACCTTGAGGATTCGCTGGCGCTGGCCGAGCGGCTGCCGTATCCTGAGGCCATCCGCAAGACCCAGCGGGTGCTGGCGGAGCACGACCTGCTTTTGGGCAGGCCGGACGCGGCGCTGGCGCGGCTGGAGCCGCTGATGGAGCTGGCGACCGCACAGGGCAGTATCACGCGGCTGGTGCCGGCGCTGGCGTTGGCACGTGCCGAGCGAGGCGACCTTGCCGGTGCCGGGCGCCTGCTGGCCGAGGATATCGCGCTGGCGCGGGATCAGGGGCACCACCTGGCGCTGGTGGATCTCCTGCGCGTGCGGGGCATAGTCCTTGCCCGGCAGGATCGACGCGAGGAGGCCCTGCGCTCGCTGGATGAGGCGGTTGCAGCGGCGTGGGAGATGGGGTGTCCCTTCGCCGAGGCGCGGGCGCTCGACGAGCAGGGGCGCGTGCATGCCGGCGGAGGCGAGGAGCCTGCCGCGCGCGAGCGGTTCGAGGCGGCGCTAGCGATCTTCCGCCGGCTGAGCGCCTGGACCGATGTGGAGCGCGCCACGCGGGCACTCGCCGCGATGAGGCGCCAAGCCCAGGCCGCCGGTGGCTGACCGCACGATATGTCCGCGGCTGGCGGGTGAATCCGCGGCGCTGCGCTCTATGGGTATTCTGCCGCAACGCTCGCCCGCGTCGGCCCACTGCCGATTGGCGCTGGAGCTGACACCGGGCACCTGGGCTGGATGGCGCAGGTGCAGGAGGAGGCCACCGCTTTCGCGGGCGGCCAGCACGCCGCGTCCTGCTCTGCCTCGTCTGCGGCCCGCTCGTGGCTCTGCCCGCCGCAGCGCCAACAGGGCGCCGATTCCGCCTCGATAAGCGGCACACCCCGCAGCTCCGCGCCTGCCCGCGCTCGGTCAGGCGAGCCAAGCGGCGCCAGCCCAACCGTGCCATTGGGACGGAACGAAAGCTGGCCGACCGGCAGCAGCAGCCCCGCGTGCTCCATCCCCGCGCCCGAAGGCAGGTTCTCCGGCGCATGGATGATCCAGAAGCGATCCGCTTCGCGCACTTCCTGGCGCAGAATGGCTTGCAGCAGTCGCGGATAGATGCCCCGTCCCTAAGTGGTGCATCCACCAAATTCATACGACTGACGGCACGAGGGCTATACCGGACTGGCGATGTGGTCGGTGACGGCGCCGGTGGCCCCAGCGGAAGGGATGGCGATGGGCATTCCAGGAGTCGGTGGCCGCCGCCACGGCGGCGCAGATCTCCTCCCAGGTCGCGAAGCGCCGCCCTTTGAGGGCCAAGGAGCGCAGGATCTTCCACCACGGTGCGATCAGATTGAGGTAGGCGGCGTACTTGGGCTGGAAGACGAACTCCCAGCGCGGATGCGCCAGGGCGAAGAGCAAGACCTCGGTGGCGCGGTGAGCGCTCAGATTGTCCAGGATGGCGTAGACGTGCTCCACGTGCGCATCGATCCAGGCGTCCGTCTGTTCCAAGAAGGCGACGAAGTTGGCGGTAGTGCGGCGCATGGCCGTCCAGGTCAGGGCAGCGCCGGTCGCCGGTTGGAAGGCGCCGAAGACGTAGCCCTTGCCGCGGCGGCCATAGTCAATCTCTTGCGTGGCCCGTGCGGCCGGGCGTCGGGTCGCGTCGCGTCGAGGAGGTGCTGCCCAGCAAAACGCCTGGCCGCTTCCGGCCCCATCTCGTCCAGATTCACGACGAGACTGCCCGCGGGCGGGGCGCGGGGCGGTGTAGAGCGCCGTGATCACCCCCTTTTTTCGGCAAAGGCAGGGTCCACGCGCTCGCCAAACCAGGTCTCCTGCTTCCGCCAGCGCAACCCTTCGGCGATGAGCACCTCGTCGAGGCGGCTGCGTCTCATAGTGATGCCCTGCTGCTCGGCCAGATACGCGGCGAGGCGGTCGAGGGTCCACGACGCGAACGGCAGGCCGAGCACCCGCGGATCGCTCAGCGCTGTGGCGACAATCGTGCCCACCTGCTCGGTGCTGTACGTCGGCGGCCGGCCCGTGCGAGGCTTATCCTCCAGCCCCGCCAGCCCGTCGGCGTTGAAGCGATGCAGCCACAAATACACCGTCGCGGCGGTGACGTGGAAGCGGGCCGCAATCGCGTCCACCCGTTCGCCGTGCAGCGCCGCCCACACCACCCGCGCCCGCTCCACCAGCCGTGCCGCCGCCGTCCGCGCGTGGGTGAGCCGCTCCAGCGCCATGCGCTCTTCGTCGCTCGGCTCGCGCAGCGCCAACGTTCGTGCCACGGGACACCTCCTCACGCGAAGATGTCCTATTCTAGCACCGAGTTACCGGATGCACCACTTAGCTATGCACTCCTACGGAGTGTCGTCGGGTTCCGAGGCAAGGATGGCGGCGAGTTGCGCTTCCAGAACGGGCAAATTGTCATGCACGGTCGTTCATGTCTGATTGAGATCTACGCGAATGTACGCATGAATTAGCACATCACACATGCCGGCGATGTCACGCCACGGCACCTCTGGATGCTGTGCTCGCCAATCCATTGGCAGGTTCTTGGCTACCTCGCCGATAATCTCGATACGCCGGATTACCGCATCCTGGATTTGCGGTGAACCGTTGAATTGCTCCCTAGACACACCGTTGAGGTAGTGCCTCACCAACTGGATGCTGTCAAGCTTGTGTTGGAGGTAGACACGCGGGCTATCGCTCATAGGATGACCACCAGATCGCGCATGACATTATCTCGGATGTAGGGGCTTAGACCGTCCGGGGTTGCAACATCCACCCGGCGCCCCAGCAGGTCTTGGAGATCGAGCTTGAGGCCAGCCATGTCGAGCAGACTGGAGGGGCCACCGAATTCGACCAGAAGGTCGAGATCGCTGTCTGGGCGCTGCTCGCCACGGGCAAAGGAGCCGAAGACGCCCGCATGGACTACACCACGCCGCCGGAGGATCGCGACAATCTCGCGCTGGATGTCTAGGGGGAGGATTTGGGTGAGCACGTCGGTGGCTTCACTCGCGTGATGACGGACTACCGAGTACCCGCATCATACCACGGGTCAGGCGACCCCCTGGCTCGTGGCGAACTCGCACATGAAAGCGCCCCTGGGAGAAGTCCCAAGGGCGCATGGACGCATGCTTGGCGGAACGCGCTACTTCGACTTGGCGGGCGTCTTGCGCGCGGCGGGCTTGCTGTGGCCGTTCGCGCCGTGGGTCCCGTTCGCCGCGCTGTGGCCGTTCCTGCCAGCCCTGGCTGCTGCGACCGGGGTGAGACGCTCGGCTGCCGTGCTATGCCTGGCCCCCGCACCACCGAAGACCGGCATGCACCAGTCCATGTACTCCGGCCGTTGGCCGCGCACGATCTCGCCGTAGACGCGGTGCACGGTGCTGGCGATGGAGCCGATCTTGCCGCTGCCAACAGGGCGATGATCCACCGAGATGACTGGGGCGATCTGGGCGCCGGTGCCGCAGAGGAAGATCTCGTCGGCGACGTAGAGCTCGGTGCGGTCGATCACGCGCTCGCGCACCGCGCGGTCGAGCTCGCGGGGAGCGATCTTCATCACTGTGTCGCGCGTGACACCCAGCAGAATGTTCTCGGAGGGCGGCGGTGTGACCAGCTCGTTGTTGACCAACAGGAAGATATTCTCCGCCGAGCCTTCGCTGACATGCCCTTCATGGGTGAGCATGATCGCCTCGTCAAAGCCGTTTTGGAGCGCCTCGCTCTTGGCGAAGGCCGAGTTGACGTAGGCGCCGGTGATCTTGGCGCGCGCGGGGATCATGTTGTCGTCCACCCGCCGCCACGACGAGACACATGTGCGCAGGCCGCTGGTGGCGACGTAATCGCCCATCGGCACAGCGAGCATGTAGAAGTGGTCAGCTAGCCCGTTGAGCTTGACGCCGATCGTCTCGTCGGCCTTGTAGGCGACCGGCTTGAGATAGCAATTCTCGCGCAGCTTGTTGCGCCGCACCAGCTCGACCGAGACCTCCATCAGCTCATCAACAGTGTAGGGGAGCGTGATCTGAAGGATGCGCGCCGAGCGATGCAGGCGCTCAAAATGCTCGCGCAGGCGGAACAGGTACGTCTCGTGCGCGTCGGAATTCCAGTAGCCGCGTATGCCCTCGAAACAGCCGGTGCCATACGACAGAGCGTGGGTCAGGATGCCCACGCGCGCCTGATCGGCGGGGATGAACTCCCCATTGAGGTACACCACCATGTCGGACCGCTGCGAAAGCGGGGCCGGGCTAGACACATGAGCCTCCTACGGCGCCATTGCCGTATCGTGAACCAACGAGCTACCACCGGCGGCACGGAGCGCCCAGGTCCATCACCAATATGATGGGGCGCACAGACAGCAGACGCGGGCACACGTGAACGATTGCGGGCACACAAGTGCCCCCAATGCCATGATACGACGCCGTGCCTCTGCCCTGATACTCCACGGGGCTACAGCCCTGTGGGTTCTCAGGCTACGCATGCGGCTACCCGCTACGTTAGCGCCTGAAGGCGGTATCCCCGCCTACTGTACGGATGCCTGGTCCGAGGAGCAGGTCCTTATCGAGCCGTACGAGGCGAGTATACCATACGTGGTGCCTAACCGCTTGGGTAAAAGCCGCGCGGCGCGCAAGCTGAAGCCACCTTCCCGCGAGCAAATGAGCGCGCCAGAACCGTGCCACGGCACGGTGGTCCTCACCCCCCGCCCAGAGGGCGAGGCGGGCCTCGCCACTACAGGTGGGAAGGGCGAGGGGGAGAAGTATCCTCGCGGCCGGTGGCGCGTCAGATGATACGCTTCCCCGTCGCCGAGAGAGCTAGCTCGGTGGCAAGCTGCGCGGTGCGGTTGGCCTGATCGAGGATCGGGTTGACCTCGACGAGATCCATGCTGATCAACCGCTCGCTGGCGGCGACCAGCTCCATCGCCAGGTGCGCCTCGCGGTAGGTGATGCCGCCATGCACCGGGGTACCGACGCCCGGCGCCTCAGAAGGGTCCACGACGTCCATGTCAAAGCTGACGTGCAGCCCTCGCGTGCCCTCGCTGGCGTGCGCGATGGCCTCAGTAGTCACGTCGTACATTCCGCGCCGATCGATGTCGGCCATCGTCAGCACCAGCACGCCTGCCTCGCGCAGCAGCTCGCGCTCGCCGAGATCGACGCTGCGCGCGCCGACGACGGCGATGCGCGCCGGATTGATGCGCCGCCCCGCTCCAGTGGCATGGACGAGCGCGTCATCGCCCACGCCGGCCAGCGCACCCAGGATCATCCCATGGATATTGCCGGAGGGTGTGGTCTTGTCGGTGTTGAAGTCGCCGTGAGCATCGAACCAGAGCACGCCCACATCGCCCGCCGCCGCGGCAACCCCGCCGATCGAGCCGAGCGCGATGCTGTGGTCGCCGCCCAGCACCAGCGGCAGCGCGCCCGAACGGACCGCTGCCTCGCTGCGCTCGGCCAGCTCGCGCGAGGCCGCCACAATCGCGTCGAGGTACTTAAGCTGCGGGTTGCCGACGGACTGCTGCTCGCGCCCGGCGATGGGGATGTTGCCAAGGTCGCGCACCGCGTGCCCCTGTTGGCACAGCTTCTCGTTGAGGTCGGCGTAACGGATGGCACTGGGGCCCATATCCACGCCGCGACGGTCCGCGCCCAGGTCCATCGGCGCGCCGATAATCGTGATCTCCATGCGCTTTCCTCGCCACCGCCTCGCGGGCGCAGGAGGGAACGCGCCGCACTGGCTCCGTTGCCAGCGCGCGCTCCACGCCTCGGCGCGGGCGGCCACGGCCCAGTATAACACGCGCCGTGGGCACTACGGTGCGCGCGTGATGCTCCTGAGACACACGGGCGGGTGCGTTGACGCCGCCCGCAACCCTGGCTACAATGCGCGTGACGGCTGGCTGTGACGAGGGTGGCACGACCGCGATGTATGCGGCACACACGACGGACGGAAGGGAGCGCGGCGTCCATGGAACGATCCCCGCGCGCTCCAGGGGGCATGCCGCCACATGAGCCAGCGCGACACCCGCGCCGGCCTGACTTCCTCACCCCCGACGACGAGCACGGCGATCCTTTCGGCGCCAGCACGGCCCACCGCGCCGCTCCCCCACGCCGCGGCGACTCGTCACCGTCGCCGGCAGTTACCTCGCGCCACCGGGCAGCCATCTCGCGACCCGGCGGTCCCCAACTGACGCTCCCCTCGATGCCCCGCCTGCCCGCAAGCCGACGCGGCAGTGGCGACGATGCCGCGCGGCGCAACCAGCGGACGTGGCAAGATCAGCAGGAATGGGAGGATCAGCGGGAGTGGGATGAGTGGGAGAAGACGTGGGAGCCGGACGAGCCGCCCATGAGCGACCCCGAGCCGCCGAAAATGCGCGACGGCAATACTACCGCCGCTGGAGTGCGCGCGGCGCGAGGCAGCGGGGAACGAGGCAGGGGACGGCGGCGCGAGCGGACCAGCGCCCGGCCGGTCTCGCTGATGCGCCGGCGCCAGGTGGCCGATGCGCTCGATGCGCTTTCCCGCCCGTCTGCCCCGCTGGTGACGGCGACGGGCTTCGCGCCTGCCCTGCCCGCGCCGCCGTCGGGAGGGTTGCCGGTGGCGCTGGCGCGACCGCGGGTGGCGCGGCGCGTCCGGACCGAGACGCAGCGCATCGCCCGCGCGGCGCGCAGCCCGTGGAACGTCGTGCGCTTCGCCTTGGCGCTGGCGGCGATCACGCTGGCGCTGCTGACGGCCACCGCGCGCACGGGCGAGCCGCCACAGCCGCTGATGCTGCATGCGAACTGGGCCGCCGCCGGCGGCTCGCGCTCCGCCACGCCGATCACCAGCCTGGTGCGGCCCGAAATTCAAATCCAGCAGCCGGAGCTATACGATTCGTACCAGCAGTTCCTCGATTGGAGGGGCGCGGCGTGCAGCGCGGCAACCACGTCGGAGGTGTTGACCGCGTGGAGTGTCAAGAACGCGACCATCGGCCAGGTGATCGACAAGATGGTGCCCGATATCTCGCTCGACGGCGGCCTGATCAATGAGTACGGCTTCCAGCGTGCGGCGGCGGCATATGGCTACCGGGCGGACATCAGCCATAACCTGACGTACAAGCAGATGGTCTACATCACCACCCAGCTTGGGCTGCCGATCATCGTCAACGTGCGCATCTCGTACGGCTACTACCACTACTTCGACACCGGGCACTTCCTGGTGATGACCGCCGGCGACGACCAGGGCGTCGCGATTGTAGACTCCTCGACCTACTACATCCACTACCTGCCGCTGAGCGTCTTCTACAGCATGTTCACGAACCGCACCTACATCATCGTGCCTGCCGATTACCATTACAGCGTACCGGCGATCTGATGAGCGAAAAGTCACCGAGTAACTGCGCGGGCGCATGTATACTGTGGGACGGCATGGCCGATCCTTGAGCATCGGCGACCATGGGCAATCATGGGCAATCATGGGCGTTTCGCGGCCTTGATACGGCAAGGATTTGGAGAGTATGGCAGACCGTTGTTACGGCGACGAGCATGAGCAACAGATAATGCCCGCAGTGCTGGGCGCCATCTTTGGCAAGCGTCTCAAGCCGCACGAGCCACTAGCCCGACATGGCACTTTCGGCGTCGGTGGCCCAGCCGACGCCTTCGTGACGCTGACGCGCGAAGACGAGCTGCCGCGGCTCGCACG
>DASVAA010000221.1:0-49465 GCA_036376595.1 Ktedonobacterales bacterium | reverse complement strand
CGCCGACGAGGTGGCCTCAGCCGCCGAGCTGGTCTCCGGCAAGGTCAATCGCTGCCCCTTCGTGCTGGTGCGCGGCTACGACTATCCGCGAGGTGACGGGCGCGCGGCGGACCTCGTGATGGATGCGTCAATGGATCTGTTCAGATAATCGAGAGGGAGACTCCGCAATGGGTACAGTCGGCTACGCCGCGATGTTCGAGCAGTTCCACCCGACCGACCTGCTCACCTGGTCGCGCCAGGCGGAGGACGCTGGCTTCGGCGGCATCATGGCCTCGGACCACTTCCACCCCTGGACGCCACAACAAGGCCAGGCGGGGTTCGTTTGGGCGTGGATGGGCGCTCTGGGCGCGCAAACAAGCCGCGTGAAGTTCGGACCGGGCGTCACCGCTCCCGGGTTCCGCTACCATCCCGCCATCCTCGCGCAGGCCTCGGCGACACTTGCCGCGATGTTCCCCGACCGCTTCTATCTCGGTATCGGCGCCGGCGAGGCGCTCAACGAACACATCGTGGGCCGCTACTGGCCGGAGGCGCCGCAGCGCTTGCAGCTGCTGGAGGAGGCCGTGGACGTCATCCATCGCCTCTTCTCCGGCAAGACGGTGAAGTTCCATAGCCAGTATTTCACCGTCGAGAGCGCCAAGCTCTACACGCTGCCCACCACGCCGCCGCCGATCTACATCGCGACCTCCGGCCCCGTCAACAGCGAGCGCACCGGCCGCATCGCCGACGGCATCATCACCGTCGGCGCGCCGGACGAGAAGATCAAGACGCTGTTGGGCCGCTTCGCCAAGGGGGCGCAGGAATCGGGGCGCGAGCCAGGCGCGCTCAAGCGCATCATCCAGCTTCACGTCTCGTGGGCGGCGACGCGCGAAGAGGCGGTGGCGCAGGCGGTGCGCGAGTGGCCCAACGGCGGCATGGCGTTCCCCAAGGCAGACATCCGCAATCCTGAAGACTTCGAGGCGATGGCCAAGCTGGTGCGTCCGGAGCACTTCGAGGGGCGCGTCTTCATGTCCGCCGATCTGCGCGAGCACGCGCTGCACATCCAGCACTTCGTTGACCTGGGCTTCGACGATGTATACGTCCACAATGTGGGGCACAACCAGGCAGAGTTCATCGCGGCGTACGCGCGCGAGGTGCTGCCGGCGTTACACTGGCCGAGCGCGCGCCAGTAAGCGCGAAGCGACACCGCTCCCGCTTGCGCCAACAACACCGATCTGCTAGAGTACCCAGGCGATGAGGCCCGAGGCCAGCGGACCGGGTTGTCACCGGCCGAGGCACCAGAACGAGGATGAATGATGCACACGCCTCCGCCGGGTGGCGAGCCGACTGTGCCCGGCCACGAGCCGCAGGCTGCCCCTCCCCATGTGCCGCCCGCGCATCCGCACCCGCAGCAGCCGATGCCGCCGATGCCACCGCCGCAGTACCCCGGCGTGTACGGCCAGCCGCCGTACGCGCCATATCCTCCCTATCCCCCGTATCCGCCGCATCCCGCGTATGCGCCGTACGGCCCGCCGCCACCGCCTCAGCCACCGCGCTCCTCGAACAAGGGGCTGTGGATTGGACTGAGTATCCTGGGGGTGGTAATCCTGCTGAGCTGCGTCGCCTGCGCGGTGGGGGTGGGCTTGTTCATCAGTAACGCTTCCCGCACGCTCACCTCGTCGCTAGGGCCAGCGGTGGTCGCGGAAGAGCTGTGCGCCGACGAAGAGAACTCCGACTACGTCGCGGTGTATGACCTCTTCTCGTCCAATTTGCAGGGCCAGACGACGCAGGACCAGTTCGTCGCGGAGAGCCAGGCGCGCGAGCAGACAAATGGCGTCGTGCGGCAGTGTTCGGCGGCTCCGTCTAGCCAGGTCACGGGCAATAGCGCGCGCGTCGAGATCACGCTGACCCTCGACGACGGCCAGCACGACGGCTTTATCACGCTCGTACAGCAGGGGGGATTGTGGCAGATCGATAGCTATGATTCCTCGCTGGGATTGACCTGATGGGGATGTTGCTACCCGCCGCGCGATGAGCGGACGAGACATGTCTCGCCCCTACAGCCAAGCGAGCCAAGCCAACCACCGACGCGGCCTGCCAGCCAGAAGAATCAGCCCTCGACCCACTCCTCGCCGTCCTCGGCGACTTCCTTCTTCCAGATCGGCACCGTCTGCTTGAGCGTGTCGATCGCGTAGCGGCACGCCTCGAACGCCTGGGCGCGGTGCGGGCAGGCGACCGTCACCACCACGCTGCACTCGCCGATTTCCAGCCGCCCAATGCGATGCGCCAGCGCCACGTGGTCTGTCTGCCAGCGGCGCTCGACCTCGGCGGCAATCTTCGCCATCTCCTGCTCGGCCATCTCAGGGTAGGCGTCGTATTCGAGGTAGCGCACGCGCTTGCCGCGCGAGCTATTGCGCACGATGCCGCGGAACGTGACCACGCCGCCGTCGCCGGCATCCTCGATGGCGCGCTCCAGCCGCGCCACGTAGGCGTCGTCGAGTGGCTCGCGGGTGATGGCGATGATCGCTGCCATAGTGCTCTTAGCCTCCCCCCACCGGCGGGATGAATGCCAGCTCGTCGCCGTCGGCCAGCGCCGTCTCCGCATTCACGTACGCCCGATTGCGCGCGATGGCACAGCGCGGCAGCAGGCGCGCCAGCGCCGGATAGCGCGTCAGCAGTGCCTCACGCGCCGCCGCGACATCCGCGCCTGCCGGCAGCTCTAGCGTCTCCGCCTCGCGGCCGGTCGCCTCGCGCAGCGCCGCGAAGTAGCGCATCGTGATCCGCATCGCGCGCAACCCTTCTACTCGCACGGTAAACCCAGTAGTCGCGGGACCGAGATATCCTCGTCCAGCGCTTCCCAGTGGATGCCGGCGCCGCGGCCGATGAGCCGCCAATCAGCGAGCTGCTCCGCAGACGCGTGCTGCAACCGCGGGAACCACTCCAGCGGAACGCTCAGCACCCTACCGTCCACGAGGCTGATGACCAGCCGGTCTCCTTCGACCCGCACGCTCGCCGCGCGCGTCTAGCTCAGTTGCCGAAGCAGCCATGTCGGGTCTCCCGCAGCACTGGCCAGACCCCAGCATCTCATCCATCCCAATCCTATCACGCAGACGCAGCGGGCCGCATGCCGTGCGCCCCGACGGAAACACCCCTCGCCCCGCAGGGAGAGGGGGCCGTAGGTTGAGGACCCGCATCATACGCAGAGGCGAGGCGAGGCCCATGCCACTACACACCTCCTCCGCGGTCTCCGCACCCCCTCTGGAGGGTGTAGGGGCGGGACATGTCCCGCCCGTCGTCGTCGGGGGTGAGGACTCCTATGCCCGCCCATTGGGCGAGCGCTGCTCGCCGGTCCGCCCGCGCTCGGCAAGCTGGGTGGCGATCTCGACGAACGTGCGCACGCCGAAGCCCGTCGCGCCCGGCTCACCCTCTGGCTCGCGCTTCTCGCGCGCGTTGACGCCGGCGATGTCCAGATGCGCCCAGGGCGTGGCGCTGGTGAAGCTCTGCAGCACCTTGGCGGCGCTGATCGCGCCGGCGGGGCGCCCGCCGGTCTGCTTCACGTCGGCCACATCGCTGCGGATCTGCTGCTCGTACTCGGCGTCCATCGGCATCGGCCACAGCTTCTCGCCGGCCACCTCGGAGGCTGCTATCACGGTGCGCTGGAGCGCCTCGTCGTTGCTGAAGAGGCCCGCGCGCACGTGCCCCAGCGCGATCACGCAGGCGCCGGTGAGCGTCGCGGCGTCCACAATCGGCGCGAGGTGGTGCTGCACGGCGTACGAGATGCCGTCGGCCAGCGCCAGGCGGCCCTCGGCGTCGGTGTTGACGATCTCGATGGTCTTGCCGTTGAAGGCAGTGAGAATGTCGCCGGGGCGATAGGCGTTGCCGCCGGGCATGTTCTCGGTAGTGGGCACGATGCCGGTCACGTTGATCGGCGGCTTGAGCTGGGCGATGGCGCGCATGGCGCCGATCACCGCCGCCGCGCCGCACATATCCATCTTCATCGCTTCCATGCCCGCCGCCGGCTTGATCGAGATGCCGCCGGTATCGAAGGTGATGCCCTTGCCGACGAACGCCGGACCCGGCTCGCCCGCCGCTGTGCCCTGGTGGCGCAGCACGATGAAGCGCGGCTCCTGCGCGCTGCCCGCCGCGACGCCCAGGAGCGCCCCCATGCCTCGCTCGCGCATCTGCTCCGGCCCCAGGATCTCGCACTCCAGCCCCATCTCGGCGGCCATACGCCGGGCGCGCTCGGCCATCTCGGTTGGTGTGAGCACGTTGGGCGGCTCATTGCCCAGATCGCGCGCGAAGTTCTGCGCCTCCGCCAGGATGCGCCCGCGCTCGACCGCTGCCCGCAGCGCCGGCTCGCGTCCGCGGCCCAGAATGGTCAGCGACTCGATGCGCCGCCGCGGCTGTGCGCCCTCTTCTCCGGCGCCTTTGCCTGGATGCTTATATTCGTTGAAGGCGTAGAGGCCGAGCAGCGCGCCCTCGGTTGCCGCGCGCGCCGCCTGCGCCAGATTGATGCCCGATTCGGCCCACGCCAGCGCCAGCCCGACGCGCTTCGCCCCCGCCTTGCGCAGCGCCCGCGTGGCAATCGCCGCCACCTTGCGCACACGGTCGGCGCTGAACTGCTTGCGCGGCCCCAATCCGACGATCACCACGCGATCCGGCTCAATCTTGCCCAGCGTGTGCACCAGCGTCACCTCGCCGGAGGCCCCGGTGATCTCGCCGCTGGCGCGCAGCCGCGCGATCACGCCGGCCAACGCTTCGTCAAGCGCCGCCGCCGGTCCCTGCAGCGCGGTATCGCCCGAGAAGACGCCCACCGCCACGGCGTCACCGTCGTATTGCTGCACATCGCGCGTACTGACGCGTACCTCAACCGCCGCCTGCGTCTTCGCCTCCGTCGTGGATTGCGCCATATGACCCTCGATTTCGCGGTCTCCGCCGCGCTCCACCATGAGCGCGACACCACTCCATTGTAGCAGACGCGGCGCGGCAGGAAGCCGATCATTGCCCTACGAGAGCGCCTGCCGCACGCGCCGCTCGTCGCGCCCACCAGCGCACACGTGCCTCGGCCCTCCGCCGTGCCGCACCCGCGGGAGCCTCGGCCGCCGCGCGTCCAAACGCTTCGCCACACGTGAGCACGGTACGCAGGTAGCCGGCGTGCGCCAGATCGCGCCAGACCGCCGGGGCCAGCGCGATGCCCCGCGCGCGCAGGTGGTGCTCCAGCCGCGGACGGTACGCCGCCAACACGGCGACCGGATCGAGCGCGTGGGTGCTGCCGCAGAGCCAGAGGGGATCGTAGGTCGCGGGCGCGGCGGCGGCGAGCGCCCAATCGAGCAGCAGCAAGCGAGAGTCCTCACCCCCCGGCCGGGCGAGCCATGGTTCGCCCCTACACCTGCCGGGCGAGGGGATGGCAGAGGCAGAGGCAGAGGGAAGACGGAGCGCGCGGAGGCCGCTGAGTTTCGCGGAGGGCGCGGAGAGGAGAATCCGTAAGGGCGCATGGCGTGCGCCGCCGGTTGGCGTTTCACGTTCGCGTAGGGGCGTCCGGTGGATGCCCGGTGGCAGCCAGCCGAGATTGGGCGCCCATACGTCGCCGTGCGTCAGCGTCCAGGGCAACGCGGCGATGGCACGCAGCACCGGATCTGGGTCGCGCAGGACCGCTTCCAGGGCCGCGGCGTCGTCAGGCGCGGCCAGCGCGAAGAAGGCTTCCCAGCCGCGCAGAGCCAGCGGCAGATAGGGGTTCTCGTCGCCCGCGGCGATGCGCGCGGCAAGTGTCTGAGGCGCCGCCAGCAGCAGGGCGTCGCGCGGCGTGACCAGTCCCAGCGCCGGCTCGCGCAGCCGCGGATCGCACCAGAAGCGCGCGTGCAGTTGCGCGAGACGATCCAGCAGCGCCAACAGCTCGCCGGTCAGCCTGCCGGCCGGCCCGCCAATCGCATGCCGCACGAGGTATGGCGACACATCGTCCATCAGCAGGACGGCGACCTCAGGTGCGGCGGGATCGCCCTCGATGCGCACCGCACGGGTTGGTGTCGCCAGTGAGCGCGGCAGGGTGTCGAGCAGGCCGGAGCGGGCGAGCTGCGCCTCGCGGATGCGCGTGTCGTGCGTGGCGGCGCCGAGCCAGCCGTGCTCCGGCAGCAGCCACTTGACCACGTGGCGGTGGCGCCACGACGCCCCGGAGGGCAGCGTGTGCCGCACGACGATGCGTTCCAGCGCGCCGCCGGCCAGACTTGGTGCGAGCGGCACCCGCGCCGCAAGCGCTGTCGTCCGTTCTCCATCGCGGGCCAGGGACACCACCAGCGCGTCGAGCGCGCCCTCGCCTTGCGCACAGCCGGTTCCTTCATCGCGAGCCGTCACAGTCGCGGTCCTTCCTGAGAATTTGCCGAGATTTTACGCCATCGCGTGTTCAAGCGGGCGAATCTCTGCTATGCTACGCCAAACGCTGACCGGGCGTCCACACCGGACACTGGCGGACGGACCGAGGAGTATCTGATGCTGCGCGCCTTCTGGAACAAGTTCGATCACGACTGGGGCTGGAACCTGTCGCGCTTGCTCGCCTACGCCTGCATCCAGATGCTCTTCGCCATGGTCGGCCTGGAGCTGATCGTGCTCGCGCTGGCGCTGCGCTTCACGCCGGTCGGCTTCCAGCAGCATGTAAGCGTGGAGCTGGTGAGCTTCCTGCCGGATCGCATCACCTCGGCGGCGGTCTCGGCATTCCAGAAGAGCCTGCGCTACGCGCCGGTGTGGCTGCTGATACTCGGCCTGCCGATCACCATCTGGTACGGCACGCGCTTCTTCGTGGTGCTCGAAAGCGCGCTGTGCATCGTTTTCCGCCGCCGGCAGCGGCGCTTCGTCGCCCAGAACCGCGCGGCGCTGTTGATGCTGCTGATGCTGGCGGCGCTGCTGCCGGTGATTGTGCTTTCGGCGACGCTTGCGCCGCATTTTGGCCTGCCGATCTCTCACATCGCTGCCTCCGCCGCGGACCCCGATCCAACTCGCCTCGAAGATACCGCATGGCTGGCGGTGCTGAGCTTCACGGCCAGCCTGGCCGCGAACTTCGCGCTGCTGCTCGCGGCCTACATGCGGCTGACGCCGGGGCGCGTGCCTTTCCGCGCGGCGTGGCCGGGCGCGCTGGCCGGGGCGTGTCTGGCGCAGCTCTACCTTCTGCTCTTCCCGCTGTACGCGCACGACGTGCTGCATCCCGACCACTTCGGTACCGTGGCGGGCTTCGGACTGGTGATCATCACGTTCTTCTTCGCGTACGCCTTCTTCGTCGTGATCGGCGCGGAGCTGGCGGCGTGGCGCATGGGCTACGTCGCCGCGCGGCAGGATATCCCCGCGTCGCTGGCCGATACCGCGCTGGCCGAGGCGCTCGGCAGCCAAGGTGTCGCCGCTGCCGATCCCGCCGCGACCCGCCCCGCGGCCGGCATATCGGACGTGCCCACCTTCGATGAGCGCCCGTTCCCCGGCCTCGCCTCGCTATGGGGTGTGGGGCGGCACTGATTCTCGGCAGACACGGACAGCGTGGAGCGGACGACGAATGAGCCGGCACCCCGCGGGATGCCGGCTTGTCGCTTGTGCTGATTTTCAGTCTATGGGTCAGCGCGCGGAGAACAGAACGCCACCGGCCTAGCGGCGGCTGCGCCCACCCGCCGCCGCCTGCTGCGCGCGGTTGCCGAACTTGGGCCAGTAGCCCGGGAGCATGCGCCCGCTGGCGGTCTCGCGCATCACCGGCTTGCGGGCGCGGCGGCGTGTGATGCCCAGATACGTGGCGATGGATGAGACGATCGCGCCAAACGTGAAGGCCCGCAGCGCACGGGCCGTGGAGCTGACGCTGTCGCCGACCGACTGCACCGCGCCCTGCGTGCGCGCGCCGGCCGTGTTGAGCGCGCTCATCACCGGCGCCGTCGCATTGCTGAGCGACGATCGCGCTTGATTCCTCGCCGACGCGACCTGCGCCTGCGAGTTCATGCCCTCAAGCCAATCGGTGATCGTCTGCCACAGCCCTGAAAGCGCACCGGTCGCCTGAGCCGCAGTCGTGCGAGCCTGGCGCTTGGTGCCGCTCGCCGAGGGCGCGTTGCGCTCCCAAAGTGCGCGCACGCGGTCGAAGGCATCCTGCACGGTGTCGGAGGCGTCGTCGAGGGCGTCTTTCACGGCGTCGCCGGCCCGCTCGGCCAGACTTGCCCCGCCGATGCCCGCGAGCGCCGCTGTGGCCTTGCTCGCCAGGTCGCTGGCCGAGGATTTAGCCGACTTTACGCCGCGCTTGACCGTCTTCTGGGCGGTCTTGGTCGCGCGCTGGCCGGTCAGGTCATCCCGCCAGCCGCGCGCGCGATCCGCCAAGCCGCGGTAGCTCCGGACCACGGCGGGCTGCCGGCGGCGATTGATGAGCCATAGCGTGGTCGCGACGCCTGCCGCGGCAGGCACCAGCACCGCCGGGATGTACCACCACCGGAACCAGCCGACGCTAGGCTGGCTCAGCTCGCTCAGCTCGTCCAATTCTTCCTGGGTGAGGCCCGCGGGTGGCAGCCCCGTCACCTCGACGGCCACAATCTCGATGTCGCCGGCCGGCTCGCCCATCTCGCCCGTCAGGGCGTCCGGCGGCAGGTCGGATTGCTGCGTGTTCCATCGCTCGCCGAAGCGCTCGCCCTCGGTGTGTGGAGTATTCGATTCACTCGTGCCGCTGTGTCCGGCTGGGTTCATAGGTATCTCTCCTTCATCCCTCCGCGGAAGTGGGCATGCGCCGACGGCACGCCAAAACGTTACCTCGGTCGCATCTTTCATGCCGTCCCCGGCGAGAATGCGCGTCCCTCCACCTGCACGCACCCATCCGCCAGCCGCCACACCTCGCCGCCGAAGCGGCGCATGAACCAGCGATCATGCGAGACGGCCACCACCGGACCAGGAAAGTCCAGCACCGCTGCCTCGAACGCCTCCAGCACGTCGAGGCTGAGGTAGTTGGTTGGCTCGTCCAGCAGCAGTACGTTGGGACCCAGGGCGACCAGACGCGCGATCTCGAGCTTGCGGCGTTGGCCCAGGCTCAACTGCCCCACGCGCTTCACCAGGTCCTCCAGTCGGAAGAGTCCGTTGCCCAGGATGCTGGCGACGATCGTCCCCTCCAGTCCCTCCAGCCCGTCGCGGTAGGCATCGAGCAGCGTCTGTGCGGGGTCAGCAGCCGCCGGCTCCTGCGGCAGGTAGCCAATGCGCGCGCCGGGCGAGAGGCGCACACTGCCGGCGTCGGGTTCCTCCAGCCCCATCAACACGCGCAGCAGCGTCGTTTTGCCAGTGCCGTTGGGACCCGCCAGCAGCACGCGGGCATCGGGTGCCAGCGCGCATTCCAGGTCACGGAAGAGCGGACGCGTGCCGAACACTTTCGCGAGGCCGCGCGCTGTGACGACCGCGCGGCCGGAGAGGCGCTCGCCACGGAAGCGAGGTGCGAAGCGCAGCGGCTTGGGTGGCTTCTCCAGCGGCTCGGCCTCCAGCCGGGCGAGCTGCTCCTGGGCGGCGCGCACGTTGCGCGAGATGGCGCGCGCGACGTTCTCTCCCTTGGCGTTGTAGGCGCTCTTGTCGTTGTCGGTCGGACCGCGATTGTGCGCCACCTGGTGGCCGGTCTCGCGGATGCGTTTGCGTAGCGCGGCGGTCTCGTCCTGGCGTCGCCCGTAGTCCTCCTCGCGCTTCGCGACCTCGGCGCTCCAGGCTGCGGTGTAGGCGTCGTAATCACCCTCGAAGCGGCGCAGCGTGCGCGTCTGGTCGTCGATCACCAGGATGCGGCGAACGGTGGCATTGAGGAACTGCCGGTCGTGTGAGACGACCAGCAGCGCGCCGGAGTAGGCTGCGAGATAGCCCTCCAGCCAGTCCAGCGCCGCCGTGTCAAGGTGATTGGTCGGCTCGTCCAGCAGCAGCACATCGGGCGTACGCAACAACAGCGCCGCCAGCCCGACCCGCGCCCGCTCGCCGCCGGAGAGCGTGGTGACCTGTCGGGTGCGGTCCAGGTAGGCGAGGTCGAGACCGGCCAGCACGGCCTCGATGCGATGGTCCAGCTCGTAGCCGCCGCGATCCTGGAAACGCTGCGCGAGCGCGCCGTACTCGTCGAGCAGCGGCGGGGCGGCCTCTGGCCGCGCGCGGGCCATGCGCGCTTCCAGTTCGCGCATGCGCGCCTCGATGTGCCGCAGCGCACCCACCGACTCGCGGATCAGGTCGTCAATGCTCGACCCAGAGAAGGCCGGGGTAGATTGCGGCAGATAGCCAAGCTCCACCGATGGCGCGAGGCTCACCGACCCCCTCGCCGGCGTGTCGAGGCCCCCGACGATGCGCAGCAGCGTCGTCTTGCCGGCGCCGTTGGCGCCGACGAGTCCCGCGCGCTCGCCACGAGCGAGGGCGAACGAGACATCGCGCAGCAGCTCGACGGTACCGAACGACTTGTCGAGATGGGCAACCTGTACCAGCATCGAGCATCCTCCGGCTGTGATATGCCACGGCTCTACCATGCGGATGAGCCGCAGTTGACGCGAGCGCATTTCGCGCGCGGCCATAGCGGGGAATGCGCCTATCGCCGGACGGCGCGCACGGATACTGACGAGGAGGCCCATAAACGGGGAGTGGGCGAGCGGAGACGAAGCATGCCGGCACGCGACAGGGCGGTAGGGGAATGCCCCGGCGAAAGCGATATCAGCCGGCAACGGGAGGAGCGGCGCGGAATGTATCAGGGCGACGCCAGCAACGGACACAATGCCGCGGCCAGACGTGTTTGGTTCCGACGCGCTCACGATGCGCCGGCGTATCAGGCAAGCTTCACGATGCACCTCCGGCACGCAGTGTACCGCATTCCACGCAAGCGGCGCAAGGCAGATCTCTGTGTGCGCGGCATGTCCCCTGGCAGCCAACGGGTGTCCGTATTGGCTACCACCCTAGTTGCTGCGCCACGAGCACAAGCTGCCAGATGGTGAATACGCTGGTGAGCAGGCTGAAGACGCCCGTCAGCACGAGCGCCCGGACACCGAATGCCTCGTGACGTACGAAGGCGCGGCGCAGACCGCCGGCGATGAAGACCACGGTCACCAGACCAGAGACCAATGCCACGACCAGCAAAGCAGGTTGCATCGGCGACCTCTCTTCCGCGCCACTCCGCTCATCTCCACTCGCGCCCGCCCACACATCTTCCAGGACACCCTCATAGGTGCGGCGCGGGAGTTGCCCTCATCGTCATCGCCCTCACGTGAGGCCGTAGGCGATCGTGTAGGTAAACGTGTAGGCGCCTACTCCAGCCACCACGACACGGACGTGCCAGGGCGTGCCACTGAGTGACGACGCAAGACAAACTTGGTAGGAGTCTGGGGGATAGGGGTTGACGGTGAGCTGCTGCTTGCCATACGCGGCAATCGTGCCGCTGCTCACACTGAGATCGGCCCAGGGGCTGGGGCTGCCATTCGCACCCAGGAGAGACTCGACGGCAGTCGCTTGCCAGCGCACCGAGACGTTGCTCCCGCTGTTGTCGAGCGTGATCGGCTGCGGTGCTGGAGCTCTCGAGGTGTTGCAGTTCCAGGAGGCCGAGGTCGGCGAGATAGAGAACTTGATCATCGGTGGGACCGGCGTTGGAGAAGGCGTCGGCGTAGGCTTTGGCGTCGGCGTAGGCTTTGGCGTTGGCGTAGGAGTCGCCGTCGGCGTCGGGATCGCGGTCGGCGCGGGTGTGACGGTTGGCGTTGGACTCGCGTGCACCGCCGTCGTGGCCAGGTCGCTCAGATGGGCCTGCCACGAGCCTAGCTCGCCGATGAACGGCGTCTGTGGCGGCAAGCCGGTTGCCACCACCAGCAGCAGGGAGAGGCAGAGCACAACGGTCGAGGCCGCGGGCACACACCCTGCGCGACCAGCTAGCAGGGACTGCACCGCCTGTGGCACGTCGGCGGCGTGGGACTTCAGATCCTCGCGGGCATCGTACTCATCCTTGCCGCGCAAGATGCGCCAGACGCCATAGTAGTTGATGTAGCTCGCCAGCGTGCTGAGCAGCAGCGCCACGAGCGGGGCCGTCCCCACGAGCAGCGCCAGCCAGCCCGCTAAGGGCGCGTGCAGGGCCAGCACATCCACATCGCCGCCGATGGCGGCGAGGAGCAGGGCCGCTGCCACATAGGTGGCGTACAACCCAATACGACCGATGATCTGTGGCACGCGCCGAACGGGAGCTTCTGCACCTGGATCGAAGGCGGCAGGTTTTTCGGCCACAGCGGCAGCTCCTCCCACACCCACACCCACAATCGGCGCTACCCATGTCCAGCCTGGCATACCAACGAGCGGGCGCCGCGGCACAACGGTTGGTTGACTGTGCCGAGCCGATTATAGCAGGTCGAGCCAGCGGTGTATATGTCCCCGATCACACCTTCATGGTCATCCAATGGTCCCCGATGCCGAGCCCGCGGTGGCCCGTTTCGTGGCCAGCGGGCTCTCCAGAGCGAAGCGGCGTGGTGGCAACTGCTGGGCGCTGCTCACCCGATGCGCCATGTTACTTGACGCATATCATCGGTCGTCCTACGATTGTAGACGAATGTGCGCGGCGCGGCCGAGTGGCGGTCGCGGGTGTACCACATGGTGAGTGAGGGCGGGGGATATGGCAACGGGGTCGAACACGCAGCCAGAGGCGGGCACGGCCAAGACACCGGAGCGCGTCTACGTCAAAATCCCCAAGGCGGGACCAGGGCAAGGATACCGGGCGCCGAAGAACTATCAGCAACCGCTGCTGATGCTGCTGGGCCGGGTGCTGGTGGTGTTGCTGTGCGTCTCGCTGCCGATCGTGCCGCTGGTAATCATCGGGCTGATCCTCTTTCTGCCTGGCTCTGGTGCCGCGCGCAACGCCTACGAGGAAGGCTTCCTCTGGCTGTGGATTCCGATGTTCCTCTTCGTCGAGCTGATCGCCGTCTCGGTTGCCATCGGTGTGGGACGCGAGGCGCTGGGCATCGCTGGGAACGGCCCCTTCGAGCGGTAGGCATCCTCGCCACGGCCCGCCCTGACGATGGAGCGCCACGACCTTGAGGCGGCTCGCGTACTGAAGCATCCTCTTTCTGTGACCGCCTGACCGCCGTGCGTCTGTGCTCCACTTTCTCCCCCTCTGCGACCTCCGCGTCCTCTGCGGTTTCTCTCCCGCCTCCCCGTCTTCGCGCGCTCGCCACCCGCCCTCGAAATACCCATCCACGCCCCTTGACCTTGTGCCGTATTCTGTATACAGAATACTGAACACGAGCAGGAGGCACCCCATGCCTGTTCCGACCACCGCAGAGACCGTCGAGCGCGTCTGCCTGCGCGACGCGGCCTATGATCGGCTGCGCGGCTGGATCCTCGACGGCACGCTCGCCCCGGGCGAGCAACTGCGCGATGAGGCGCTGGCCGACGCGCTCGGCATGAGCCGCACGCCGATCCGCGAGGCGTTGGCGCGGCTGGCTGAGGAGGAGTTGGTCAGCACCAGCTCCACCCGGCGCACGTTCGTCAGCCCCGTCACCCTGGCGCAGGCACGCGAAGTCTATCCGATCGTCGTCGCGCTGGAGGCGCTCGCGCTGCATGTGGCGCTGCCGCGGGTCACGCCGGCCGCGCTGGCCGAGATGCGCGCCGCCAACGCGCGCCTGGCCGCGGCGCTTGACGCCTCCGATACCTGTGCCGCGCTCGACGCCGACCGCGCGGTCCACGGCGCGATCATCGCCATGAGCGGCAACGGCGAACTGCAAGCGATGCTGGCCGCGCTGATCTGCAAGGTGCAGCGCATCGAGCGCGCCTTCTGGGGCGCCGCCGACCGCAGCGCCTCGGTGGCCGACCACGAGCGGCTGATTGCCTGCATGGAGGCGGCCGACGCCGGCGGGGCACAGGCTGCCCTCGCGCGCAACTGGGAGCGCGGGCTGGCGTGGGTGGCGGCGCCTGCTGGGGAGAGCGGAGAAGAGGACACGGAGAACGCGGAGATTCTCGGAGGTCGCGGAGAATAGAAATAGAGAGTAGAGACCCTGAGGCCGAGGCATGGACTTTCTACCCTCTACCGCCTCGCTGAGCGGGGCCAGGGGGAGGCAGACGCGGAGGCAGAGGCGACGCGGGCCTCGCCGCTACACCTGTGGCAAGGGTACACCAGCAATCATCGCAGCGGCGTCCGGTGGACACGCGGTGCCATGACCGCCAAGGTGCCATGACCGCCAAGGTGCCATGACCGCCAATTCGTAGGGGTGTCCGGTGGACGCCCGTTCGTCCAGCGCAAGCCGCAACCATCCAAGGGCAGCACGGGTTTCACCCGCGGGAGTTTGACGTCGAGGCGGGCGGTGTAGGGCCGCTTGCCACGGGAGGCAGGGAGAGGCGGGTAAGCTCAGGTGCGTGTCAAAGACTACGGTGTGCTGGCGCTGCTGGCGCTGATCTGGGGCGCGTCGTTCCTGTTCATCAAAGTCGCGGTGGATGATGTCTCGCCCGCGACGGTTGTGTTCGGGCGGCTGGCGTTTTCGGTCGCCACGCTGTTGGTGATTCTGGCGGCGCGGCCCGCGCTCGGCGCCGGCTGGCGGCGCTACTGGCGGCTCGGCTTCGCCATCGGCATCGTCAACAACGTGCTGCCGTTCCTGTTGATTTCGTGGGGCGAGACGCGTATCGCCAGCGGCATCGCGTCGATCCTCAACGCCACCACACCGCTCTTCACCGTCATGCTCGCCCACTTCTGGGCCGGCCCTGGCGGCGAGGCGCTCTCGTGGCGGCGCGGCGCGGGCGTGCTGGTGGGCTTCCTGGGCGTCGGCGTGCTCGTCGGGCCGGAGGCGTTCCGCATCGGTGGCGGGGTGAGCCAGGCACTTGGCGAGCTGGCGGTGGTGATTGCGGCAGCGGCGTACGGCGTGGGCGCCCTGATGAGCAAGCGCTACTCCGGCTCGGCGCCGCTGGTCGGCCCGTTCACGATGCAGAGCGCGGCACTGGTGGTAATGCTGCCGGTGGCGCTGCTGTGGAGTCCGCCGACGCACCTGCCCTCGCTCGCGGCGCTTGGCTCGATGGCCGAGCTGGGCATCCTGGGGACGGCGGTCGCCTACCTGCTCTTTTTCCGGCTGATCAACTCCGTCGGGCCGGCGCGTACGACGCTGGTCACGTACCTGGTGCCCTGCACGGCGCTGATCTGGGGCGCGGTCTTCCTGGGCGAGCAGGTGAGCTGGAACGCGCTGGCTGGCCTGGCGCTGGTGCTCCTCGGCACGCTGCTCACCAACGGCACGCTCAACGGGTGGCTGGCGCGCCGCACGCGACGGGACTCGCACCCAAGCGCGGGACCGGCGGTCGATCGGCCGGCTCTCACGGCGATGGGCACACGCAGGTGACCACGGGGAGGAACCGGGGAGAGGACAGAGAAACTGCAGAGGACGCAGAGGGCAGAAAGAGTAGAGATGCAACGGGCGCATTCAGGCAGGCTGAAACGCTCGGCGCTCATCACGGAGACTATCCAGAAGGGACGAACGGCGATGGCGGAGACCAGTCTGGGCGTGACGGCCGCGCAAACCAACGCGCTGCCGCGACAGAGCGCGACGGCGGCGCTGGGCGCGAGCCGTGCGCGCATCTATGCCGCGCTGGCCTTCGGCATCGTCTGCATCGGCCTCTCGGCGATCTTCACCAAGTGGTCGCTGGTGCCGGGCAGCGTGTCGGCGTTCTACCGCGTCGCCATCGCCGAGCTGGCACTGCTGCCGCTCTTCGTCGTCTCGGCGCGACGCGGCCAGGTGCGGCTCGACCGCCGCGCGTGGATCGTCGCGCTGGCGGCAGGCGTCTTCTTCGCGCTCGACCTTGGCCTCTGGAACACGTCGCTGAGCTTCGCCTCAGCCGCCAACGCCACGCTGCTGGGCAACGACGCGCCGCTGATTGTCGGCCTGATCGCGTTCTTCGTCTTCCGCGAGCGGCTGCGCCCCGCCTACTGGGCAGGGATGATGATCGCGCTGCTGGGCATGGGTATCATCGTCGGGCAGGACGCCTTCTCGGGACAGCACGGCCTTGGCCTGGGCGACGCGCTGGCGCTGGTGGCGGGCTGCGCCTACGCGCTCTACATGGTGACGACGCAGCGCGTGCGCGAGCGCATGAACACTGTCGCTTCGCTGGTGATTCCTGGAATGGCCGGCGGCGCGCTGCTGCTGGCCTTCAACGTGCTGACCGGCCGTGCGCTGTGGGGCTTCACCGCCGGCTCATGGCTGGCGCTGATCGGTCTGGCGCTGATCTCGCAGGTGGCGGGCTGGCTCGCCATCAACTACGCGCTGGGGCACCTGCCGGCCTCGGTGGTCTCGGTCACGCTGCTGGCGCAGCCAGTGCTGACGGCGCTCTTCGCGGTGCCGCTGCTGGGCGAGGCGCTGACCGGGCGCCAGATTCTCGGCGGGCTGGTCGCGCTGGCTGGCATCTATCTCGTCAACCGCGCGGCGACGAAGAGGGCTGGCGGAGAGCGCGAGGGACGCGAAGAATACGCGAAGGACGCGAAGTAGGAGAGAAATTCACCACAGAGGAAACGGAGGAGAGAGTGGAGGAGAGAGTGGAGGAGAGAGTGGAGGAACCGGCCCGGCACCTTGCGACACGGTCGCGACCACGCCATGAAGCATGGCTGCTCGGCCGCGCGCCGCATCTGTCGTCTATCTCCTCCGCGTCCTCCGCGTCCTCCGCGAGCCTCTGCGTCCTCTGCGGTTCCTCTCTCCTCGCCGCTTACATGCGCTGGCCGAAGGCGAGGTAGAACGGGCGCACGCACTGCTGCGTGACCTCCAGCTCGCCGCGCGCCTGTGCCAGCGCCCGGTCGTAGCTCTGCGGATCGGCGATGCCCTCGGCAATCACCAGCGGACGCAGGCCATCGTAGATCGCCAGCATGTCGGCGGCCGCCATCTGCCCGAAGCGCCCACCGTAGCGGCCCAGTGGTAAATAGAACTCGCGGAAAGTGATGTTGCCGAGCTGCGCATCGTGCAGAAAGCCGGCAATGCGCGCGCCCAGGCGCAAATCGATACCGCGGCGCAGGCTGAGATCGCCCACCCAGCGCGCCAGCTCGTCCAGCGCCGGGCCGCCGCGGATCGGCAAGCCGCTCTCCACCAGCTCCACCCAGCCCCCGTAGCGCGTCACGCGTGCCAGCTCGTGGGTCACCACCGGCCAGGCGTTTGTCGGGATCGCCATGAAGAGCAGCCGCATGTGGACGAAATCGAAGGTGCCGTTGCCAAAAGGCATACTCTGCAAGACGTTGCCCTGCACGAAGACGTAGTTCTCCGCCGGGGCCGACTCGAGCGCGGGCGGGGCGATCACGTCGAGGCCAATGACGTTGGCGTGGGGGAACTGCAGCGCGATCTCGTTGGCCCAGCGGCCAGAGCCGCAGCCCACGTCGAGGATCGCCGCCGGCTGCTGCACCGGCGCCGCGTGGTTGGCGCGCAGGGCGCCGCGCAGCAGGTAGTGCTCGAAGTCCAGCCGGCGAATCTCGCGCGCGTCTTTGGGCAGCACGTCCGGCACGGTCGCCAGCAGGCGCCGGCCGCCGACGGTGATGTACTTGACGCCCTCCTCATCCACCAGCACGGTCGGGATGTCGCCGGCCTCTTTGCGCGGGCCACCGAGCAGCACGAAGCCGGGTCCTTCGTTGAGCGAGCTATCGCCGACGGCGCCCGGCAAGAACAGCTCCGATGAATCGGCGGAGTGATCGTCGCTATCGGATGAGTGACCGTCGTCGCCCCTGTGTCGCCGGAACCATCCCATCGCCGCACCTCACTCCGGCGGCGCATCGAAGCCGCCAACCTGCCCGCGTCACACCTCGAATCCAGTCACTCGTCTCCTCGTGAAGAAGCTAAAATCAGGTTAGCAGCCGCGTCAAGCTCTGCGGCCCTTCGCTTGCCCCCACCGCGCGCATGATGCTATCGTCCTCTCATCCGCGCCCTGGCTGAGCAGAGCGGCACAACGGCGTGATGGTGAGCGAGCGGGAGGATGGCCTTGGCGACGGGACCAGCGGCGGGCGGCGAGCGCACGGCGAACATGTGGTGGAATTTTAGCACCTTCGGCGGCGACATCGCGTTCTTCAGCCTGGGCCTTGCGATCTCCTCCGTCTACACCGTGCTGCCGCTCTTCGTGCTGCACCTCACACCCGACAACCTCGCTGTCGCGGCGATCCCCGCAATACGCTCGCTGGGGCTCTTCGGACCTCAACTACTGGCCGCGCCATGGGTTGAGCGGCTGCGCCACGCAAAGCCGTTCATCATGGTGGCGACGATCTTCGAGCGTGTGCCCTATCTGGTACTGGCGCTGGGTGCGCTGCTGCTCGCCGCGGATCATCCCGGCTGGCTGCTGGCGCTCTTCTACGCCATGCTCTTCATCGCGCTGTTCGCCGGTGGCATCACCTATCCCGCCTGGCTCGACATGATCGCCCGCGCCATCCCCGGCCGCTGGCTGGGGCGCTTCATGGGCTTGTGGACCGGCATGGGCAACTTCCTGGGGATCGGCGGCGCAGCGATCGCGACGGCGATCCTGGCGCGTGCCTCGTGGCCGGGCAGCTTCGCGCTGTGCTTCACGCTGACCGGAGCGGCGATGGCAGTGTCGTTTGTGCTGCTGGCGCTGGGCCGCGAGCCGGAGCGTCTGGCGGTGCGCATGCCGACTGCCAAGGCGCGGGAGCGTGCGACCGCGCGGCTGGGCGCGCGCGAGCTGGTGGCGCTGGTGCGCGGCGATGCGGCGCTGCCGCGGCTGCTGGCGGGCAATGCGCTGGTGGGCATTTCGACGATGGCGGCAGCGCTCTTCGCCGTGGCCGCCAAGCGCCAGGGGGGCCTCTCGGATGCCGACGTCGGCGCCCAGACAACGCTGCTCTTCGCGGCGACCACCGCCGGCTACTTCATCTGGGGCGCGGTGGGCGACCGCTTTGGGCACCGCGCGATCTACGCCTGGGGATCGCTCTGCGCGGCCGCCTCCGCGCTCCTGGCGCTAGGCGCGCACGGCTTCGGGGCCTATGCCGCGGTCTTCCTGCTCTTGGGCCTCAACGTGGCCGCCGTCAATCTGGCCGGCTTCACGCTAATCACCGAGTACGGGCCGCTGGAGCGCCGCCCGACCTACATCGCGCTGGCCTCGGTGGCCTACGCGCCGTTCGTGATCGGCGCGCCGATCCTGGGCGGCTTTCTCGCCGATCGCTTCGGCTATGCGCCGGTCTTCGTGCTCTCGGCGCTCGCCGCCGTGGCCGCGACGTGGGCCTTCCTCCTCTGGGTGCCGGCGCCTCCACACGCGGCACGCTGACTACCGCAGCCCGCCTTCGTGCAACCTGCACGGAATCGTCTCGCTGGACTTCCGTTTTGCCCGTTCACTCGGCCACAGTGGCTCGCACTCATGGTATACTGTGACCAATCCGCCGCAATGTGGCGCTCCGGACCGACGGGGCGTGGCAGGACGCGCGAGGTTGCGCGCCGGGCCTGTGGTGTAGTGCCCCATCTCGTCAGGGCGAGAGTCTTACCTCGCCTTCGACCACTGTAGCGGCGAGGCCTGCCTCGCCTCTCCTCTGAGGCTCCAGGAGGCACCCACATGCGTTGCGAGAATTGCGGGCGTGAGATCGACAACGCCCAGTTGTGGCAGCTCGGCGCCGACCCCAAGGCGCCTTCCGCGTGGTCCATGCGCGTGCTGTGCTGGGACTGCCGCGCGCATCCCCAGGGCAGCGCAAACACCAGCTCGACGCGCACAGACGAGCCGGCTCGCATCCGAACCGGCACGCCCCCTGCGCGCGACGACATCGAGCCTGAGGCCAGGGCCAGCTAGCCCTCAGGCCGCTCCAGCGACGTGACCAGCGCGCCCATGAACTGCGCCGCCGTGGCGCCGTCCACAATGCGGTGATCGCACGAGATCGAGATCCAGCAGCTTGGACGCGCCTCGACACGCTCGCCCACCACTATCGGCCGCGGCTTGATGGCGCCGAAGCCCACCACGCAGGCTTCCGGCGGGTTGATCAGCGGCGCGCCGGTGTCGGCTGGGCCGGCGGCACCGACGTTGGTGATGGTGATCGTGCCTCCGGTCAGCGCGGGCGCGGTGATCGTCCCCGCGCGCGTCAGCTCCACCAGCCGCGCCGCCTCACGCGCGATAGCCGCCAGGTCGAGCGTCTGCGCGTCGTGGATTACCGGCACCAGCAGGCCGCGCGGCGTATCCGTGGCGATGCCGACGTTGATCGCCTTCTTGACCACGATCGCGTTGCCCTCCTCATCCCAGCGCGCGTTGAGGATCGGGTAGCGCGTCACGGCTTGCACCAGCGCGCGGACGAAGAACGGCAGGTACGTCAGCTTCGCACCCCCAAGCGCGGGATCGCCTTTGAGCCGCTCGCGCGCCGCGACCAGCGCGCTGGCGTCGAAGAGCGAGTATTCGGTGAACTGTGGGATGGTCGTTGCCGAGCGCACCATGCGCGCGGCAATCGCCTTGCGCAGCCCCACCGTGCTGATGCGCTCCTCGTCGTCGCTGGTTGCCGCAACCGCCGCGGGCGAGGCAGGGCTCGCCGCTACACCAACTGTGGATGGCGCTGTCGCACTCGCCATCGCACCGTCGAGGTCCTCCATGCGGATGCGCCCGCCGGGGCCGGTGCCCGGGATCGTGCGCAGGTCAATGCCGCGCTCGGCCGCGACTTTGCGCACCAGCGGGCTGGCGCTCGGTTCGGCGGAGGTTTCGGTGCCCGCGGTCGGGCGTCCACCGGACGTCCCGACGGATTCCGCGGTTGCAGGTGGGGTAACGGGTGCGGTGGGGGCGGATGCACCACGGCGGCGGCGAGCGAACGTTTGCGCCGGCCCCTCGGTGCCATAGCCGACGAGCACGGGTCCGCTGCCCTCGGACGTCGGGCGTCCACCGGACGCCCCTACAGAGCCGGGAGCGGATGCGTATGCGGCGCCGGTCTCGGCGATCGTCAGCAGTGGCGCGCCGACGGCGACTGTCTCGCCGGGCTGGGCGTGGAGCGTCGTGACTGTGCCGGCATATGGCGACGGGATATCCACCAGCGCCTTGGCGGTCTCGACCTGGCACAGCGGCTGATTGAGCGCGACGCTGTCGCCCTCGGCCACGAGCCACTGCACCACCTGCGCCTCTTCGAGGCCCTCGCCCAGATCGGGCAACCGAAACTGGCCCATCTCATACTCCAAGCCGTTGAAACCGCGCCTCTGGGGCGACCTGCCACCACACCCACTTGGGCGGGTTAGGGCGTCGAAAGCATCCACCAGCCGGCGCGAAACGATCTCTTCGTCTGTCCTCTGCGTCCTCCGCGTCCTCTGCGGTTATTCTCTCTGCTCTCTAATACGCGCGGGTGCGGTCCACGGCTTCGAGCACGCGGTCGGCGTCGGGCAGAAAGAGCTTCTCCACGCGCGCTGGCGGGTAGGGCACCGTCGCGCTGCCCACGCGCTCCACCGGCGCCGCCAGCACGTCGAAGAGATCGTGCATCAGCCGCGCGGCGATCTCGGCGCCCAGCCCCATCACCACCGGCGCCTCGTGAACCACCACCGCACGGTGCGTCTTGCGCACCGACGCCTCGATGGTGTCCATATCCAGCGGCGAGAGGCTGCGCAGATCGAGCACCTCCAGCGACGCGCCTTCGCCGGCCGCCGTCTCGGCTGCCGCCAGCGCCACGGCGACCGTCGGCCCGTAGGCGATCACCGTCGCATCGCTGCCGGGGCGCACTACCCGCGCGCGGTCCAGCGGCTCCGGCGGCACGGGCAGCTCCAGCTCGGCACGCTGGTAGTAGCGCGCCTTCGGCTCCAGAAAGATCACCGGGTCGGGGTCGCGGATCGCGGCAGTCAGCAGCGCGTAGGCGTCGGCGGGATTCGAGGGCGAGACCACTTTGAGGCCAGCGGTGTGCGTGTAGTAGGTCTCCGGGCTTTCGGAGTGGTGCTCCACCGCGCCGATGCCGCCGCCGTAGGGGATGCGAATCACCACTGGCATGCTGATCGCGCCGAGCGTCCGAGTGCGGTACTTGGCGAGGTTGCTGGTGATCTGGTTGAAGGCGGGATACGAGAAAGCGTCGAACTGCATTTCGGCCACGGGTCGGAAGCCTTTGACCGCCAGCCCGATTGAGATCGCGGCGATCGCCGACTCGGCCAGCGGCGTATCGAAGACCCGCTTGGTGCCGAACTCGTCTTGCAGTCCGTCGGTGATGCGGAAGACGCCGCCTAGCTTGCCCACGTCCTCGCCGTAGACCAGCACACGCGGATCGCTCGCCAGCGCGTCGTGCAGCGCGAGGTTGAGCGCCTTGCCCAGGGTGACCGTCGTCACGCTCATTGGGCACCTCCCTCACTCTGCCCCGCCGCTGGCTCCAGCTCCGCCACGAAGACCGCTTTCTCGCGCAGCAGCGCCTCCGGCGGGTTGGCGAAGACCTGGTCGAAGATCGTGCCGGGGTGCGGCACCGGCGCCGTCAGCAGCGCCTGGCGCATGTGCAGCGCGGCGTCTTCCGCCTCGGCGCCCACCTGTGCGGCGAACGCGTCGTCCCATGCGCCACGCGCCCGCAGCCGGCGCTCGGTGACGGCCAGCGGGTCCTTCTCGCGCCAGGCGGCGGCATCGGCCTCGGTGCGGTAGCGCGTGGGATCGTCCGACGTGGTGTGCGCCTGGAAGCGATAGGTCAGCGCCTCGACCAGGCAGGGTCCCTCGCCGCGGCGCGCACGCTCGGCCGCCGCCCGCACGACGGCGTAGACGGTGAGCGCGTCGGTACCATCCACACGCACGCCGGGGAAGCCATAGCCCCGCGCGCGGTCGGCGATGCGCCCGGCCACCTGCTGCGCGAAGGGCACCGAGATCGCCCACTGATTGTTCTCGCAAAGGATCACCGCCGGGGCGTGGAAGACGCCGGCGAAGTTCATCGCCTCGTGCCAGTCGCCGGTCGAGGTGGCGCCCTCGCCGGAGCAGACGAGCACCGCGATCGGCTCGTCGTCCAGCTTGCAGCCGATGGCGAAGCCCACGCCGTGACCCATCTGCGACCCGACCGAGATGATCCCTGGCCCAAAGCGATAGTCCTGGGGATTCCACGCGCCGTGCGCCAGGCCGCGGAACCACGTCATCGCGTCGGCGGGGTCGATCGCACGCGCCACGGCCATGCCGAAGTCGCGGTAGTAGGGGAATATCCAGTCGGTCGGGGCCAGGGCTTTCGCGGCACCGACCTGGATCGCCTCGTGGCCCTCCACTGGTCCCCATAGTCCGACCTCGCCCTGGCGCTGCAAGCGCAGGCCCTCCTGGTCGAGCCGCCGCACCAGCGCCATCAGCCGGTACAGCGCGCGCAGCTCGTCATTCGAGACGGCCGCGGCACGCTCGGCCTCGGCGGTCAGCATGCCCTGCTCGTCCAACATCGCCGCGATCGGGTCGCCTGCCGCTTGTGCCTGCGCCGCCCCGCGCACGGTCCCGGTTTCTAGCGCCTTCGCCATAGAACGTACTCCTCACGCTGCGCCGCGTGCCGCCGTCTCCCGCCGCGCGCTCGCCGGCACACGGGGTCTCTCGACTGTATTCTAGCGCATGTGCCGTCGGCGGACGACCCTGCTGAAGATCCAGCGCCGCGCTGCCAATTGCCATGCGCATCTCGCAGCCTTCAACGCCCGTGGTCCACTCGATTGCGCATTCCACGTTCAGTGTGCTGACGCGGCTGGCTTGACCCACTAGCCGCAGCATGCTATGCTCGTGCCGTTCCAGCTTGCTGGATTGCATCCGTCGGCGCACGAACGACGACCGCGACGAGGCCGACTAGGCTTGGATAGGGACACTATGGATCCACGTGCCGCTTCGTTTGCTGGCGGGGCACAGGCCGCCCGGTTACCCGTCTTTCTCTTGCTGGACTGCTCTGGGTCGATGTATGGCACAAAGCTGGCGAGCGTGAGCGCGGGTGTTACTGCGATCTGTGAGACGCTAAGGGGCGATCCGCGCAGCGCCAGCACCGTACACATGAGCGTCATCTGGTTCAACGACCGCGCCCAACGGACGAAGCTCGTGCCCATCACCGCGTTCGCGACCCCCGACTTGCAGGCGCTCGGCTTGACAGCCCTGGGCGAAGCGCTGACGATGCTCAACGACGCCCTGGACCGCGACCTGATCCCCGCGCGCACGACGCCCCAGGGAATGGTGGTGCCTGGTGACTTTCGGCCGCTGGTCTATGTGTTGACGGATGGCCAGCCGAGCGATGAGTGGCAAGCTGCCGCCGCACGATTGCGACGGCGTACCGTGCACGTGCCACTGCATATCATTGGGCTGGCAATCGGCGATGACGCCGACATCAATCAGATCACCCAGGTTGCCACCGTCGTACTCAAGATCGACGGCGACCTGCGCGACCGCCTGCGCGACTACTTCGACTGGGTGGCCGAGTCGGTCATCCAGGCGGTCGAGCAGCAGCGCGGCCAGCAATCACCCGCGGGGGAACGCGACACACTCGCGCTGCCTCCCGTGCCGAAGACCATTTCCCTGTCGCGCAGCGCCCTTGACCTCTAAATGACTTGGCTCCATCGTGGGGCACACCGCCTTGTGTTCTGTCGAGAAGGAGCGGTTGCGTGCAAGCTACTCCACTCCCCGATCAGGTGATCGCGCGCGTTCCCCATCATCGCGCTCCCCGTCACTGGCCGCCGCTCCGCACCGACCCTATCGTGCTGCCCTACCCGTCCCCGCCCAACCAGCCACCAGCGACGGCGCTGCTGGTGACGGTCGCCAGTTTGCTTGGCATCGGCCTCTCCGTCACCGTTCTGGGGCGCGGCGGCGCCTCGGGCGCCTCCGGTGGGCTGGGCATCGGCGTGCTGGCGCTCAGCGGCACCACCGCGCTGGCCTCCATCGCCGTCTACTTCATCCAGCGGCGTACGGCGGCGCGAGAGACCGCGCAGCTTCTGGCGCTCTACACGCGCGAGCTGGATCGCCTGGAGGGAAGACCGTCAGCGGGCAGCCCACTGCCCGCCGATGCGGTGACGGGTATGCAGGAGCCCGGCTTGTTGCAGTTCGCCTCTGACGAGATCGAGGCGCGGCGCGCTAACGACCCGCCGCTGCTGGCTCCCGATCGCAACGACCCCGCGCGCCCGCCATTCATCCAGCAGGCGCACGAGCGCCCCGGACTGCTGTGGCAGCGCCGGCCGAGCGATCCCGACTTTCTCGTGGTGCGCGCCGGAGTCGGGTGCGTTAGGCCGCGCTTTGAAGTCCGCCTGGCCGACCAGGGCAACGCCCTCGCCCTGCCGGCGAAGAACAAGGCATTCCGTGCGGCTCACGACCGGGCGCGAACGTTGGTCCAGAAGTATCAGGCCCTCGACGACGTGCCGATTACGATTCCCCTGCGCGAGCACGCGAGCGTCGTCGTGCTGGCCGGCCCTGCCAACAAGGGCACGGTGCGCGCGCTCATTGCTCAGGCGGTCTTGCATCACTCGCCGCGTGAGGTGCATCCCTTCGTGTTGTCCACGCCGGAATCCGTCGCCGAGTGGCGGTGGGCGCTGGGGCTGGCGCCAGACGCCGCCCTGCCGACCCTCGCGTGGGGCAGCGCCACCGAGCGCGACACCGCGCTGGGCGCCATCCAGGCCGAGTTGCTGCGGCGCGACCAGATCGTCAGCGATCGCAGCCACGATGCCGAGCGCGAGCCGCTGCTACCCCACCTGCTCATGGTGGTGGATGCTATCGTGCCGGAGGGGAGCGCGTTGTTGTCGTCGCCGGCCATCGAGATGGCGCTCTTGCGCGGCAAGGAGCTGGGGGCGACGGTCATCTCGATGCATACCGACTTCGACCAGGCTCCATCGCAAGCGACGCTCGCCCTCGACTGCATCGCCCAGGCGGTCGTCCCGCTGTGGCCGGACCCGCCGCCGCCCACCGCGTGCCAAAGCCTCGACACGCTCAGCGTGCCGGAGTGCCAGCACGTCACCCAACTGACCTCGCGGTTTGCGCCTGAGGAGCACGCCGAGGAGCGCCTGCCCAGTCAGGTGGGCCTCTACGATCTCTTCGTCCCGGCCGCGGCCCCGGCCGACACCTATCCCATCGAGCAGATGTGGGAGCGCGGGCGGAAGGAGAACGCCGCGATGCGCGAGCAGATGCGCGTCCCCTCGTGCGCCATTCCCATCGGCCGCACCTCCAGCGGCGCGCCGCTGGAGCTGGATTTCGTCAAGGATGGCCCGCACGGACTGCTGATCGGCCAGACCGGCTCCGGCAAGAGCGAGCTGCTGCGCTCGATCATCGCTGGATTGGCCATCAAGTACCCGCCGGACCAGGTCAACTTCGTGCTGGTGGACTACAAGGGCGGCCTGGGGCTGGACGTGTTCGATCGCCTGCCCCATTCGCTGGCCCTGCTGACCAACATGGCGCAGGCCGGCCAGACGCTGCGCTTCCTGACCATGCTCGAAGCCGAGATGCGCGACCGGCAAGAGAAGCGCAAGCGGGGCGAGGAGTTCCCGCGGCTCTTCGTCATCATTGACGAATTCGCCGAGATGGTCGCCTACCGCGGCGGACCCAGCGACGCCAGCGACGTTATCCTGGCGAGCCTGCTGCGCATTCTGCGCCTCGGTCGCGCGCTCGACGTCCACCTGCTGTTCGCCTCACAGCGCCCCGAAGGCAGCGCGATGCAGAAGCTTCACGGCTACGTGCAGTACCGCATCTCACTGCGCACCAATACCGAGGAAGACAGCCGTGAAGTAATCGGCCGCCCAGACGCGGCGCGCCTGCCAGTTGAGGTGCCCGGGCGCGGCTATCTGCTGCGCGGCGACTACGACCTGCAGCTCTTCCAGGCGGCGCGAGCGGCGCTGCCGTTCCAGCCGCCGGACCCCGCGACCGGCAAGCTGCCCGTCACCGCCGACGAGGAGATCACCGCTCGCATGAGCAAGCTGCCGAGCACGTACCAGGTCAAGCGCTGGCCCAAGTCGTTGCCTGCCCCTGGCACATTCAGCCCGACGCCCCTGATTCTGGTCATCAGTGGGCCGGGCAAGCGCGTCGAGGATGCCTGGAATGCGGCGCGGCGACAGGACCTCTCGCGCACGCCGCTTGTGGCGCCGCTGGGCCTGATCGACCGGCCCACGCAGCAGCTCCGCGAGTGGTTTCTCGCCGACCTCCACGGCTACGAGAGCCGGCTGACGGGCGGTCCCTTGCTGGTGACAGGCGACCTGAACTCCGGCAAGACCACGACGCTCCAGACGTTGATGCTCTATTTCGCCCTCCAGCACGGCCCCAGCCAGCTCCGCTGGTACGTGCTCGACCCCACTGCGGCCCTGACCGACTTTGCGGCGCTGCCGCAGGCGCGCGACTACGTCGAGCAGGGGCAGGTCAACGTGATTGACGGCCTGAACGAAGACCAGTTCAAGGCATTCAAGGCGCGCTTCGAGCGTGCCATGCAGGTGCCGCCCTCCTCCGGGCCGGGCGGACGGCCGCCGCTGCTGCTGGTGATCGACGACTACGACGAGCTTTCCGCGCAGTACCGCGACAAGCAACAGCTTCACAAGCTAGCGGAGCAAGTTATCCGCAATCGCGAGCGCGAGGTCTATCTTGCGATCTCTGCCTCGAAGCAATCGTACGACAACCTGCCCCAACTGCTGCTCAACGCGATGGCCACCAAGATCGCGCTTTACATGAGCAACCAGGATAATCTCGCCACCATGCTCGGCAGGCGGCTGCCCTTCGTGCCCGATCCCTTGCCTGGCCGCGGTTTCGTGCAGACGCGCACCTCGCTCGACGAGATTCAGATCGCTGCGCCCGTCTACGGCGCCAACGACGCCGAGCGGCTGGAAGCCTTGCAGCGGGTGCTTGCCGGCCCGCGGGAAGGGATAGGGCGATGATGACACGCCTCCTCCGGTCACGGTTGGGGGTGTCGGAGCCGTGGCGGCGCGGCCACTGCGGTACGAAGCTTGTGGAGGGTGGGGAGCGCATTCAGCGACGAAGGAGGTGGGCGCCGCCACGGCGCCCGCCCACAATAGCCTCAGCCCTAGCGGGCGAGTGAGGAGACGAATTCATCAACCTGCCGCACGACGTTGCTGAGGTAATCGTTGCTTTCGGCAAGCGAGGTCGAGAGCTGGTTGAAGAGGCGATTCCATTCGTCGAAGCGGTCGGCCATGGCCAGGCGCGGAATCCCGCGCAGGGCATCTTGCAGCGCCGACATCTGCGTCTGCATCGTCTGCGCCTGGGTCATGAGGTCGCTGCTGGTGGTCTTACAGGTGCTGGCGATTTGCGTGATCGCGGCGGGATCGATCTGGATCGGCCCGGACATAGCTGTTCCCTTCCTGCAGCGCGTGTCGGCTGCATTGCTTGACAACGACACCCACTATGCTTGCCACCGAGTGACTCCTATTGTATCATCGCATACAGCGGAACACAAGGGGGCGCCGACCATCCAACGGCCGTCGTTTGCCTGACGGACGATGTGGGGGCTTCACATGGCTATCGTCATCCTCGATCTGGACGCCATTGAAAGTGCGCAGGCGCACCTGCGCCACGTCGCCGACGGCATCGCCTCTGAAGTGGCACGCCAGAGCTACCTCAGCTCGCGGATCGAATCCGTCCTCCAATCGCTCGGCAGTGCCATCCTCAGTCAGTTGAATCCCGCGAGCTGGTTCGACCCAACAGGGCCATGGGAGCAGTCGGGCCTCGGCGGACTGCTCGGCGAGTGCCAGACCAGCCACGACATCGTCCGTGACGGTCAGGCGATGGTAAATGGCGTCGTCCAGGCTCTCCGCGAGGCACACGGCGACAATGTGGGGAGCTACCTCGTATCACGCGCCTGGGACATGACGTCCGGTCTTGGCAGCGCGCTCGGCGCGTTCGGCGGCGTGTTCGACATCTTCCACCCCGGCAACCTGCTGTCGCTGCTGCGCGACCCGTGGTCGTTGATCAGTCGTCTCGGCGACGTGCGCGGCATTCTGAGCGGGGCTGGCAATGCAATCGAGAGCTACCTGGGCTTCCTCAGCGGTCTCCAGCAGGGCGCGGAGGAGGTGCTCTCCACCATCATGACGGCCCTTCATCCCGAGATCGCGTTCACGCAGGATGTCATCCAGTATGTGCGCAGCCATGCGCAGGGCATAGAGACGGTCTTGCACGACGTCAGCGATGGTGCGACCGCCCTGGACCCGGTGCTGGCCGCCATCCCAGGGGTTGGCGAGACGCTAAAACATGTTGACGACATCGTGGGGGTGGTCAGCGGCGACCTTGCGAGCGGCCACTTCGACGGCCGGTCGCTAACCATTGATGCCTACGCCGAAGGGATTGACCTTGCCCTTTCCGCGGTGACCGCCGACGTCAGCAGTCTCGTGTTCGCGGCATTCAGCGCCGCGGCCCTCTCGGCGCGGGGTATTGCCGCGATGCTGCGCGAGGACGCGAGCAGGGCGTCGGGGTCCGAGCGCCAGGCGCTCAACCAGCTTGCCAAGCAATGGGAGGCTGAAGCCGATAACCTCGACGCGATCAATAACCTCGAGGGCGACGCGGGCATGATGCTGCTCGATGGCTCCAAGCTCGACCCCGCGTTGATGGCCACGAATCCGGCGCTGGCGGCGTTGGGATACGTCTACGGGGATCCCTCCAAGCTTGGCTCCGACGCGCAAGCCTTCGGCAGCGATGCGGGATCAGCGCTTCTCGGAGCGGGATTGTTCGGCCCGCTATTGGCGGAGACCCAGGCCGTCACGTTGACGTACAACCTCTCGAACGCCGATCAGGCACTCCTGGGCAACGCGGCTCCGGCGTGGGTCACGACAGGGCTGGGTGACGCGAAGAGCTTCGTCAATCAACTGACTGCCATTGGAGGGTAATAGTGACTTCCTTAGCTGTTCCTATGACGGCTGTCGAGCCGCTCGTCTTGTCGGTGAGCAGAGAGGAGCTGGCGGTCCTGCTGCGCCTGCTGAAGATCGGCTCGCTGCCCGGATTCGACCTCTCCTGGCTGCATCTGGCGCCCGATGGCAGCGTCGGACGTGACGAGCTGCCGGCGCTGGAAGCGGCCACAAATGCCCTGGTGGCACGCGGCTTCCTGGAGGTCGCGCCACCCAAGCCGGGGCAGACGTCTCAGGGCGTGAGCCTCCCCGCGCCGCTCGTCGGACTCATCAGAGCCTGCGCGGCGAGCACGATCACCATCCGGCTCGCCCTGCTTACCTCGCACGGCGACATCCCCATCTATCTGCACGAGCTGGAGGGCGTGTGCGTCGCGCATACGGTGCCGCAGCCCGATATCCACCAGTTCTTGCTCTTGAGTGGCCGCCGCGGGATGCTGGATGCCCTCGCCACGTTTATGGGCCTTGACCAGCAGCCGTCTCTGGCGCTGCCCCCTGGCCTCGTAATTGGCCAGCAGTTCCAACCTGCCCGCGATGCCGCACTGCTCGGCCGCGTAGATGCCGCGGCTGGCATGTTCGCGGCGGCGGGGCTTGCCGCGCCGACGGCCGGCGCTCTCGCGCAGTCGGTCGCCACGGCCCGCACCATCGGCCTGTGCTCCATCGCCGTGCGTGCGGAAAATGGGGAGGTGAGGCGCACCGACTTTGCGTTCATCATCGCGCCCGGCGCCTGCTTCGTGATCAGTGCGGTGGCAGCCGACCCCGGTACGCTGGAGGTCCGGCCCGCATCCGCCACTGAGGTGCGCGCGCACATTGTCTCGCAGTTGCCCCGGACCGCGTAAGAGCACGCGTGTATCTATCGGGCGCCGAGCCGTGGCTGTTGCACTGCCCACTCGCCATGTTCGCACCGCGTGTACGGGTGAGCCTTCCCCCGCGAGCGAGGATCAGCGAGCGCGGCGAGGCGCCCCCTTGACGAAGCCGCGCCAGCCCGTATACTGGCGATGGCGCCATGCGAGCGTCCTTTCGCAGCGTCGGAGTGATGTCTGGCGGTGACAGGGTGGTAGGTACTGTGGTAGGTAGTAAGGATCGGAGCGGATGGACACAGATCCTCGCGGCCCGGCGTCGCTCGTCGGACAGCATCTGGCCGGATACGAGCTTGAGCGCCTGCTCGGCACCGGCGCCACCGGGGCCGTCTTCCTCGGCCGGCGGCTCGACTCCACGCCGCATGTCCTCGAACGCGCCGGAGAGCTGCCGATCCTGCTGCCCGAGCAGGTTGCCCTCAAGGTGCTCATCCCGCCATGGCAGTTCACCGATGAGCAGCGCGCCGCCTTCCGTGCGCGCTTCACGCGCGAGGCGCAGACCCTGGAGCGCCTGCATCATCCGCACATCCTCTCCCTGCTGGCCTCAGGCGAAGATCGCGAGCGCGACCTGACCTATCTGCTGCTGCCGTATCTCTCAGGAGGCACGCTGGCGCAGCGGCTGCGTACGGTCCCAGGTCCGCTCGCGTACCCCGAAGTCGCCGAGATGCTGATCCAGCTTGCCGAAGCCCTCGATTATGCCCACGCGCAGGGTGTCATCCATCGCGACATCAAGCCGGCGAACATCCTGCGCGATGAGGCCGGACAGCTCTACCTTTCCGACTTTGGCATCGTGCGGCTGCTCTCCGAAGCGCAGACGCATCTCACCGCTTCGGGCGTTGTACTGGGCACGCCAGAGTACATGGCGCCCGAGCAGCTCGACGGCGTAGCGGTGGGGCCTGCCGCCGATACCTACAGCTTGGGTATGGTGCTCTACGAGCTGGTGACGGGCAAGGTGGCCTTCCAGGCCAACACGCTGACGGACCTCTTCCGCAGGCAATTGTTCGAAGTGCCGCCGCGACCCAGCGCGCTGCGGACTGACCTGCCGGCTCCCGCCGAAGCGGCCATTTACCGCGCGCTCGCCAAGCAGCCTGACCAACGCTTCAGGACGGCGCAGGAGCTGGCGCAGAGCTTCATCCTCGGTCTGCGCGATCAATGGACGCCGGGACTGACCCTCTTCGCCCCCCCAGTATTCACCGAGCCTCCCGGCGTTCCGACCGTCCCGCTGAGCGAGGCGATGGGGACGTCCCTGCCCCCATACGCTCCCTCCGGCAACCCGTCACTCCCGCCGCAGACCCCAGCGCCGATGATAGGGCAGCCAGCGCCGCCAGCGCAGCGCGTGCGCAGCGGCCCCTGGACCGTCCCGCGCCCGAGCGCCGGCCCGGCGGTCGTCATGCCTGGCATGACGCCGCCCAACGGCCTTTCACCCGCAGCCGGCGGGCAGAACCCTCCGCTTTCACCCGTGGCGTGGGGCAAGGGTTCACTCCCCATCTCGAAGCGCATGCTGTACGGCGGGTTGGCAGCGCTTGTCGTGCTTGCTGCGCTCGCCGGTACGCTTGCTCTGCTCCATCGCGGGAGCACGCCAGGATCAGTGCCGAGTACCGTCACAGGCACGATGGGCCACATGGCCGTCTTCAAGCACATTCTCGTGGGGCCGCTCCCGCAGTTGGCGGGCACCGTGCCGGAAGCGGCCGTCCCGATTCAGCTTCGTCAAAGCGCCGATTCCAGCGCGTCGCTGGACGCCGCGGCGCGACACGTCTCAGGCCTGCCAGCCGTTGCCGCCAGCAAGGGTATCACGCTGAGCACGGCATCGTCCCAAGCAAGCCCAATTCAGCGGCATCTCGCGGGTCTGGGTCAAGATGAGCTCCACGATGCGGCGCCCGCGGGCGTGTCGGTCGCCGCGAACGACCAGTATGTGGTTGAAGCGGTCGGTGGCGCGCTGCTTGTTGCCACGTCCTCATCGGCGCGCAGGCTCAGTCTGGCGGCGCTGTTTCAGCAACCCTACCATAGCGGCGCGACCTTCGGCGAAAGTCGCGTGCTGCTGGATGCGGGGTCATCACGCTGGATACTGGTCGCCAATGAGGTGCTGGCTCCCAGTGGCGACGCGGTCCACTCGTATTTTGATCTGGCGATCAGCGAATCAAGCAATCCGTTTGGCGGCTGGTACATCTTCCAGCTCGACACCGGCGCCCTGCGCCACGGATGCACCTGGGCGGATTATCCGCAGCTTGGCCTCAACCAGGTCGGCATCTTCATCACTGGGACGAGCTTTGCCTGTGGGCGCGGCGGCGCGCTTCAAGGCGCGGACGTGTGGATGCTGCCCCGCGTGACGTTCGAGAGCGGCAAGGCATCGGCGGTCGCGCAGTGGGTCGGCTTCCAGAACGCGCAGGGCGCTCCCCTCGTGACTGTCACGCCAGCCGTGGAGGTCGGCCACACCACGGAGTTGCTGATGAGCAACGACGCGGGATACGTGGACAACGGACGGACCTCGCGGCAGCTCTACCTCTGGGGCGTGCAGGCGCCGACGTCCGCCGCGCAGCTCACCAGTCCGCCGCGGGTCTTCGCGGCGACGGTGACCCTCACGGCCCCCTACGCGCCGCCGTACGCGGACCCGCCCCGCGCGCAGCAGCCAGGAACATCCACCCCGCGCATCCCCGCCGGCGACGCACGCATCACCGGTCTCGTCTATAGCGGCAACCAGGTGTTCGCTACCTTCACGACGGCGGTCAATTGGTCCGGCGATGGCGAGACACGCTCAGGAGTGTATTGGGTTGAGCTGGCGCCCACGTTTAGCACCCAGTCCGGAACGTCGGCGCTCTCCTTCCAGGGTGTTACCATCCTCAGTGAGGAGCTCATCGGACAACGCGGCACCTACTTCTTCGCGCCCTCATTCACGATTGCCGCTGATGGCAGTGTGAAGTTGGCCGCTGAGGCCAGCGGCTCCGCGCTCCATGCCAGTCCGATCTACGCTTCAGAGGGCATCGCGCAGTCAGGCCCCACGTTTGGCTCGGCGGTCATGCTTGCGGCTGGACAGCATACACTCGCCGAGCCAAGCTGGATGTATTTGACCGGGGCGTCGTTGGCCTCCACCGCGTCCGAGGTGTGGATGGCAGCCACAACGACCGGAAGCAGCGGCGGCAGTTGGCAGACCTCCCTGTGGAGTGTGAAGTGACCATAGGGCCGCCAGGTCGCCGCGTGGGAATCCTGAATGCCGGCGCGGTCAGCGACGCTACGGCTCCTTATCCTCGCCGCCCGCGGCGCTCGTGGCGAGCTGCTCGACGGCCGCCGTGGGGTTGATGGCCGTGTCGGCGCAGCGGCGCAGGTCCATCTCCTCCAGCACCTTCTTCTTGCCCAGCACCTGCTTGACGAGCACGAAGGCGCGGTTGAGCTGCTCCGGCTCCAGATTGTAGCCCAGGTCATGGAGCTGCGCCTTGAGCGCGGCGCGGCCGGAGAGCTTGCCGACGTGCATGCGGCGCTCGGAGGGCGGCAGGCCGATGTCTTCAGGACGCATGATCTCGTAGGTGCGCGCGTCTTTGAGCACGCCGTCCTGGTGGATGCCGCCGCCGTGGGCGAAGGCGTTGGCGCCGACCACCGACTTGGTCCACTGCGGCTGCATGCCCGAATACTTTGCCACCAACCGGCTGGTGGGGATGATCTTGGTGGTGTCTACGTTCACGTCGAGGTCGAGGTCGGCGCGGCGGGTGCGGATCGCCATCACTACGTCTTCGGTGGCAGCATTGCCGGCGCGCTCGCCTAGCCCATTGATGCACGTATCCACGCGCTCGGCGCCGTTGATCAGGCCGCTGAGCGCGTTGGCGACGGCCAGACCCAGGTCGTCGTGGCAGTGGGCCGAGAGGCGCACGCCCGGGAACTCGCGCCGCAGGTCGGCGATCAGTTGGCCGAACTCCCACGGCAGCGCAAAGCCCACCGTATCGCAGATTGTGACGAAGCGCACGCCCTCCTTGATCACCGCCTCCACCACCTCGAGAATGAAGTCGTGCTCGGTGCGCGTGGTGTCTTCGAGCGCAAAATCTATGTTGGGGGTGTACTGGCGGCCGCGGGCGACGGCGGTGCGGGCCAGCTCCAGCACCTCGGGCCGGGTCTTGCCGAGCTTGACCTCGCGGTGCAGTGGCGACGTGCTGATGAACGGCTCGATGCTGCTGTGCGCGGCGTCTTTGACCGCCTCCCAGGCGCGATCGATGTCTTCGGGGTAGCAGCGGGCGATGGAGCAGATCTCGGCGTTCGAGACGTTGCGGGCGATCAGGCGGATGCACTCGAACTCCGGCTCGCCGGAGATCGCGAAGCCGCAATCGAGCGTATCGAAGCCCATGTCCGCCAGCGCCTGGGCGATTTCGAGCTTCTCCTGTGCGAAGTAGTTGATGCCCGGGGTCTGTTCGCCATCACGCAACGTGGTCTCGTAGAACTTCACGATTCGCGGCATGGGCCACCTCCTGATCGCTAATCCGCCGGGGCGACGAGGGCCGGCGGATGAATCCGCGCCGTAGCGGCGACGACGGGACCGTCGGATGAGTCCGCGCCCACGGGCGTGCCGCCACAAAGGCCGCCTGCGCGGCCTGGATGCCGAGAACCTCCATACATCTGTATGTGTATTGGGGGCGGGGCACGTCCCGCCCATTCGTGCCGGACGATCTGCCGCAGCCGCGAGCGGGCGTCCATCGGACGCCCCTACGCACCGATCTCAGCACGGCGGGCGTCCACCGGACGCCCCTACACACGGTTACTCCAGCCAGCTAAACGGGTAACTCGCGTCGTCCAGCTCGCGCGCCGCCGCGGCGAGCTTGAGCGGACGGAAGGTGTCTACCATCACCGCCAGCTCGTCGGTGCGCTCGACGCCCAGGCTCCTCTCCACCGCGCCCGGCTGCGGTCCGTGCGGGATGCCGCGCGGATGCAGCGTGATCGAGCTGGTCTCGACGCCCTTGCGGCTGCCGAAGTTGCCGTTGACGTAGTAGATCATCTCGTCGGAGTCAATGTTGCTGTGATTGTACGGCACCGGGACCGAGAGCGGGTGGTAGTCGAGCTTGCGCGGGCAGAACGAGCAGACGACGAAGTTCGGCCCCTCGAAGGTCTGATGCACCGGCGGCGGCTGGTGGACTCGCCCGGTGATCGGCTCGAAGTCGCCGATGTTGAAAGCGTAGGGATAGAGGTAGCCGTCCCAGCCGACCAGGTCGAGCGGGTAGAAATCGAAGACGTACGACATCACCTCGCCGTTGACCTTGATGCGCACCTCGTGCTCGCCGCGCTCCTCGTGCCGCGGCAGCTCAGTCGGCGCGCGCAGGTCACGCTCGCAGTAGGGCGAGTGCTCCAGGAGCTGGCCGAACTCGTTGCGGTAGCGCTTGGGCGGCTGCAGCGCGCCGCCGAAGGCTTCGAGGAACAGCATGCGCTGCGGTCCCTCAGCGCTGCCGGGCCGCACGCGCCAGGTGGTGCCGCGCGGGATGATGAGATAGTCGCCCTCGGCGTAGGGCAGCAGGCCGAAGGTGGTCTCCAGCTCGCCCTTGCCCTCGTGGATGAAGAGCATCTCGTCACCCATCGCGTTGCGGTAGAAGTAGCCCATCTCCTCGGTTGGCCGGGCGACGCCGAGCTGGCAGTCGTTGTTGTACATCAGCGTCACGCGGCCGGAAACCGCGTCGCCGCCGGGCGCGATGCCGGCCGTCTTGAGATGGTGATGGCGGTGCGTCTCCTGCGGCCACTCCTCATTGTCCGCCGCGCCGTAGCGCGCGATGCGCGTCACGCGGGTGGGCGGATACTGGTGGTAGAGCAGCGAGTAGTTGCCGCTGAAGCCCTCTTCGCCGAACAGCTCCTCGGCGTAGAGGCCGCCGTCTGGCTTGCGGAACTGGGTGTGGCGCTTATGCGGCACCTCACCCAGACGATGATAGGATGGCATCTCTTCGGACCCTCCGAATCGGGTTTGCGCCCCGCATTGCCGGCGGCGGGCGTCCACCGGACGCCCCTACGAATCCGCCGCCGCCTGGGCCCCGGATCTGAGTCTGCGCAGGCGGACTTGGCGGCCGCTGGGCCGCTCCAGGCGCGGTTTCAACCGCCGGCTGATCTACAGATTCCCCCGTAGCGCCTGCTCGCGCTCGATGGCCTCGAACAGCGCCTTGAAGTTGCCGTCGCCAAAGCCGTGGGCGCCCTTGCGCTGGATCACCTCGATGAACACCGTCGGGCGGTCCTGCTGGTTCTTGGTGAAGATTTGCAGCAGATAGCCGTCGTCGTCGCGGTCCACCAGGATGCCCAGCTTCGCCAGCTCGTCGATCGGCTCGTCAATCGTGCCGACGCGCCCCTCCAGCTCCTCATAGTAGGAGGTCGGCGTGCTGAGGAACTCGACGCCCTGCTCGCGCAGCTTGCCGACAGTGCTGAGAATGTCGCCGGTGATCAGCGCGACGTGCTGCACGCCGGGGCCGCCGTAGTAGTCCAGGTACTCCTGGATCTGCGACTTGCCCTTCGCTTTGCTCTCGGCCGGCTCGTTGATCGGGAACTTGATTTTGCCGTTGCCGCCCTCCATCACCTTCGACATCAGCGCGGAGTACTCAGTGCCGATGTCGTCGTCGGTGAAGTGGCGCATCTGCTTGAAGCCCAGCACGTCCTCGTAGAAGCTCACCCACTCGTCCATCGCGCCCAGCTCCACGTTGCCGACGCAGTGGTCCACCGCGCGCAGGCCAGCGTCGCGCGCGCGCTGCTCGGAGGGCGCCTCGACGGCGCGGTAGCCGGGCAGGAATGGGCCGTGGTAATCCGACCGCTCGATGAAGCTGTGGATCGTGTCGCCGTAGGTGTAGATGCTGGCGTGCGTCACGCGGCCGTGCTCATCCTCGATGGTCTGCGGCTCGCGCGCACTCTTCGCGCCGCGCTTGAGCGCCTCTTCATAGGCGTGCTTGGCATCCGGGACTTCGAGGGCGATGTCTTTGATGCCGTCGCCGTGCTGGAAGGCGAAGCGAGCGATCTCCGAATCGGGATGCAGCCCGGAGGTCAGCACGAAGCGAATCTTGCCCTGCTGGAGCACATAGCTTGCGCGGTCGCGCACGCCAGTCTCGAGTCCGGCGTAGGCGACCGGCTGAAAGCCAAAGGTCTGGCTGTAGTAGTGTGCGGCTTGTTTGGCGTTGCCGACGTAGAACTCGATGTGGTCCCAGTTCCGAATCGGCATGAAATCGTGATCGGCCATGAACGAGACGGTACCTCCCGCGATGGGTCGCGTGTCAGGTCTGAATCTGGGCGCCGGTTCGTGGCGCCTCAAAAGGTCGCGTGAGCGCGCGGAAACGCCGCGGCAGGCTCACGGCAATCAGGGTCAGACGCGCGGCAGAGGCGGGGAGTGCTCGCGGCGGATGGTGTCGTTGATGTAGGTGGGGTCGGCCAGCGCGGGCGAGAGCCGCAGACAGGCTTGCCAGTACGCCTCATTGCCGGACGGCATCGGCCGGCACGCGTAATGGTCAGGGGATGGGGAAGGCTTGGGTTCGCGCGAATGCACCCGCAAACTCCTTTGTTTTCGGGGCCTCTCCATGCGGCGGCGCACATTTCGCGCCAGGGCGCACCGACTAACTCGCGAGCGCCACCGCTTGTGCGCACAGTATACCATGCGATGCGCGGCGTGGCGCGCAGGCAAATGTGATGTGAAGGGAGCGTTGGCGTTGGCGGGGATCGGCGTTGCGCGGCTGATCAGTATGACGGGCTTTGGGCTGGTCGCGCTCGGCGCCTGCACCATCGCCGTGCCCTATCTGCTGCGCTCGGCTTGGTACGCGCGGGCCATCGCGGCAGTGGGATTCAAGGGCGTCCCGCTGCTCAGGCGCATGCGGCCGCACTACTGGCTAGCTCGCGTGTTCCAGCAGCCAGCGGTTGAAACCGCGCCTATGGGGCCAGCGGCCGCCCAGTCCGCGCTGGGCGGACTGGGCACAGACATGAGCACGGCGAGAACCTAGCCCGGATGGAGATGCCCTTGACCTCTACCGTTAGACTGGTGGCACAACATAAGGTCTTGCCTCGCCACGTCTGGAGGGCCTGTGTATGCGTCTCAAAGCCGGTCAGATGGCGCCTCTGTTCGCCCGGCGGGATATGTACGGGCGAGGCGTAGCGCTCGAACAGTACCAGGGACGGCGGGTGCTGCTCTCCTTCAATCGCGCGGCCGTGTGTCCGCTCTGTAACCTGCGCCTGCACTACCTGATCTATCGCTACGACGAGTACCGCCAGCGCGGGCTGGAGATCATCGCCTTCTTCGAGTCGTCGCCTCAACAGGCGCTCCACTTCCTGGAGCGCCAGGCAGCACCGTTCCCAATCATTCCCGACATCGAGCACCAGGTCTACGATCTCTATGGGCTGGAGTCCTCGCTTTTCGAGGCGGCAAAGGCATTCTTCACACGGCGGCCGGCGTTCCGCGAGGCGGCGAGGAAGCATATCGGCGGCAATACGTGGCAGAACCTGACGCGCACCGAAGGTCCGATGGGCCGCAAGCCCGCCGATTTTCTGCTCGGCCCCGATCTGCGCGTCCAGGTCGTCCATTATGGACGCGACGCGGGCGATTACCTCTCATTCGCCGATATCGATCAGTTTTTGAGCGCCAACCCCGTCCCGGCTTGGCCGAGCTACGGCTACCAACCCTGGCGCTGATCTGCCGGCGGCGGAGCGCCGAAATGCGCGGCGAGCGCGCCCAGATCGAATCAGCCCGCCACGCGCGGCGCACGCCAGTGGCGCCGGCTGCCCAGCACGTCACCCGGCTCGTTGGCGCTCGTGGCGATCCAGCCGGCGTGATGTAGATGGTTGAGCGCCTCCAGCACCACGAACGGGCGTCCGGCTTCGGCAAGCCGCGGAAAGCGCGCGTGCAGGCGCTCCCGCACCTCGGCGAGTGTCATACCGTCCGCATCGGGCAAGACGGCGTAGACCTGATCCGCCAGGCGCTGTTGGGCTTCCCAGCGCTGTTGGTCTTCGTGCGCCGGATATGGTGGCACTGAAGTCACCGATGCCCCAGGCGTGCTGGATGCACCGGAGGTGGTCGCGGGGAGCGGCGTTGCGGATGTGCCTGATCGCTGCGCCAGCGATGGGGTCGAAGGGCGCATGAAGCGGATCGTGAAAGTACAGGCCGGCGCCCCATGTTTCATGCAGGTGTCCTCGCTCACCTGCGCCCGCTCGCCATAGCGAATGGCCGCGCCCTCGATTGAGCCGCGCAGCAGTGTGCAGAGCTGGCGCGGGCTGTCGTAGGAGAGCACCAGGCCAGCGGGGTCGCCTGGCATCGGCTGATAGCCAAAGAGCGGCGGCGTGATACCGCCTCCGGTCTGGCTCATCTGCTCGTGGGCGCGGCTCATCATCAGCAGCAGGTCGCGCCCGCTGTGGACCTGATTGAGCAGATAGGTGCAGAGGCGGCTGGTGAGGCCGTTGAGGATGAAGTAGTGGCCGTACTCGTACAGCAGCGTATCCACCGGCGCGCGGGTCAGGCGGCTGGCCGCCGCGATGCCGGCCAGGAGCTGCTCGTCGTCGTAGACCCGGCTGACCAGTGGCGTCTCGCCGATCCCTTCGCCGATCGCTCGCCGATAGTCCTCCAACAGCGAGCCGCCGAACCGCTCGGCAAGGTATTTCTCCCACGTCACGAAGATTAGTCCGTGCATGCCCACCACCTCTACCTTGGCTACACGAGCCCGCCGTGCGCACCATATGTGTCCTGGCTAACAGGATCGGACCCAAAGCACTATGACGTCAACTGTCTGCCCCAAATTGCGGATGTCTGGCGGCATCACGGCATATCGGGCAAAAGACTGCTCGCCGCGTGGTATGCTCGACAACAACGAGACACGTCCACTGCGCCGGGGTATTTGGGTGCGCAGGCATGCGAGCGGAAAGTGACGGCAAGCGATGCAGGCAAACGGGCGCGACGAGCGGCGGCAGCGCGCGATGGCGGCGATTGACGAGCACGCGGCGGAGATCACCGACCTGGCGCAACAGATCCACGACCGGCCGGAACTGGGCTACGAGGAGCGGTTCGCCTCGGGGCTGCTGGTCGAGGCGCTGCGCCGGCACGGGATGGAGGTCGAGGCGCCGGTGGGCGGCGTCGAGACGGCCTTCCGCGCGGTCAAGCACGGCGGCGCGGGCCAGGACGAGGGTGAGGGGCCGACGGTTGCCGTGCTGGCCGAGTACGACGCGCTGGCCGGCATCGGCCACGGCTGTGCGCACAACCTGATCGCCGCCTCGGGGCTGGCGTCGGCCATCGCGCTCGCCCCGTTGATGGAGCAGCTTCCCGGCACCTTCGAGGTGATCGGCACGCCGGCGGAGGAGGGCGGCGGCGGCAAGATTCGTCTGATCGACGCTGGCATCTTTGAGGGCGTGGATGCCTCGGTGATGGTCCACCACGCCGGCGACCGCACGCTCGCGCCGCAGGAGTATCCTGGCGGCACCTGCCTGGCGATCACGCAGCTCAACTTCGCATTCCACGGCCAGCCGGCGCACTCAGCCGGCGACCCCTGGAAGGGCGCCAACGCGCTCAACGGTGTCATCCAGCTCTTCAACGGCATAGATGCGCTGCGCCAGCACGTCAAGCCAGAGGCGCGCATTCACGGCATCATCACCCACGGCGGCGATGCCGTCAACGTTGTGCCGCATCGCGCCAGCGCCAGCATCGGCATCCGCGCCGGCAGCCGCGAGTATCTGGAGACGCTCGTGGAGCAGGTGCGCCGCATCGCCGAGGGCGCCGCGCTGATGACGGGCACAACCGTCGAGATCACCCAGCCCGAAGCGACGTACCTGGACGAGCGGCCGTCGTACGTCATCGGCCGGCGCTACACCGAGAACATGCGCGCCGCCGGGATGGAGATCAGCCCGGAGAAGAAGGAGCGCGGCTCCTACTCGACCGATTTCGGCAACGTCTCGTACCTCATTCCGGCGGCCACCGGCTCGTTCGCCATCAGCCACGAGGCGATCCCCGGCCACTCGCAGGCAGTGGTCGAGGCGGCGTGCTCGGGCTACGGCATGCAGCAGATGCTCAAGGTCTCGAAGGCGCTGGCGCTCACCGCGCTGGACCTGCTGACCGATCCAGAAATGCTGGCGGCGGCCAAGGACGAGCACGCCCACTGGACCGAGCGCTACGAGCAGAGATAGGGGGGTCTTCACCCCCGGCGGCCAGCGCATCCACCTGCCTTTGCCGGGCAAGGCGCAAACCTTGACCGCATGACGTATAGTCAAACATATCCAGATATTATGATATGAGAAACAGGGCTAGGTCTATGGACGCGGAGCAGGCGCACGCCACGCGCCAGACGACGAGTGATACTCCCCGTGGCGATCACCAACAAGATCTCGCGCAGGCCGGGGTTTTCTCCCCAGCGCGTGATACATCGGCACCGGTCGCGCAAGCCGACCTCTATGCGCGATTCTTCCGGGTGCTCGGCGATCCCACTCGTATCCGCTTGCTGCGGCTTCTGCTCGACGCTCCGGCCGGAGAGTGTAGCGTCGGCGAGTTGGTGGCCGACCTGGAGGCACCGCAGAGCCGTGTCTCGACGCATCTCGGCTGCCTCCGCTGGTGCGGTCTCGTCCAGACCCGCCGCGAAGGGAAGCAGGTCTACTACCGTATCGCCAATGCGCGGGTGCGCGATCTGCTCGTGGCCGCCGGTGTGGTGCTGCGCGAGCATGCCGCTGGCATTGCGAGCTGCGGCATGATCCGGCCCTAATCAGTGCGAGGGAGGACCTGTCCAGCAGGTGGTGAGGGGTCTCTGGGAACCTTGCCTGTCTCGCTTCTGCTTGTCGGCCAAGGGCTTTCCGCTGGAGTTCATATCGAGACATCCAGATATGTCTAGCCTGTTGCGCGAACAGCGGCAGGAATCATGGGGAATTGGAGGGCGAGCAAGGCAATTGACCTTGAGGCGTAACGGCACAGTGCGACGACGAAGGGGAGACTGACGAGATGAGAGACGCCGAGCAGACCGATCTGCTAATCCTGGGCAGCGGCTCGACGGCCTTTGCCGCCGCCACTCGCGCACGCGAGATGGGTAAGACAGCCGTGATGACCGAGGAGCGCACCCTGGGCGGCACGTGTGTCAACCGCGGCTGTCTGCCCTCCAAGAACCTGATCGCCGCGGCGAAACTCGTCTACGACGCGGCCCATCCGCGCTTCCCTGGCCTCGCACCTGCCTCGCTGCGGCCCGACTTCGCGGCGCTGGTCGCGCAGAAAGACGCGCTGATCGCGGAGTATCGCGCCCAGCATTACGCGAGCCTGCTCGACACATCGGCCGCGCCCACGGGAGGCGTCGCTTCGCATCCGATCCAGGTCGCCTACGGCCACGCCCAGCTTGTGGACGCCCACACAGCGGAGTTGACGGCCCCGGATGGCAGCGTGCGGTACCTCAGCGGTGAGCGGCTGTTAATCGCGACTGGCTCCGCGCCGGTGATCCCCGACATCCCCGGCCTGGCGGAGATGCCGTACCTGACCAGCGATCTGCTCAGCAGTCAGGAGGAAGCCGTGGCGCTGAGCGCGCTGCCCTCCTCGCTGGTGATCCTGGGCGGCGGATACATCGCGCTCGAATTGGGCCAGATGTTCACGCGCTTCGGCGCCACGGTCACGATCTTGGAGCCATCCCGCCGTATTCTGCCATCCTATGAGCCAGAGATCGCTGATTGCCTGACCGACATCCTGCGCGCGGAGGGCCTACGCATTGTGCCGGGCGCGCACATCGAGCAGGCCGCAGGCGATGCGTGCCAAGTCACGGTTACGGCTCAGGTGCGTGAAGCGCGACGCGACTTTGCGGCGGCGAGGCTGCTCGTGGCCTCGGGCCGCCGGCCCAACACTGCCGCTCTCGGCCTGGAGGAGGTGGGCGTGCGGCTCGACCCGCGGACCGGAGCGGTGATGGTGGACGCCGAGCTGCGCACCAGCGTGTCGCACATCTGGGCAGCCGGCGACGTGATCGTCCACCAGCAAGAGAGCCAGATGGCGACTCCGGTGGGCGCGCGCGATGGCGGTATCGCAGCGAGCAACGCCCTGGCCGGCACGCACCAGACGGTCAACCATGCAATCATCCCACGGGCGATCTTCACCGATCCGCTGGTCGGCGTCGTCGGTCTGACCGACGCGCAGGCCAACGCCGCCGGCATCGCCTGCGGGTGCAACACGATTCCGCTGAGTGTGGTGCCGCGCGCAAGCGCCACCCGCGACACGCGCGGCGTGCTCAAGATGGTGCTGGAGGATGGCACTCGCCGTGTGCTGGGCGTCTCGATGCTGGGGGCGGAGGCCGCCGAGGTGATCCAGATTGCCGCGCTGGGCATGCGCTACGGCGTGACGGCCGACGACTTGATCGACCAGATCTTCGTCTACCCAACGATAGCCGAGGCGCTCAAGATCGCGGCCATCTCCTTCAGCAAGGACGTGCGCACCCTGAGCTGTTGCGCCAGCTAGCAATGGCCGGCGACGAGTAAATCGGGTGATTTGAAGCCTGCCGGTCCACGGGAGGATTGCCGCAGGAATCACGCGCGAGTCGTTCAGGGTATCGGAGGGCGGAATCATGTTACGGTCGAACGCGATGACCATCGGGCAGGTCTCTCGGCGCACCGGCGTGCCGATAAAAACGCTGCGCGAGTACGAGCGGCTTGGGTTCCTCTACACGCAGGGTCGCAGCGAGAGCAACTATCGCCTATTTGGCGACGAGGCGCTGTGGTGTGTGCGGGTGATCCAGGGCCTGCGCTCCCTCGGGTTGACGCTGTGCGAGATCCAGGCGCTCACGACGCGCTATCTCGAGCGACCCGGCGAGGCCATCGAGCCGCTCGTGCACGAGCAGCTGGCGCAGGCACTCGACCGGGTCGAGGCACGGATCGCCTCGCTTCAGGCGGTCCGTCAGCGTGTCCTGGATTTCCGAGCAGCTTGCGCGAGTATGAGCGCACCGGGCCGTCTCCCACTCCAGCCCTCCGCATCCCCCCTGGTGCGTCTGTTGGCGTCAGATCCGCGTCGTAGCACGGAGAAAGCCGCCTCTTGACTCTCCCCGCGGGGTAAGAGTGTAGCCTCCTCTCAGGCACCCTACAGAGATGAGGAGGTCTGCACCATGCTCCCAATTGCGCTTGTTTTCGTCCTGTCGATCACGCTTGCGCTACTCTGCTCGGCAGTGCCGTGGCTCGCGCGGCCGCTGAGCGGCTGGTCGCTCGCCATCGGGCTGATCGTTGGGATTGCGGTGGGCCTCATGAGCCTGGTTCTCGCGCTCCCCCTCTACCCGTGGTCCGATCTCGTTGTGCTGGTGGTGGCGTGGAGCGGCGGGCTGCTCCTGGGCTGTTGGGTGGCGCCGCACTTTCGTCCCTTCCTGGTCTTGTTCCTGTGCTTCAGTGCGGTGGATGTGCTTCAGTTCGCGGCGGGTCTGTCCGCGTCGTCTGCTTCTGGGCCTCCGACTCCGGTCAACTCCACTCCCCTCCACCTGGGCGACTTCCTCCTCCTGCTGCCTTGGGGGCGATTCGCCATCAACGTCGTGGATGTCCTGCTGGTCACTGCCCTGGCCGAGCATTGGCGCCGGCGTGGCGCCTCGTATCTGATCGCAGTCCTGCCGAGCGCCCTCGGGTTCCTGCTGGCCGATGGATTCGTCCTGGTGACCGGGCTTGGGTTGCTGCCCGGCATCCCCTTCTTCACCGCCGGGTACGTCTTGACGGAAGGGGTGTACCGCTCTACCGATGCGAGCCGCCGCCGCGGGCCGCCACAAGCGACGCCCGCCCACTAACGTGCCGTTGCGCACACTGGACTCGTGGTGCTGGCGCTGGGAAATCGGCCTCCTGACGCCTCTTGACTCTCCCCCTGGAGGTAGGGTGTAGGCTCCCCTCAGCCGCCCCGTGCGAGTCGCGGGGGAAGAAACAGGAGGCACGCGATGAGCGACGACACTCGTGGAGACGATATGACGCAGAACCTGCGGGAGTATCTCTTAGAGTTTGAGCCGGAGCACTTGCGGCTCCTGCTCTGGGCCGCGCGCCAGGTGGCGCAGGGGCGCCCACTCAGCCCGGAGCGGGTGAAGCAGCGCATCGCCGAGCTGGGGATAGCGCCAGACACGGTCGACCAGACGTTGCGGGAGTTGACGGAACAGGATGCGCAGGGCCAGATTATCGGTGCTCTGGGGTTATCGCTGAGCAGCGATCATCCGCATCGGGTGTCCGTCGCGGGGGTATCTCTCGCGGCGTGGTGTGCGTTGGATACGCTCTTCCTGCCCGCGCTGCTGCAACAGACGGTCAGCATCGAGTCCCCCTCGCCGCTGACGCATACCATCGTGCGGCTGCGCGTCAGTCCCACGCGGGTGGAGGAGATCAGCCCAGCCAGCGCGGTGGTGTCCTCCGTGCTCGTGGATCCGCGCCGCGAGAAGCTGACCTCCGTGGAGGCCGTCTTGAGCGCCGTCTGTCGGCACGTGCATTTCTTTGCCACGCGAGCAGAGGCCAAGCAGTGGGCCAACGGGCGAGAGGATATCGCCATCCTCACCGTAGATGAGGGCTTCGCGCGAGAACAGCAGGCGTGGTCACGGGTCTTCCCAGAGCTCTACACTGCATGAGCGGGCGGTGGCACGCAGTCCGGGCGTGCTGCGCTCTCTGGGCTCCCCTCGCCCCGCAGGGCGAGGGGTCAGGTGTGAGCACCCTACATCGCTGCGGAGAGGAGCACAACGCGGAATCCGGTATCGTCGTCTACATCGCCTGGACGGTCATAATTGCGATAGGCCGTACGGGCATCGTCGGAGTCATATTTCCACGAACCTCCGCGTATCACACGCTTTTGAGGGGACTTATCGTCCTCTCTTGATGTCCCGTTGCGGTAGCTCTGGGCTTCGTAGATCGTGCGCGTCCACTCCCACACGTTGCCCGCCATGTCCTGCGCGCCGCAGGCGCTGCTGCCGTCGCGCGCGGGGTTCTCCGCCCCGTAGGTGCCCACCGCCGTCGTCGTCTTGATGCCCGATTCGCTGGTGTTGCACCGCGCGCTGTCGAAGTGGTCACCCCATGGGTAGATGCGGGCGTAGCCGCGACCACTGTTGCCATGCACGTCCCATCTAGCTGCCTTCTCCCACTCCGCCTCGCTGGGCAGCCCGATGGGCTGGCCGGTCAGCCGCGCCACCCACGCTGCGTAGTCACGTGCGTCGAACCAAGTCACACAGGTGACGGGGTGGTCTAGGCGTGCAAGCTGCGCCTGCCAATCCATGCCGAGGGTTCCCTTCGTGGGCGCCGCATGCCCAGCCGCGACGAAGCAGGCGTACTCGGCTACGGTGACGGGGAACTTGGCGATAAGGTAGCTGGGCAGTTCGACCGTAATCTCTGGCTGCTCATCGTCGTGCGCCTGGCTATCCTGGCGCGGGTCGCTGCCCATCAGGAAGGGTCCCGCCGGCACAGGGCATAGCGGCGGCGAGAGATAGGTGACCTCTTTGCCGGTCGTAGGGTCCTTTGCTGTGTGCGCCTCGAAGCCCAGGCGCTCCAGCCGCTCGGGGAAGCGCTCGCGCGGCAGGATGGGGCGCGCTGGCTTGGGCGCGGGCGCGGGTTCTGGCTTGCCAGGCAGCACCACCTGCGCGGGCGTCTGTGCGGACGCGATGGCGTGGTGCGCGCGGCGGGCGGCTTCCTGTGGCGGGAAAGGCCGCATGCCGGGCGCTTCGATGCGCTTGTAGCCTTCGAGGTACATCCAGTCGGGGTAGAAGTCGGCGGTTTCGATGGGCATGCCGGTGACGGGCAGGATCACGCGCGCCGGCTCGCGCTGGCGCAGTTGGAACGCCCAGCGGCACTCGTCGGACACCCACGTCGAGCGGTGCAGCGCGGCCGGCGAGAGCACGACGACGAAGATCGGCCGCGCGTGGAGCTGGCGCTGAATCTCGGTCAGCAGCTCGCCGGAGCCGAGGTTGTGCTCGTCGTACCAGACGGCATCGTCGCTGCCCAGCAGCGCGCGCAGCTCAGCCACGAAATCATGGCAATACTGGTCGTCCTCGTGGCTGTGGCTGACGAAGACGCGAGGCGTATCGGATGGGGTCGGGCCGGACATCGGATTGCTCCTGTGCGGTACAGTCGGGCTGTGAGCGCCGTGTAGCATCCGGCGTGGAGGCGATCAAGCGTGGGGGGACACAGGCCGGGATTGTCGCGTGGGCGACGGTATCTATGGGACGCGAGCGGGCGGGACATGTCCCACCCCTACAGCCACCCGGATGCGTCACACGTTTGCCTCGAATGGCAGGTGGAGTGGTAGAGCGAGAAGGCGGGCTGAAGTCCCGCGGGTCATCGCGTATGGCGAGCGCGGCGTAGGGCACGGTGGCAACATGGTGTGCGAAGGTTCGCCGCGGCACCTCATCCTACGGCGTCCCATCCTACCACACGCCACGCCGGTTGGTTATTAGCCGCGGGACTTCAGCCCGCCTGCCAACATCACGGCGTTTATACCCCCCGCATTCTGCTCCGGCCATGCATGGCCGCGAGGGGCACTATCTGCCTACCACCCATCCCCCAACACTCCCCCGTCCTTGACGCTCGCCGCCAGGCCGCCATATACTCTCGCCCGCTGGTATGGCGTGGCGGCGCGCGGGATGGGGCAGGGAGGTGCCAGCGGCAACCCTACGGCAGAGGAGATGGGTATGGCGATTTTCCGGCGCGGGCGCGGCACGCACGACGATTCCACCGTCACCGGCACCCTGGTGGAGACGACACCGCAGCGCGGCGATATGACCCCCGTCTCCGCCTGGCCCGACGGCACGGACGGCGCGAACGGCGCGAACGGCGCCCATGCTCGCTCCCGCGGCGGTCGTATGCCCGCTTCGACGCTCTTTGCCGGCGTCTGCCGCTACTACCACGACTGCTTCTCGGCCGACTCGCGCGGCGGCATTCTCACCAACGTGCTCGACAAGAACCAGGCCGAATACCTCACCTTCGCCGAGCAGACCGAGCTGCTGCTGACGGGACAAGCGACGCAGCTCGAAATGCCGCTTGCCACCGCCGTCACCGCGCAGAACGCCGCCGACGTCAACCGCCGCGAGAAGTTCCTGGCCTACGGCTCGCTGTTCCTCGTCGGGCGGGGGCCATCGCAGGGGGCGAAGAAGAAGGGCGAGATCTATTGCGCGCCGCTGCTCTACTGGCCGGCGCGCATCGAGCACGAAGGCTCGCAGGCGTGGCTGACGCTCGACATCGAGGAGCAGCGCATCAACTTCCCGCTGCTGGCCTCGCTGATCGACGCCGAGAACGACGAGCAGGCGCAGGCCTACGCCGAGGTGATCCTGGCGCAGGTGCCCGCCGCGCCCTTCGATACCGCCGCGATCCGCGAGTTCGCCAGCGTCGTCGCCGAGCTGATCCCAGATCTTCGCACTGACGATCTCGAAGCCTTCCCCGAGCTGCAATCCGAGGAGGCGCTGCGCGACCTGGTGGAGCACGACAGCCCGGTGCAGCTTCTCTGCGCCTCGGCGATGGCGCTGATCCGCCGGCCCAGTGAGGCGCGCGGCGTGCTGACCGAGCTGCAAGAGATGGCCGACCGCGGCGATATGTCCACCCCGCTGGACGCGATCTTCGGCGACGCGGCGGTCGCCAGGCCCGGCAAGCACGCCGGCGTGACGCTAAGCGCGGTGCAGATGCGGCGGCCGATCCTCTCCGGCGCCGAGTTGAGCGCCGCGCAGGCCACCGTGCTGCGCCAGGCCGAGGTGCGCCCGCTGACGCTGGTCATCGGGCCGCCGGGGACCGGCAAGTCGTTCACCATCGCCCAGATCATCCTCGACGCGGTGGCGCGCGGCCAGACGGTGCTGCTCTCCTCGAAGATGAACAAGGCTGTGGACGTGGTGGTCGAGAAGCTCAAACCCCACCTGGGCAGCCTGACCGTGATCCTGCGCGGCGGCGACCGGCGCTACCGCGACGAGCTGAAGCAGTTCCTCGACAACCTCTTCGACGGTACCGGTGCGCCGCAGAAGCCGCGGCCTGGCGAGATCGAGATGCTGGAGGAGCGCCTGGCCGACGCCGATGCCGAGCTGGCGCGAGTCGGGGTCGAAATCGCCAGCCTCCTGGAGCACGAGGCCGCCTGGTCGCGCACCTACCGCGACTTCACCCACGCCCACG
>DASVAA010000220.1:0-9981 GCA_036376595.1 Ktedonobacterales bacterium | reverse complement strand
GTGGCGGGTGGCGGGTCGCTGCTGTACCAGGTGCAGCCGGGCTACGATGCGGCGAGCAACGTGACGGCGGCGGACACCACGCTGCCGGGGAGCGTCACCGATAACCAATCGTTCTGTTACGACGAGCAGAACCGGCTGACGTGGGCCAGCAGCTACAGCGGCACGGGGCCCTGCGGCCTCGTCAACAATGGCGGCAGCCTGACGGCGCAGGGCGCCAAGTACACCGCGACGTATAGCTACGACACCCTGGACCGGTTACTGAGTGGGCCCGCCGGCAGCTCCTACAGCTACGGCGACAGCGCCCACCTGCATGCGGCGACCTCCACGAGCGGCGGCTACTCCGCCACCTACGACGCGGCGGGGGACATGACCTGTCGGGCACCGACCAGCAGCACGACGTGTACCGGCAGCAGCCCCACCGGGGCGGGCCTCACGTACGACAACGAGGGCCAACTCGTCGCTTGGACCAGCGCGCTCAATGGCACGCCCACCCCCAGCCGCGACACCTTCGCCTACGATGGCGAGGGCGCACGGGTGGCCCAACAGACGACCTCCCCGACCGGCATCATGACCACCACCGATTATTTGCTGGGCGGCCTCGAAGAGCAGCAGACGGTGGGTGGGAGTGTGCGCCCCTCCTCGACGCTCAGCGAGTACTACCCGATCCCCGGCATCGGCACGGCGGTGCGCGTCACCACCAGCACGAGCAGCACCAGCACGCTCTCCTATCTGGCGGGTGACCAGCTCGGCAGCGTGAGCGTGGCCCTGAGCACCAGCGGGACGGTGACGGCGCAGGCGCTCTACGCGCCCTATGGCACCGTGCGCTACAGCAGCGGCAGCATGCCCACGGCGCATGGCTACACAGGGCGATCACCGTCCCCGGTAGGAACTACACGGCGACGTATGGTGTGAGTGGCTAGGTGCCGCGCGTTCACGGCTCCTCGCCGAAGAATCCCTCCAGCGCTGCGGAGACACGCTCCGGCTCCTGCTGGTTGAGCCAGTGGCCGGCGGTGGGGAACCGCACCACACGTAGATCGCGCACCCAGCGGTCCAGCCCGTCGAGCAGGCCCGTACCCAGCGCGATGTCCAGCTCGCCCCACAGCACCAGCGTTGGCGCCTCGATCACCCGCAGCGGGCTGATCTGGCGCAATGCCGCGGGAAGCATGAGGCGGCGGTAGTATTCGAGCGCCGCGCTCAGCGCTCCGGGGCGCGCAATCGCCGTGACGAAGCGTTCGATATCCTCGTCGGCCAGCCACGCCCGCCCGCGGTCCGCCGCTCGGAAGGTGCGCCGAATCACCGCGTAGTCGTCACGCGCGATGATCCGCTCAGCCAGGCCGCGCATCTGGAAGAAGCCGATGTAGCTGCTGCGCCGGAGCTGCCCCGGCGAGCGCAGCGCGCGCAGGAAGGGACCGGGATGCGGCGCGTTGACGATCGCCAGCCGCCGCACCGCATCCGGCGCACGGATCGCCAGCGCCCAGGCGATCACCCCGCCCCAATCGTGCCCCACAACGTGCGCCTCGCGCTCGCCCAGCGCCGCGATCAGCCCGCGCACGTCCTCCACTAGCGAGGCGATGTCATAGCCGCCGGCTGGCGTGTCGGAGAGATTGTAGCCGCGCAGGTCCGGCGCCACCACCCGGAAGTGCCGCGCCAGCACCGGAATCTGCGCCCGCCACGAGTACCAGAACTCTGGGAAGCCGTGCAACAACAGCAGCAGCGGACCGCTCGTGCCCGCCGCCACGTAGTGCAGCCGCGTGCCGTTGGTCTCGGCGTACCCCTCGGTCGCGCCGGCCGGCAGCGGCGCCGTCTCGGTGGCGCGCAGGGTGGTGATGCTGGTCTCGTCCATGCACGAGATTGTGGCACGCGCCATCGCCTGCCGGCAATGGCTCGCCAGCAGTCAGGACTCGCGGATGTCGTCGTAGAGCACAGTGCTCAGGTAGCGCTCGCTGAGGTCGGGGAAGATCGCCACGATCAGCTTGCCCGCGTACTCTGGTCGCGCCGCTACCTGCGACGCCGCCCACGCCGCTGCGCCGCTGGAGATGCCGACCAGCAGCCCTTCCTCGCGCGCGAGCCGTCGCGCCATCTCAATCGCGTCGGCATCGGCCACCCGCACCACCTCGTCGATCAGCGGCACTTGCAGCACGTCGGGGATGAACCCCGCGCCGATGCCCTGAATCTTGGTCGGCCCCGGCTGGCCGCCCGAGAGCACCGCTGAGGTCTCTGGCTCGACGGCGATGGCCTTGAATCCGGGCTTGCGCGCCTTGACGGCCTCGGCGACGCCGCTCAGCGTGCCGCCTGTGCCGATGCCCGAAACCAGCGCGTCCACCTGGCCTTCGGTGTCGTTCCAGATCTCCTCGGCGGTGGTCGCACGGTGGATCGCGGGGTTGGCAGGGTTCTCGAACTGCTGCGGCATCCATGCACCAGGGGTCTGCTCGACAATCTGCTGCGCCCGGGCGATGGCGCCGTTCATGCGCTCCGCGGCCGGTGTCAGCTCCACTTGCGCGCCCAGCCGCTTGAGCACCATGCGCCGCTCCTGGCTCACCGTTTCGGGCATGACCAGGATCGTGCGGTAGCCACGCGCCGCGGCGACCCACGCCAGCCCGATGCCGGTGTTGCCGCTGGTCGGCTCGACGATCGTCGCCCCAGGCTTGAGAATGCCCTGTTTCTCGGCCTCGTCTACCATACTTACGGCGATGCGATCCTTGACGCTGTAGCCCGGCTGAAAGGCCTCCAGCTTCGCTAGCACCGTCGCACCGCCCTGCGGCACCACGCGGTTGAGCCGCACCAGTGGGGTGCGCCCGATCAGTTCGGTCGCGTCATTGGCCCATCGTGGCATCGTCGTATGTCCTCCCACTCGCACTCGTCTCGCACGCATCACCGCGTTTAGAGGGGGTGGCAGCGGAGCGGCCAGAGGGGCATCCGCGGCCTTGGAGCAAATAGTAGAGTAAGTCTATCAACAAAGTCAAATATAGTACATCGCCCCGCCGTCGTGTGTCTGCCCCGGCACCCGGTGGCGCTCGGCCAGCCGCTGCAGCGTCGTCCGTGCCAGCAATTGCTGCGCGAACTCCTCCACCTGCGCCCAGACCTCGCGGATGGCACAGCCCGGCGAGAGCAGGCACACCGAGGGCGTTGGCAGACACTCCATCGGCGCGACGTTGCCCTCCAGCGCCGCGATCACGTCGCCCATCGAGATTTGCTCCGGCGGTCGCGCCAGCATGTGCCCACCCTGCGGTCCGCGTTGGCTCTTGAGCAGCCCCGCTCGCCGCAGCGTGATCAGCAGTTGATCGAGAAAGTGCTCGGGGATTCTCTGCCGCGACGCAATTGTCGCGCTGGCAACCGGACCCTCGCCGTAGTGCGCCGCCAGGTCAATCATCGCGCGCAGACCGTAATCGCCCTTCATCGTGATACGCATTGCCGTCACCTCACCCGCCGGAGAGAATAGTTGACTATCGTAGTGAAGTATGTCGCCAATTGGGGCAGATGCGCAACCACGAATCGGCGTCACTCGACATCAGCCGCTCACCATCCGGACATATCCCCCCAAATACCCCCTCCTCTAGACATCAAGTAGGGCGGTGCGTATAATTAGAACAGATGTTCTAATTCGCCATCCGAGACAGGAGGCTTGTCATGTGCGCGTCCTTCTTCGCCGATGGCCCGCGCCATCTTCCCACTCGTAGCACGCCGCGCCCGGCACGTATCGCCCATGCGCCTTGCCCCGCTGCCAGTCGCCGCACGTCGCGCGAGCCGCTGCGTCTGCCGCGCCGCCCGGTCGAGCTGCGCTCGACCCCCCGCGCCGGTCTGGGCGCCGCGTCCGCCGGGCCGGTCCACGCCTGGGCGCTGCCGATGTCTGTGTCGGCTCAAGTCTCCGTCCCCGCGCCATCATCCATTCAGGCCGCGCTGCCACAGGGCGCTTCGGTTATCCGCGTGCCGCTGGAACTACTCCAGGCGATGCGGCGCGCCGCCGCCTCTGAAGGCCGCGACGAGGCCGCCACGTGGGCCGAGGCGGCGCGTGAGTGGCTGGCTGGTCGCGCCCGCGATGACGAGCCGCAGCCGCCCACGCCGGCCGCCGCCGCGCTGCCGTGCCCGCGCGCCGCGAGCGCATGGGCGGCTATTGATGCCGTGCTCACCGATCTGCGCTCCCCCGCCCACCACCGTTCCAGTCCCGCCGCATAGGGCAGGGATACGGGGCACGCGGAGAAGAGGAGAGCAGAGAGAGCAACCGCAGAGGACGCAGAGGACGCGGAGGGAAGAGACGAAGAACGCGAAGGACACGAAGCGAGCGCGAAGGACGCGAAGAAAGGGAGAAATCCTAGAGAGAGTCGAGCCTATCCTGTCTCCTCCGCGTCCTCTGCGGTTCCACTCTCCTCCCCACCCTCTTGCTTTCTCCTCCGTGCCCTCTGTTTCCCCTATGGGGAGCATTTCTGCGAGGACCCTATGGCGTCCGGGGAGCGGCACTGCTCGCCGGCTCGCCGGCTCGCCGGGAACATTAGGCGGCGCGTGGGGGCCAACACCGCTATCAACCGCCTCGGCAAGCGCCTGCGAGGCGCTGCGCGCTGGCAAAGCTCGCGTCTTTGACGTTGGCGGCGGTGAAGTCGGCGCGCGCGAGGTCCGCCCCGTTGAGGTTCGCGTTCTGGAGCTGTGCGCCGCTGAGATTGGCGTCACGCAGGTTGGCGTCGCGCAGGTCCGCCCCGTTGAGGTCCGCGTGGCTGAGGTTGGCACCGGAGAGGTTGGCGCCACGCAGGTCTGCCGCACGCAGGTCGGCGCGTGTGAGCGTCGCGCCGCTGAGCCGGGCGCGTTGGAGGCTGGCCTGGTCGAGTGCGGCGCCGGTGAGATTGGCGTCTGTCAGACTCGCGTCGGGCAGCGCGGACCCGCCCAGCCGCGCATGAACGAGATTGGCGCGCCGGAGCTGGGCGCCGCTCAGATCAATGCCGCGCAGGTCCACGCCGCGCAGGTCCACGCCGTGCAGGTTGGCGCCGTCGAGGTCGGCGCGGGCAAAGTCGCGCTGGCCGGCGAGGTAGTCGGAGAGCAGGCGTTGCAGGTCGCTCATAGGAGTCGCGCATCCTTTCGCGTTGTAGTAGGGAGTCGCCAAGCACATACGCAGATTGCGCACCAGTAGCGCGGGCGCCGGTTCTTGACATCAGATGCCCGATGTGCGACGACGCCGTGTGGTGAGAGGAGCGGCACACCTGTCGCTTGGCTCAAACGAGGCAACGTGCCCCGGTTCGGCCACATGCACCGTCACCCTAACTCCCCAACAAGTCCCAGGTTCTGGGTTCAGCGCCAGCGCTGAGAAGAAGCCTGCGTACATACTGGCTGAAGGTTACACGGATAGCAGGAAGCTCCGCACTTCGGCAGTGAAGCGCTCAGACGCCTCGAGGTTGCTCTGATGCCCGACTCCCGGCAGCATCACCAGCCTCGATGTCGGGATCTTGGCATGGAGGTCCTCTGCCACCTGCACAGGGGCACGCTGATCCGCATCGCCGTAGAGCAGCAGGGTGGGCACGTGGATGCGCGGCAGGACGTCGCGTAGATCTGCTTCGGCAAAGGCGCGCGCCATCGCCCGGACCCCAGCGGGATGACACGCAGACATGATCGCCGCCATTTCCTCGATCACCTCCTGCGGCGCGGCCTCCGTGAAGAGACCTGGGAGCCATCGGGGTATCCACTGGTCGGGCGGCAGGTTGACTTCCCGTACGATCTGCTGCAGGCGTTCTTCGACCACCTCAGCGGGAAGGGAGCCGGCCCAGCCCGCGTAGGCTGACGCCAGCGCCAGCGAGCGCGGGACCATGGGGTGCCGGCGGTAGAGTTCGAGCGCAAGTCCGGCTCCAAACGACAGCCCAAGCACATGCGGTTGTCCCAAGCCAAGCGCATCAATGAACGCAGCGAGGCAGTCCGCATACGCAGGCAGGCGGAACGTCTCGGGCGGATCTGATGACTGACCGCACCCCGGCGCATCCCACGCCACCACCGCGAACTCGTTCGAGAGCGCATCGAGCTGCCGGCGCCACTCCCGACTGTCGCTGAGGCCGCCGTGCAGGAGGACAAGCGGTGGTCCTTCGCCCGCCCGCTCATAAGCGATGCGCAGCCCCGTGATCGCAATCTGCTCCATGCCCACCTCCCTCGGCGCGACGCGCCAACTGGGTTCTACGCTGGATCTCCACCGCGATCTCAGAAACTGTTTGGCAAGCTATCCGAGTGAGCTGCAAGCCAGGCGAGCAAGTCGTCGCGTCATCAGGTACAACATGGACAAATAGGTCGTCGCCTCGCTGGACTCGAGCTGGTACTCGTAGCCCTTGGCGAGCCGGCGGCATCCGCCCCACCAATTGAAGGTGCGCTCGACCAGCTAGCGTAGCGATGCGCCTGGACCACCAAGCTACGGCTTGCGGCATAGCGCGCCACTGGTTGCCACCGCACATGACATGCACGACATACAGGATGCCGTTGACGATCTCGTGCGACTCCTGCGGGCGTCCCCCAGGCTTGACCCCAGGCACGAGCGGCTCCAAGAGCGTCCACTCGCGATCGCTCAGGTCGCTCGGATACGGCTTGCGGTGCTGCTCGTTCATGCCTCCAATCTATCACTGTCCACACAGCTTCTTGCCGCTCGTTGGCACCGCATCAGTGGTGTCGGAGGTGCTCGCGGGCAAGCGGAGGCTGTCCCTCTCGCAGATTGCGCGACTGGCCGCGTACGTCGGCCTGCCCGCCGATGTGTTCATCGCCTCGCCAGTGGCGCGGTAGGCGACGCAGAGGCCGCCGGCAGGGTGAAGTGGAAGGCCGTGCCTTCGCCGGGCACGCCGCTGCTCACAATCCAGATGCGCCCGCCCATTGCCTCGACAAGCTGTTTGCACAGGTGCAGCCCCAACCCGTTGCCGACGATGGTCGAGGCCAGGTCGCGCGGCAGCCGCACGAAGCGCTCGAAGAGCAGCGAGACCTGGTCCGGCGGGATGCCCAGGCCGTAGTCGCGCACCGCGACCTCCACCATGCCGCGCGGTGCCGCCCGCCCGCTGCGCCAGCGGCGCCCCTGCTGCGGCTGCGATGCCACGACGCGCGCCGATACCTCCACGGGGCTGCCCGGCGGCGAGTACTTGACGGCGTTGGAGAGCAGGTTGGTGAGCACCTGCCGTACGCGCACCGGTTCGGCCCACACCGCGATCCCTGATGACAGGTGCAGCCGCAGCGTGCGCTCGACCTCCTGATCCACCGCGAGGCCCCCCTCGCGCGGATCGATCAGCCGCGCGGCCGCCGCCGCCGTCGCGCGCAGGTCCACTGCTTCGGGGATCAGCGCCTGAGCGCCGCGGTCGAGCCGCTGCGTATCGAGGATGCTGCTGAGCAGCGCGGTGAGGTCGTCGCCAGCCAGCGCCGCCTGCGCGATCAGCTCCGCGCGGCGCTGCGGCGTCATCTTGTCCTGTCGCAACCGCAGCAGCTTGATGTAGCCGTTGAGCGCCATCGTCGGCGTGCGCAGCTCGTGATTGACGTTGGTGATGAACTGGTCTTTGAGCGCCGCCAGCTCGCGCTCACGCTCGAACGCCTGCGCCGCGGCCTCCAGCGCCGCGCCCGCGCTGCGCGCCGTCACCCAGCTCAGCACGGCGACGAAGAGCTGCAGCGTCACCAGTGGGCCTGTCACCGCGAAGCGCAGCTGCGCCGGATCGGCCACCACCGCTTGCAGCGCGGGCGAGAAGGGCAGCGCGAAGACGCCGGCCAGCGTGGTCGCGACCACCACCAGCGCCGTCAGCCATGTCGCCCAGCCTGGCACGATCAGCCCGCTCATCAGGATCAGCAGCGCCAGCAGGGCATAGGTAAGCACCACTTGCAGGTCAATGCCACCGGGGTTGGTCACCAGGAAGTGGACGACGATCCCCAGCGTACCATAGACCACCAGCAGGCCCGCCAGCGTGGTGTGGCCGGCACGGTTGAGCAGCAGGCAGGCGATGCAGAGCGTGATCACCAGCCCCAGGCGCACCAGCGACGCGGGCGCCGCCTGCCCCAAGAGCGCCGCCGGCAGCAGCACCAGCGCCGAGACTCCGAGCAGCACCGAGAGGATCAGCCGCAACAGCACCGCCCGGCGCCACGCCTCGCGCTGCGCTCCGCTGAGGGCCGCAAGCTGCGCGGGGTCCACGCGGAAAGGCGCCGTGAAGATTGCTCCCAGCCCGCGCATCCATCCCCGCCTGCCGCCGCGCACACGCGTGCCCGGCGCGCCGGTCTGCCGCCATTTCTTAGTCTGCGCGTCACGCTTGCCATGCCTGCCGTGCCGGTTGCGCTCCGGAGACCGCGTGCCCACCATATCCCACCCTCCGCCACCACAATCAAGCTGTGCGCCAACCCGGCAGGCGACCACCGGCGAACGGCGCGCGTCCCGTCATAGCAGGCGCCGCCACGCTACGCGACTGACCGAACGAGGGACGCGACCGCACCTCACGTGTCGTCCTCGTCAGGCGCATCGGCGAGCGCCTGCATGCGCTGCCAGCGCGCCTCGTCGCCCAGCGTAATCGCCTGCCGGATCGCCGCAACGAGGTCCAGCGGATCTACCGGCTTGACGAGATACTGGTCCACCCCGGCCAGCAGACCGGCGAGGCGCTGTGAGTCCTGGGCCATCGCGGTGAGGATGATCAGCGGCGTGGAGGCCGAGGCGGGGTCGCCGCGCAGCGCCCGCACGAGCTGGAAGCCATCGATCCCCGGCATGCGCACGTCGATCACCATGCAGTCGGGCCGCAGCGCGAAGCACAGCTCCAACCCCTGGATGCCGTCGCGCGCGGTCGCGACGATGAAGTCGCCCAGCTCGCGCAGGGCGTCGCTGATGAAGGCGAGCAGGCGTGGGTTGTCGTCCACCACCAGCACCGTGCGTGGGGAGTCGTCGTCCTCCTCCTCCATACCGCCTCATCCCCTTCCACTCGTCCCACACGCCGCCTCCTGATAGTAGCACAGAAAAGCGGCCTGTCAACGAGCGAAAGTGGATTACGCTCGCACTGCGAAGTACACCGCGTCGGGATGGGGCACGACGATCGCGGCGGTGGATTGTTCCGGCACGAGCTGGTACGACTCGGTCAGCGTCACACCGATGGCCTCCGGCACGCCCAGCAGACGGAAGACACGCTCGTGGTCGGCCAGCTCCGGGATTGCGGCGTAGCCCCAGGAGTAGCGCCGCCCCTGTTCACCCGTAAAGCCCAGCTCGGCCTGGATGCGCGCGTTGGCGTAGTCGGCCATTGCCTCGGCCATCTGCACGCTCAGACCATGCAGGAAGTAGGCGTCGGTGTAGTCGCCGGCCGCCTGCATCGTCGCTACCTCCTCCGAGGCGCGGTCGCCCATCGTCACCACCTGGAAGGCGACCGCGGTGGGCTGGCCGTCGGCGGTGGCGAAGTAGTCGGCCAGGCACAGTCGCTCGCCGCCGGATTGGCGCGGGAAAGTGAAGCGTTCCAGCACGTGCGCGTGATCGGCCGGATCGAGCACCAGCAGATCGTCGCCCTCGGCCCGCGCGGGGAAGTAGCCGTAGACCGCGCGCGGGTGCAGCCAGCGCCGCTGCCGCGCCTCGCGCAGCATACGCTCCAGCCGCGGGGCGAACTGCTCGGCCACCAGCCGGTCGTACTCCGCGCCGTGCGCCACACCGCCCCACCGGCCACGGTACAGCGCGTTGAAGTCGAGGCACCTCGCCACGTCCTCCACGGCGACGCGGTCGAGCACGCGCGGCCCCCAGAAAGGCGGCGTCACCACCGGTGCCGGGGCCACGCTGGAGCGCGCAGGGACGGCAGCAGGGGCGGTAGCTTGCGCCTCCGCGCGGCGTGCCTCCTTCTCTCGCGCCTCGGCCGCCTCGCGCTTGATGCGCTCCAGCAGCGGTGGGCGCTTCGCGCCATCCATGAGCTGGTCCATCAGCTCCAGCCCCTCGAAGGCGTCGCGTGCGTAGAACACGCCGGCGCTGAAGGGCTCGCTGTGCCCGTTCTCGCCGACGTAGAGGATGCGCCGGCCATAGGCGCGGTTGATCGCCGCGCC
>DASVAA010000219.1:0-6815 GCA_036376595.1 Ktedonobacterales bacterium | reverse complement strand
GGTTGAGCGTGGCGGGACCCTTGGCGCAGGTGCGGCCGCGGCTGCCAGGATGCGCGGGGTTGCCCTCGAACTTGCGGATGCGCAGTGTCTCCACGTCCACGTAGCCCAGCAGCCCGCAGGCTGACTCGCAGTTGAAACAGGCGGTGGGGACCAGCGTGTAGGTGTGCGGCACGCGCCGCGGCCACGCCTTGGCGTCCAGCTCGGTCCAGCGGTCCCACTGGTCGGCGGGCGGGTAGGCGGGCAGCTCGCCGACGGGCGTGCGTACAGGGGCGTCCTCACCCCCCGACCCCCTCGCCCTGCGGGGAGAGGGGGTGACAGAGGGCGCGGTGGGTGTCTCGGTGAGCGGTGGCACGGCGGCGCGATCACGATCGCCGCCGCTGCTGGAGTCAGAGCCTGCCATAGTCTGTGTCAATCCCCTCTTGATAGCCGTTTCGCATACATTGGTGCAACGAGCGGCTGAGGATACATACATCGCCTGCTCATGCCGTGTCTGGCGCCGTTTCCGCTGCTGCGGCTGCCTTCAGCGTCGCGATGGCCCGCTCGTAGCGCGTGATCCGCGCGCGCAGCTCGGGACTTGTCGTCGTCTCGGCGATGCGCCGGTTGTTGGCAAGATTCTCTGCCAGGTCGGCCAGCTTGACCCGCCGGGCAAGCAGATCATCTTTGACGCGCTCGATATAAGCCGCATACGTCTCGTCATCGCGGTGCGTGAGGTGATCCAGCGCGGCGATGATGTGCTCCCCGTACCCGGCGCGGCGCAGATCGTCGAGCGTGCAGGCGGTGTCTTCGATCACATCGTGCAGCACAGCGGCTATTCGCTCGTCATCTGACGCCACGCGTAGCATGACGCGCAGCGGATGCAGAATGAATGGCTCGCCGCTCAAGGAGGGATAGACCTGCCCGCGATGCGCCTGCGCGGCGAGCGCCACGGCATCTTCGAGTGTGGGTACGAGCGTGGGTATATGATCGGCGGCGTCCATAGCGTCCACCCTCCTCCTGCTGGAATGCGCAGCACTCTCTCACCCAAATACCGAGCCAAGGGCAGACATTGTGGTACGCGCAGCAGGCGGGCTGAAGTCCCGCGGCTAATCCCCAAGCACCAGTGTCTGCGGATATGCCAAGACTCGCCCTGACTCGGTATAAAACGTGACTCTCTGAAACCTCTGCGCCCACTGCGGTTGCTCCACTTCGCCCCTTCGCGGACTTCGCGTTTTCTTCGCGATCTTCGCGTTCGCCGTCACTGTTTAGCTCAGTGGTGCGGCCTGGCCGGCGCGGACGAACGCATCATCGTAGGCCGCCAGCCCGACGAGCGCCGCCAGCGCGGCGAGCGCGAGCAGCAGCCCGGCGGCTCCGCCGGCCTGCCCCGTTACGAGCGCGATCAGGATCAGCACGACGGGCAGCGCGATCCCCACCGCGACGCCCAATGACCAGAAGCGCGCCGCCAGCGCGCCGCGCGTCAACTCGCGCGCCCCCCACGCCGCGTTGGCCGTCGGGTGCGGCGAATAGAGCGCCAGCGCGATCAGTGCCGCATGCGCCAGCAGTGCGACGAGCAGCACGCCCGCGACTGCCGACTGTAGGGGCGTCCGGTGGACGCCCGTGGTCTGGTGGACGCCCGCCGTCACGCCCGCCGCGAACGGCGCGATTAGCGCCAGACCCGCCGCGCCCGCGATTACCGCCTGCACGATCAGCTCGGCGGCCACAAGCGGCTCCTGCCACAGATCGCGCCCCTCAGCTTGCGCAAAGAGCAGCGCCGTGTAGCCGGCGGTCCCAATGGCGAAGAGCGCGACCAGCCAGGTGAGCGCGATCGGCGGCGGGCCGTGGCCGAGGAGGTCGATCACACCCCACAGCACCAGCAGCGTCCCGTAGCCTATCAGGATCACCGTGCCGCGCGTGAGCCACGATCCCCACTGCGGCTTGAGCAGGATGTACATGAAGCGCTCCGGCCGCTTGAGGTCCGCCACCAGCAGCAGCGTGGTGAGCGCGAGGAAGACTAGCGCGCCGACCGTCGCCGGCAGCGCCAGCGCGCCCACATCAGGCACGCCGGCCGTCAGCAGCCCGGAGAGCACGAGGAACAGCCCCGCGGCGAGCGACTTGGCGACCAGGTAAGCGGCGACGCGCCAACCCCACGGCGCCGGATGCGCCACGTTGTAGTCCACCTGGGCGTGCTCGGTGTTCGGTAGTAGGAGCGTCCGGTGGACGCGCGCCGCGCCAGGCGATGGATCGGACGGTGGCTCATTCCACATCGCGCCGAGTGGCTGCGGCAGAGCCTCGGGCACCAGGGCGGTGGCGTCGGCGCCCAGGTAGAAGAGCTTCGGCTCGGTGCCCTGCTCCGGTCGCCGCACGGCAACCGATTCGCGCCCGACGAGCTGCGAGATGCGGCTGGCAGGGTTGTCGAGGTCGCCGAAGATGATCGCCTCTTCGGGGCAGACGAGCACACAGGCGGGCTGCAAGCCCTGGTCAATGCGATGCGCGCAGAAGTTGCACTTGGCGGCGGTGTGCTCAGCGGGGTCTATGTAGATCGCGTCGTAGGGGCAGGCCTGCATACAGCTCTTGCAGCCGATGCAGCGGTCCTTGTCGAAGTCCACGATGCCGTCGGGGCGGGTGAAGAGCGCGCCGGTGGGGCAGATCGCGACGCACGGCGCGTTGGCGCAGTGGTTGCAGCGCTCCACCAGGAAGTGCCGCCGGCTGTTGGGGAACTCGCCCTTCTCGACGTACTTGACCCAGGTGCGGAAGACGCCCAGCGGCACGTCGTGCTCAGCCTTGCAGGCGACGGTGCAGGCGTGGCAGCCGATGCACGACGTCTGGTCGATCAGGAAGCCGTAGCGCATGTGAGGGCGTTCCTCTTCCTACTGCTCTCGGCATAGCGCGCCAGCAGATGGGGCGCGCCGTGGCCTATGGCGCCATACTAGACCACGCGCGGCGGCGTGTCGAGTGTCGAGTGGGGCCGGCGGATGAATCCGCGCCTAGGGGCCTGCAGCCACAGAGCCACGCTGCGCAGGCTGGGCGCGGGGCGGACGGCGAGGAGCTCGCACCGCTAATCGCCCATCACGCTGGCGAACAGCGCCCTCACGCGCTCGTGTTCCGGCGCCCACGCCTCCCACACCGAGCAGCCCCACGCGCGCAGCACCGCGTCGCGTGCCTCGCCCTCCGGCGCCCGCATCACCTCGGCGACGGTCAGGGTGCCGGCGTGTGGCAGAGGCACAAAGCGCGGCCACGTCTTCGAGCGATTGGCGAGCAGCGTGTGCATGTGCTGCACCTGGCGCCCGGTGTAGCCGCGCTCACAAGTGAGGTAGAGGCCGATCAGCGCGAAGGCGGGACCAATCGGCCGCGCGTTTTCGCGGACATGCTGGGCGCCGTAGGCGTCAACCGCGAGCTGGTGGATGAACTCGCCGGCCCCATCCCAATCGCCACGCGCCACCGTGTAGGCGGTCAGCTCGCCGTAGAGCGCCCAACACTCCGCAGAGGCGTTGTAGCGCGCGCCGGGCTGGGCGTCCGCGTTGATCGGCAGGCGCGCGCCGCAGCCGGGGCACACACTGTACTCAGGCTCGCCAGGATGCGGCTCGCTGCTCATCATGCAGTGTCTCCAAGGAGCGATTCATTGCCCGCTCTGTTCCCAGTCCGCGGAGGCGGACTTCGCGGCCGAGAGGCCCTCCAGGCGCGGTTTCAACCGCCGTTCCCTCTGCGGCTGCGGCTTGCGCACTCCACCAGTTACAGCACCAGCTCTGCCATCACGCGCAGCGCCTCGGGCTGGATGGTGCCGATCAGCAGCGAGGTCGCGCGCGAGCGCTTCCACGTCTCCAGTCGCTCGGCGATGCGCTCCCTGGGGCCGCAGAGCGCCACCTCGTCCACCAGCTCGTCGGGCACCGCCGCGGCCGCCGCCTTCTTCTTGCCGTCAAGATACAGGTCCTGGATCTCCTGCGCCGCGGCCTCGTAGCCATAGCGGCGGGCAAGGTCGTTGTAGAAGTTCTTGCCGCGCGCGCCCATTCCGCCGATGTAGAGCGCTAGCAGCGGCTTGAGGCTGTCGCGGCAGAGCGCCACGTCGTCGCCCAGCACCACATTCACCTGCGGCGCGATGTCGAACGGCCCCTCCTCGCTGCGCTTCGCCAGCCCGGCGTCCAGCGGACCCAGGAACAGCTCCTCGCGCGACGGGGCGTAGAAGATCGGCAGCCAGCCCTCGGCAATCTCGCCCGCCAGCTCGACGTTCTTGGGACCCAGCGCGGCGAGATAGATCGGGATGCGCGCGCGCAACGGGTGCAGCGTCAGCTTGAGCGGCTTGCCCAGTCCTGTCCCGCCTTGGATCGGCACCTGGTACTCCGCGCCCTGGAAGTCGAGCGGCTCCGTGCGCGCCCAGATGCGACGCAGGATCTCGACGTACTCGCGCGTGCGCGCCAGCGGCTTGCCGTAGGGGCGCCCGTGCCAGCCCTCCACCACCTGCGGGCCCGACACACCCAGCCCTAGCAGCACGCGCCCGCCGCTGAGCATGTCGAGCGTCGCGGCGGTCATCGCCGTGTTGGCGGGCGTGCGCGCGGGAATCTGGAGCACGTCGCTGCCCAGCTTGATGCGCGTGGTGAGTGCGCCGATCCACGCCAGCGGCACCACCGCATCGGAGCCGTACGCCTCCGAGGTCCAGACCGAGTCGAAGCCCAGCCGCTCGGCCTCTTGCACCAGCGGCAGCGCATCGCTCGGCCGCGCGCCCCAGTATCCCAGCGTCAGTCCCAGCTTCATCGTCCGCGCTCCCTTCACGTCGCCTCTCGTCGTTCGTCGCCGACGAGCGCTCGAGGTACGCCACCAATATGGACAATTGAGCACGTCTCCTCATCCGCAGAGGGACCTTTGAGGTAGCCGTGGCGTGAGAAATAGGACCATGCGAGACCGGCAAGGGCGCCGACAAGGGCGCCCAGCGATGCCACTATCGCAAATGCCACCACGTCGCGAGGTTGGGATGTAACGCCAACATCTTTCACGTAGAAAGCCGCTACGACTACGCCGGCCCACAATGCGCAGAACAGGCTGTTGTGCCACGTCGATCTGAGAGGTCCAATCATTCCGCGGCGCCTGGCGAGACCAAACGCAACACGAAAAATACCGGCTATGACAGCGCCGAGCAGGAGATTCTCCATGGTTTTGCTTCTTACGTCGAAGGTAACTCACCTAAATCGCAGTCTACCTCGTGACCCTTGGATTGGAAACGCCCTCGACAATTCATAGAGTATCGCGATTGGCAAGATAACGGTTTGGCGAGGAGGCGGGCTGAAGTCCCGCGGTCCATCCCACCTGGCGCCGGCAACATCCGCACGGAGGTCTCAGCTGGACTCCCACACATACTCCGCCAGCACGCCACATGCGACGAAGCCAAGGCGACGATAGACCGGCTCGCCCATCTGCGACGCGCCTGGCACCGCCATGTTGTACCCCAGCGCCCGCGCGTCCGCCAGCGCGGCGTGCGTGACCGCCGCGCCGATGCCCTGCCGCCGCAGTTGCGGCAGCGTCGCCACGCAGTAGATGCCCGCCACGCCCGCTCCGGTGAAGAGCTGCGCCACCGCCACCGGCGCGCCTCCCAGCTTAGCCATGTACAGCCGCAGCGGCTCACGCTCATCGTAGCCGGCCGGCGCGAGGCCGCGCAGCACCTCTACGATGTACTCCCGCGTCGTCGGGATGTCCAGCGGCAGCTCGTTCGCCGCACGGAAGGCCAGCCTCCACGTCAACGCCTTCGCATCGTCACGCACGCGCTCGACGGTGAGTACTGCCGGCGCCTCGACCGAAGCGGGCACCTGCGTCAGATCAGCCGCCATGCCAGTATCTTGCGAATTGAGGCGCAACCCGGTCTCTGGCAGCAGCCGCGCGACGGCTGGCGGCGGATCCCACCACGTCCACGGCTCCCCGTTCGGCGAAACACGCTCGCGCGCCGCCGCGATCATCGCTACGGGATTACCCTCTGGCGGAAGATGCGCGCGCACGACGGCGTTCCGCTCGGTGTTGCGCTGCCCGCTGTGGTACCACGTGATCCCGTCCGCGCTGCCGTGATCCCAGCCTGCCACGTGTGCGCGATACAGCCAGTACTCCGCCTGGTTGTACAGCATGGCGTCGAGCGCGTCGTCCGCGCGAAAGGGCCGCGGTAGCTCAGACATCGTTTCGCAACCTCACTCTCGATGCTCTACGCCCCGCGGCGGGCGTCCACCGGACGCCCCTACGAGTATCCTGTGTGTCCCTCTGCGTCCCTCTGCGTCCCTCTGCATCCTCTGCGGTTCCCCTCTCCTCTCCTTCGCGATCTTCGCGCTCTCCGTATCCCCGCAACCTCGTCCGTCACTCGCGCATGATCAGGCACGTCGTCGTCGCGTGGGCGTAGAGCTTGCCGTCGGCGCCCAGCAGCTTGCCCTCGGCGATCGCCGTCTTGTTGCCCAGATGCAGCACGCTGCCCACAGCGCGCACGGCGCCGCTCGCGGCGATCAGTGGCCGGATGTAGTTGACCTTGATCTCCAGCGTCGTGTAGCCCACGCCTGCCGGCAGCAGCGTATGCACTGAACAGCCCATCGCCGAATCGAGCAGCGTTGCCGCAACCCCGCCATGCACCGAGCCGATGGGATTGTAATGATACTCCGCGGGCGTGAAGGCGAAGGTCACGCTGCCCTCCTCCACCGCCGTCACCCGGAAGCCCAGCGCGGCGGTGATCGGCGGCGGCGGAATCTCGCCGCTCAGCATCGCGCGCAGCGCCTCGATGCCGCTCATGCCGCGACTGGCGCGGGCAATCGCGTTGGGGTCGTGCCAGGTGAAGGTGTGGCTGCGGACGGGATCGTTGCTCATCGTGGGGCTTATCCTTT
>DASVAA010000218.1:0-29654 GCA_036376595.1 Ktedonobacterales bacterium | reverse complement strand
CGCGCGCCGGCAACAACGGCGCGATGCGCGCCCAGGCCTCCTCGGTCAATTCGCCGCGTCCAACCATTTTGCTACCCTCATTCCAGGTGCCTCCTGCACGAGGGTAACACATCGCTCTCCATTCGTCAGACAGGCCCTAGTAGAACGAAGCTCCTCAACTACTATGAACGGTCAGGCTCACGCTGGTGTTTTGGGTGGGTGAAGCGGATGCATCATTTCTCTACCAGCATGCTTAGACGCAGGGCGCCGAGCTGCGCGCAGCCGGGCAAGCGCAAATGAGGTGGGATTGGCGCGCTGCCGCTGATGGACGTTGCACATTTGGAGCGACCAGGGGCTGCGGCTGTGGGGCGCGACGCGCAGGACATGTCCCGCCTCCACATACACATACACCGCAGCGACTGCCTTCATCTTTTCGCGATGTCCCTGAGAACCGAAACCGAGCACATCACGAGTGGATCAGCCGAAGCAGCGCCGCCACGACATCCTCGACAGAAGCACTGCCCGTATCAATCTCGAGTCCCGCGATGCGGCGCAGCAGCGGCTCGACCGTGTCCATCTGACCCAGCACGCGAGCGACCTCGCCGGGATGTTTCCCATACGTATTGGTGGTCCTCGTACACAGGCGCTCGACGATGACCTCGGCCGGCGCGCTCAGCAGGACGATGAGATCGAGCTGGGGCAGGAACGTGCCCATATTCGCCGCACACCCGCTCAGGAAGAGCACCTCGGCGTCCTCGGTAGACAGGAGGTGTTGAATACGGTCCTCGCGCCACACCCAGTCCCGGTCTACCGCCAACGGAGGCCCCAGGGGGTCAGATTTAGAGTCGCCGGCGACCGTCATCCACTCCGAGAACTCGTCACAGTCCGCATCCACAGCCTTGTATCCATGCGCGGTCAGCGCGCCAATGATCGTGGACTTGCCGGTTCCAGATATGCCCGTCACAAGAACGCGCTTCACACCCGCATCCTCTCATCCGTTCCCTGCATGTGCTGCTCCGGCAGAGATCTCAATCACCAACCGCTGTTCATCACGCGCTTCCCATGATTGGGGACAGGCTGCTGGCCGCGGCGAGCGAGACATGTCTCGCCCCTACGGCCCTTCGCGATTCACGTGGGCGAGCGCATGTCTCAGGCCCCTGCTCTCTTCGGCTTCGCGTCCTTCGTGCTGGCTTCGCGTCCTTCGCGTTCTCCGTCTCCCCTTATCCCCCATCGCGCTCGCGGGGATCGCGGGGGTCCTGCAGCAGGCCGACCGCGGCTTCGAGCACCTGGTCAGTCGTGATCGATTTGAGGCAGGCGAAGGAGTAGCAGGTGTTGGGCACCCAGGGTGCCTCGCTGCCGATGAAGTGGAAGCACGGACTGCACGGCAGCGTCGAGTGGACGATGCGGTTGCGGTAGCTGCGCTTGCCGATCGGGCGGAACTGCTCCCAGTTCGAGGGGCCGTAGATGCCCACGCTCGGCGTGCCCACCGCGGCCGCGATGTGCAGCGGCGCCGAGTCGTTGCCGATCAGCAGCGCCGACAGCTCGATCAGCGCGGCGGTGTGCTTGAGGCTACTCTGGCCGGCGACGACGTGCGCGTTGCGCGGCATCAGCGCCGCCACCTGCTCGCAGAGGGGAATGTCCGCTTTGCCCCCAATCAGCAGCACGTGCGCGTTGAAGCGCTCGACCAGCGCGTTGCCCACCGCGGCGAAACGCTGCGGCGCCCAGCGCTTGCGCCCGTTGAAGCCCTCGCCGCCCACGTGCATCACCACCAAGAGGTCGGCCGGCGAGAGGCCCCACATGCGCAGCAGCCGCCGCGCCCCCGTACGGTCGCGCGCCGTCAGGTAGAGCCGCGGCTGGCGCTCGGCCTCGGGCAGCGGGCCGTCGAGCACCGGCTCCAGCGCGCTCAAGTAGTGGTCGATCGAGTGGCGCGAGCGGTATTGCTCGGAGCTGGTGCCCAGCAGCCACCACAGCAGCGGCATCTCGACGTGCAGCGGCTTGTGATACAGGCCCGCCATGCGCAGCACCAGCGCGCCGACCGCCGAGAAGTTGATGATCAGGTCGGGCCGCGCCGCACGCAGCTCGCTCAGCCCACGTGCGAAGCGCAGCACCTTGTGCTCCGGCCCTGGCTCATCCACCACCGCCAGGTCGTCGAGCGCGGGGTTGTCTTCGAGGATGCCGGCGTTGCTGCGCGAGACCAGCGCCGTGATGCGCGCCAGCGGGAAGCGCCTGCGCAGCGCGGCGAGCGCCGGGGTGGCAAACAGCGTATCGCCGATCGGCAGCAGCACCGAGACCAGAATGTGACGCGGGTCCAGCGGCAGCTCTTCGTCCGAGGTGTGGCACGGGAACCGATCGGCGTCGGGCACGACAATCGGCGAGGCGGTTCCGCTCAGCGACTCGACGTGGCGCATGGGCGAGCTGAGCCAAGTCTCATCGATCGGTCGCATGATCCCACCTCTTGGCCTGGCGCACCAGCACCGGAGCCAGCTCGCGCAACAGCGCCACCGTCCCCGCGGTCTCCGTTTGGCCGCTCGCGTCGCGGCCTCCCGCGACACCTCAGCCGGCGCTCACCTTGTCTAGTGTACCAGTTGAGCGGGCGGTTTGTCATGCTCCTCCAGCCGTCCAGCCATGCCGAACAGTAAGCTCGTCAGGCCAAAGAGCACGATCGCGACTGCTAGGATGTCCATTGCAGTTGCCAGGCCAAGGGAGTCTGCCAGCAGGCCGATGATCACCACTGAAGGCACGGTCAGCGCGTTGAGCAGCATGCCTTGCAGCGCCAGCACACGCCCTTTGATCCAGTCTGGCGCGCGCTCTTGCATCAGCGTCTGCGCCGGCACGTTCACCAGGTCCAGCGCGATGCCGACGAGGAAGATCAGCCCCAGCGCCACGCCCAGGTATGCTGGCAGCGTCCACCACCGCGTGGGATGCAGGTGCGAGGCGATGGCCTGGTTGAGAGTCAGCAAAATGGCGCAGAGCGAGAGCAGCACGATGCCGATGCCCACCGTGCGCACGTAGCGCAGCCAGCGCACGATCAGCGGCGTGAGCGCCGAGCCGATCACCAGGCCGACGCCCGCCGGCCCCAGCACCAGCGCGGCGTACTCTTTGCGCTGGTGGAAGAACTCGGTGACGAACTGCGGCGCGATGGTCGCCACCACCGCGACGACCGTGCCGCCCAGGCAGAGCTGCAGGACCGCATTGAGCAGCACGCGGTCCTTGCGCACGAAGTGCCACGACTCCACGATGCCGCGCCAGATGCCGCGCCACTGGCTCTCCTTGTGCGTGCTGCGCCCCGGCGCGGTCTTGCGCTTGAACTGGAACTTCTTGCGCGGGATGGTCAGCACTAGCGCCGCGCAGATGAGGTAGAAGCCCGCGGCAATCAGGAACAGGCTCTCGATGGACTGCACGTCCACGCCGAAGTGCCGCGGCCCGACGTGGAACGCCGGCACGAAGAGCACGATCGCCGGCCCCAGGATGATCAGGCCGAGCAGTTGGGCCAACGTGAAGGTGATGTTGAAAAGCGCCAGCGCATTGATCAGCTCATCGGGATGGACCAGCAGCGGGATCGTCGCGCCCTCGGCGGGGGCGAAGAACTGGCCAATCAGTGCGGTGATGAAGCTGAGAATCAGGACGGGGGCGAGCGCCTGCTGATCGACGAACAGCGAGACGACGAAGCCGACCGAGGCGGCGGCGCGCAGCACATTGCTGATCCACAGCACGGTGCGGCGGTTGAAGCGGTCTACCAGCACACCTGCGGGAGCGCCGAAGATTGCCGGGGGCAGCGCGAACGCGACGATCGCCAGGCTGGTGTAGGTGACGTTGTTGCCCAGCGTCGCCACCAGCACGATCAGCCCGTAGTTCGAGGCGTTCATGATCGTCTGCGAGATGAGCTGGGCGATCCACAGGCGCAGGAAGTAGCGGTTGCGCAGCACCGTGCGGAAGCCGCGTGACCCGGCGACCACGCCCAGGTGCGGGTCGGTCACGCCCAGGCGTGGATCCGCCAGGTCGCCACTGAAGGTCCCGCGCGCCGGGCGCATGCCCATACGATGCATGCTGTCGGCTACGCCACGCCCATCACGACGCGGCTCAAGGCCATCGCGACCGTCAGGCCCGCCTTCCGGCGTCGGCCCGTACCCCGGTTCCGGCGCGGCGTATCCCCTGCCGCTGGGTCGCTCCACGTCACTCATGGTGCGTGTCGTCTTTGGAAGTAGGGGCCGGGTATTCGTCGGCGCCCCGGCTGAGCACCTGCTTGACGCGCCGCTCCAGCTCGCTGCGCGGCAGCAAGATGCGCCGCCCACAGCCCTCGCACTTCAGGCCGATGTCAGCGCCCAGACGTACCACGCGCCAGTCGGTGCTGCCGCAGGGGTGCGACTTGCGCAGCCGCAGGCGGTCGTACATCCCAAGTTGCAAGATCGCCATGCCGTCTACTCGTTCCCAATTGTGGCCGTTCGTGCCTGCCCTCACCCACGCGTCGCCCAAAGGTGCTCAGCATGGATCAGGCCGCGTGTCCGCCTCCGGCTCGTACCCGCGATACAGCCGGCGCAGCGCGATGTAGTCGGCGACCGCGAGCGGCGTGAGATAGCGCACGGGCAGCCCCTCGGCCACGCGCGCACGCAGCTCGCTCGACGAGATCTCGAGCCGCGGCGCCGGCAGCACGACGAGCTTCTGCGCCAGCGCCGGCAGCGACCCCTCCAGCCGCGCCAGCTCGCCCTCCGGAGCCGCCACGCCCGGCCGATGGATCGCCACGATCTGGTCGGTGAGCGCCACCACCCGCTTCGGCTCGTGCCAGTGCGGCAGGTACGCGAGCATGTCCCAACCGAGGATCAGCACCATCCGCGCCGCGCTGCCCCACGCGGCACGCAGCAGCGCCAGCGTCTCCGACGTGTAGGACGGCCCGCCGCGCTCCAGCTCGACGGTCGAGAGGCCGAAGCGCGGGTCGCCGGCGATCGCCAGCTCCACCATCGCCCGGCGGTCCGCCGCGGGACTCACCACGTGCCCGGCTTTGTGCGGCGGTTGCCCCGCCGGCACGAACCAGACGCGATCGAGCGCCAGCCGGGTGTAGACCTCCTGCGCGAGCGCAAGATGCCCCAGGTGCGGCGGATCGAACGTCCCGCCCAGGATACCATAGCCCGGCTCCTGCGGCACGCGGTTCTCCTGTTCAGGCTAGGCCACCGCACAACCAGGCGGGCAGGTAAACCAGCAGGCGGATGCATCCGCGCCTGGAGGGGCCTGCGGGCGTCCACCGGACGCCCCTACCCGGCCGCCAAGTCCGCCTGCGCGGACTGGGATCGGAGCGAGCGGCGCACCAGCACCCACCGGGAGACCGGATGGAGCCGCCAGCATACAGATACGCTCTGTGGCAGCTCGCGGTTGAATGCCTGCTCCGTTTCGCCTGTTCGCACGGAGCGCATCTCGCCCCGGTCGATCCCCGCAAGCCCGGTGCCTACTTGTGTGCGCACAGCGTACACCGCGCGGCGGCATTATGCACTAGTCCGAATGGACGAGCGACGCCCCTACACTGCGGCGCCCGCCGGCTCGGTGGCCGATACCTCGGCATCCGGTAGCGCGCCGCGCACGCGCTCGATGGCCCGCGAGATGACGTGCGCCGTCTCGGTTGGATTGCCTGCCGGCAGCCAGAACACCACCCGCAGGTCCATCTTGCCCGCCGCCGTGCCGCTCAGCACCACCTGCGGCTCCTGCTTGTCTTCCAGGCCGGTCAGGCCCGCCAGCGCGGTTTGGATCGCCTCGCTGGCCTCGTCCACACCATCCGGTCCCGTATCGGGGAGCGCGACGCTAAGCACGGCCCGCTTGCGGTCGTAAAAGCTGTGATTCACCACCGGCGAGCTGAAGAGCAGCCCATTGGGCACCAGCACACGCTGGCCCTCCACGGTGTGCAGCGCCGTGTAGCGAATCTGGATGTCCTCCACCTCGCCGGTGTAGGTGCTGATGGTAATCGAGTCTCCAATCAAGAAAGGGTGCTCCAGCAGCAGGTAGATGCCGGCGACGAGGTTCTTGAGCACGTCTTGCAGCGACAGGCTCAGCGCCACCGCCAGCGCGCCCAGCAGCGCCGCCGGGAAGACCAGCCCCGGCCCCCAGACGCCCAGGATGATGATCGCGCCCAGCGCCAGGATGGCGATATAGATCGCCCGGCCGCCGAGCACCGCCAGGTTGCGATTCACCTGAAGTCCGAGGCTGTGGGCGGCCAGCGCTTGCACCCGGCGACCCAGCGCCAGCGCCAGCGCCACCACCAGCAGCGACCAGCCGATCTTCCAGGCGATATCGCCCAGGGCAGAGGCGAGCGCTTCATTGGCGTTGCGGCTGAAGATGCCCGTACCCCAGAGCCAGATGATGGCTACCGCCAGCACGGCGGCGAGCCAAATGCTGATGCGCGTCGCCCGGCTCAGCCACGACCCCATCCCGTTGCGCGCCGCCTCGCGCAGGCGCCCGGCACGTCCCTCTGTGTGCTCGGCCTGCTCCTCCGCCGGGGCGCGGCTCGCCAGCCGGCCCAACCAGTAGCTCGCCACCAGCGCGATCGCCACCACGACGAGCGTGAGCCCGGCACGCACTCCCGCGCCACTCGGCCATGCAAGCTCTGCCAGTGTCATGTCGCCATCGTCCTCCGCGTGCGGTTTCTCGCGCCAGTCCAGTATATCACCCGCTCATGCGACGCTTGCCCGGCCGGTTGGTGCTGGCCGATGCGCCGCGCGGCAAGTAGTCTCTCGTCGCATGTCATGACGAGATGACGAACTATCTGGTCAGCAGAGACAACAAGCGGCAGGACGACTATCGGGCAGACATTGCCGACGCTGCTGCGGTGGTACACTGCCCGTGTGATAGCTGCCGATGCCGTCTGTGGGGCCTGAATAGCCCAAGGGAGAGTGCCGATGAGCACCGTCAAGCGACTCAGCCCGATCGAAGAGATGGCCGATCTTCTGGCACGGCGTCCCACCGTCGAGGAGATCCTCGCGTTTCGCCTCTCCGACGGGGCACTTGACCGGGCGCGTGAGCTGCTGGCGAAGAGCAAGGATGAGACGCTGACTGCCGACGAGGGCCACGAGCTGGATCGGATGATTGTGCTCGACGACATCATCGGCCTGATTCGTGCTCGCGCCCTCGAAAACCAGACGCCCCCAAGGATGGCGATACGAACGCGACACATGGCACATGAGCGAGTGGGTTAGTCATTGCCCCACGGCAGCTCGTCGTTGAGCAGCAGCGCGGGGACGTGCTCGCCAGCGTGGACGTAGCCCGCGCCCTCGAAGATCACCAGCAGCGCGGTGGCGCCCCGCAGCGACGAGATGATGTGCGAGCCTTGGGCGCCGGTGGGGTGCGCGACCAGCGTGGCCTGCTCCGAGCTAAGCCGCGCGCGGACGAACTGGCGCCGGTCGGCGCGCTCGATGGCCTCGCCCGCCAGCACCACGTCCACCACCGGACGCTCCACCTGCGCCGCACCCAGCATGCGGCGGATGGCAGGGCGGCCAAATAGCTCGAAGGTGACGGCAGCCGAGACGGGATTGCCTGGCAGCCCCAGCAGCGGCGTCGCTCCCAGGAAGCCGAAGGCCAGCGGCTTGCCCGGCCGCATCCGCACGCGCCAGAACTCCACGTTGCCCTGCTCGGCGAGCATCTGCTTGACGAGATCGTAATCGCCCACTGAGACGCCGCCGGAGGTCAGCACCAGGTCGGCGTCGCGCGCCGCGGCAAGCTTGGCGCGCAGGTCGTCCTCGCGGTCGCGGGCGATGCCCAGCCGCACCGGCTCGCCACCCGCGCGCCGCACCGCCGCCACCAGATACGGTCCGTTGCTCTCGCGGATCTGCCCCGGCCGCGGCTCTGCGCCCAGTGGGGCCAGCTCGTCGCCGGTCGAGAGGATCGCCACCCGCGGACGGCGCGTGGCGCGCACGGGATGCACGCCCAGCGCGGCGAGCAGCGCAATCTCGGCTGGCCCGATCTCGGACCCGTGCGGCACGAGCACCGCGCCGGGGGCGACGTCCTCGCCAGGCATGCGCACGTTGTTGCCGGGCGGCGCCGGCTCCAGCAGCTCCACCCAGTCCTCGCCAGCGTCCTCCCCCGCGCGCGTCAGCTCCTGCTGTAGCACCGCGTCGGCGCCCGCAGGCAGCGGCGCGCCGGTGAGGATGCGCACTGCTTCGCCGGGGCCGACCACGCCCGCATAGACGCTGCCCGCCGGCACTTCGCCGGCCAGCCGCAGCCGCACCGGCGCCTCGGATGTGGCCGCGGGGGTATCGGCGGCGCGCACGGCGTAGCCATCCATCGCCGAGTTGGCGAAGCGCGGCAGCGGCTCGCGCGCGACGGCGTCGTCGGCCAGCACGCGGCCCAGGGCCTCGGGCAGCGGCACGTCTTCGGCGGGCAGGGGAGAGAAATGCGTCAGGATGCGCTCGCGCGCTTCGTCCACGCTGAGCATAATGGTTGCGGCTCCCTAGTGTTGGCTGGCGTCGTAGATCGCGAAGTTGGCGTAGATCACCTCAGTGGGGTTATCCAACACGATCATACCCGCTCGGCCCGAGGTGGGGCCGCTCGCGCTCAATTGCACGCCGGTCACGTAGTGGCCGTTGACGAAGAAATACGCGACGCCGGTCGAGCCGCGCGCCAGCACAGCGAGCGTGTTGGGCACGTTGAGGCCCGTGGTGATGGCGGTGGTGTAGCCGCCGTTCACGAAGTTCCAGCCGCTCGCGTCGTGCAGCCAGACGCTGAAGCGGCCGTCTTCCGAGATCGCGAAGCTGTAGTAGGTGGAAGTGTCGCCACTGGCGTAGAAGAGCAGCCCCGCGAAGTTGCCGGCGGTGGACTGCGCGAAGCGCATGCCCGTCTGCACGACCACATCCTGCGTGCCGTCGGCCCCGCCATAGGGCGCGGGCAGGGCGACGACGCTCTTGGCGTCGGTGACGTGGATGTGGTAGCCACCCGTGCCGAAGAAGGCGATCTTGCCGCTGGTGGGCCAGTGGTTGGCGTTGGAGCTGAGCGGATCGGAGAAGAGCGGCTGGCGCCCGGTGACGGCGGCGAGCTGGCGCTCGGCATCACGTGCGCTGGCGGTGACGGTGGGATTTGTCTGCGGCGTGGTGCCCGTGACCAGCGTCGGCTTGCCATGGTGGACGATGTTGGGCAGCCCAGCGGCGTTATCCACCGCGCGGAAGGCGAGCACCGTGGCGAGCACGGCCACACAGAGCGCGACGATGGCGATGATCGCTAGCGGCCGCCGCAGCGAGCGCTGCGCCGCGGCAAGTGAAGCGGGGGCGTGAGCGGCAGCAGGACCGCGGCGGGAGTCGCTGGCACCCATTCCGCCGCCAGCCGAGCGCAGGGTCAGGCGGACAGAGCCGCTCGCGCCAGGGCCGGGATTGCCGGCCATCCGCGCGAGCTGGCGCGTGACGCCGGAGGCCGAGGCAGCGCCCAGGGCGTCGTCGAGCGCGCTGGCGAAACTGACGATGGTGGAGTAGCGCGCCGCGGGGTCTTTCTCGAGCGCGCGCAGGATGGCGCTATCGGCATCGGGCGAGATCGCCGGGTTGTGAGCGGAAGGCGGCGCCGGGCGCTGGCCCGTAACGGCGGCGGCGAGCGTGGGCGCGTCGCCCGTAAACGGCGGCACACCAGTCAGCAGCAGATAGGTCAGCGCGGCGAGGGCGTATTGATCGCTGGTGGGCAGGCTCCGGCCCGCGAGCTGCTCGGGCGCGGCGAAGCGGAGCTGCTGCGCGGCCCACGAATCGGGGCCGAGTGGACGGTTGGCACCCTGCGGGCGTCCGCCGGGCGCCCCTACGTTCGGGCCGCGGGCGGCGAGCGCGGCAGCGGCGGGGGCCAGCAGCGACTGGCCGAAGTCGCCCAGCGCGGCGAGCGGCTGGCCCGAAGGCGAGGTGCGCACAAAGATGTTGGAGGGTTTCACGTCGCCGTGGACGAGTCCGGCGGCGTGGGCGTCGGCAAGGGTACGGGCGAGCTGCGTCACCAGCCGCGCGACCACCCCCGGCGGCAGCGGCAGCGCGAGGCGTGGGGAGCCTCCGCCAGGCGCAGGGCGCAGCATGTCGCCCAAGGAGCCGCCGCGCGCATAAGCCATCGCCACCGCCAGCGTGTTCTCCTGCTCGACCACGCCGTAGAAGGGCAGAATGTGCGGCTGCTGGAGGCTGCCAGCGGCCTGTGCCTGCTGTGCGATGCCGCGCGCCGTAGGATCGCTGGCCGGGCCGGTAAGGATCTTGACCGCGATGTCGCCGCCGGGCGCCGTGGGGCCAGGAGGGCCGGCGGCGAGCCAGACCTCGCCCGCGCCGCCCTGCCCCAGACTGCGCACGAGATGATATGGCCCGATCGCGGCGCCTTCCGAACGTGTCACGTCATCCTCCCGCGCCGGTGCGGCTGCTCCCCCGCGGCGACTCAGCAGTGCGGACTGCGCCAGGGTTGCCGCGTAGAGGGAGTATAGAAATCGCGCGCGAAGGGTGTCAAGGAAACGGGGCTTCCGGGCCAGGGCGTCTGCATGATGGTCAGCCGTGTCTTGCGACAGAGGCTCTGTCGTCTTACCGGCTCCCGCGTACGGCCCAGGCGCGCGCGATCAGCGCAATCGAGCCGTCGGCGGCCACCGGCAGACTAGCCCGTACACGCTTACGGAGCGCCGCGCGCTGCTCGTCATCGAGCGACGCGACGTAGCTGGGCGCGGGACCCTGCCCGCCGAGGAAGGGCGACCAGTAGTCGTCGAAATCGCGGAAGACGGTCGGCACGTCAATCGCGCGGGTGAGCACGCCGCGCCGGCCCGCGTCGGCGACGAGGCGCGCGAGCGAATCCGGCTGGCAGATTGTAAAGCGACTGCCCTCGTCAAGGTCACGCGCTCGCGGGTCGAGTGCGACTGCCGCATCCCAGAAGTGGCGCAGAAGCCGCATCTGGTCCGCGTAGTCCCAGACATACACGGCCACCGTACCACCAGGAGTGGCGACGCGAGCCATCTCGGCAACTGCCTGTGCCGGATCAGGGACGAAGTTGAGCACGAGTCCGCTCACCACAACGTCATACGCACCAGATTCGACCGGAAGCGCTTGCGCATCACCGACCACAAAAGTGGCGCGTGGGTCGGGCGTGGAGACGCGTGCGCCGGCGATGTACCCCTCCGACGGGTCAACGCCCCTCACGGCGCTCGGCTCGACGGCGCTCAGAATAGCCTGAGACAGCGCGCCCGTGCCACAGCCGACGTCCAGCCAACTCCGTCCACGAGGCACCGACAGCCAGGCGAGGAATTCGCGCGCGACGAGGCGGCTCCAGCGGCCGATGAACACCTCATAGGCTGTGCCGCTGCTCCACATATTGCTGTCTGTGCCCATGCGAAACCCCTTCGATGCCGCGCTTGTCCCGCCGGTCCTGACCAGATCACGGTATAGGGTGGTGATCTCTGGATGCCCGCATTCTATGCCAATCTGGACCGAACATGGGAACGCTGGTAGGCTATGGGCTAGTGGAAGTGTGAACGACCGCGAGCGTATGCGCCATACCGCCTACCGATAGCTGCGCTCGCTCTTCTTGAGGAGTCTCTTGCGATGCAGCTTTCCGACCGCCTGCGCAACCTACCGCCCTACCACTTTGCCGCTTACGCGCGCAAAATGGCCGACCTGCGCGCGGCCGGTGTAGACGTGATCAGCCTTTCAATGGGCGACCCCGACCTGCCGACGCCGGTGGAGGTGCTCGATGCGCTCGACGCCGCCGCGCGCGATCAGGCCAACCAGCGCTATCCCGACTACGCCGGCATGCCGGAGCTGAAGCAGGCGATCGTGGAGTGGTTCGAGCGGCGCTTCGGCGTGGCGCTGGACGCCGGCCGCGAGGTGCTGCCGCTGATCGGCTCGAAGGAGGGGCTGGCGCACCTGCCGCTGGCGGTGATGAATCCCGGCGACGTGGCGCTGATGCCCGATCCAGGCTATCCCGTCTATCCGACGGCGGTGGCGCTGGCCGGCGGCGAGAGCTATCCGCTGCCGCTCGACCCCGACCGCGGCTGGCTGCCCGACCTCAATGCGATCCCAGCAGACGCTCTGGCGCGGGCGAAGACGCTATGGCTCAACTATCCCAACAACCCCACCGGCGCGGTCGCCCCGCTGGCGTTCTTCGAGGAGGCGGTGGAGTTCGCGCGGCGTCACGACCTGCTGATCGTGAGCGACATGGCCTACGCCGAGGTGGCCTACGACGGCTGCCGGCCGCCGAGCATGCTCCAGGTGCCGGGCGCCAAGGACGTGGTGGTCGAGCTCTACTCGCTCTCGAAGGCGTACAACATGGCGGGTTTCCGCATCGGCATGCTGGTGGGCAATGCCGATGCGGTCGAGGGCATGACGCGACTCAAGAGCAACATTGACACCGGCATCTTCAAGCCGATCCAGGTGGCGGCGGTGCGCGCGCTCGCCCTGCCCGAAAGCTGGATCGCGGCACGCAATGCGATCTACCAGCGGCGGCGCGACACTCTGGTCGCCGCCTTCCATGAGCTGGGGATGGCAGTGGAGACGCCGCGGGCGAGTCTTTACCTGTGGCCGCGCATCCCGGCGGGCGCCGCGTCGTCTTCGGCGTTCGCGATGGACCTGCTGGAGCGCACGGGGGTCGCGGTGACGCCGGGCACGAACTTCGGCCCGCGCGGCGAGGGCTACGTGCGCGTCTCGCTCACCGTACCCGACGCACGACTCGACGAGGCGGTCGCGCGGCTGCGCCAGGCGGTCGCCGTCTCGACGCGCTGACTCACGTAAAGCGGAACGTGGCGAGGATGTTGGCGAACGCGCCGGTATCTTCTTTGGCGAAATCGTCGGGCAAGGCAGCCAAGGCAATGACGTAGCTGTGCCCCAGGTGGTGTGTGGCGAGGAAGGCGTAGTGCAGCTTGTTGCCCTTGTAGAGGGCGTCATACTCCTCACGGGTCCAGTGCTCGCCACCGGCGCTCACAGTCGTCGTGGTGCCGGTGCGGGTGAAGCTGAACCCCTGCTTCTCGGCAGCGCGCAGCTCCGATTGGATCGCGTCGTGGTCGCTCAAGGGATCGAAGATTTGGGCGCGCTCGACGGCGAACGCGGCGGGTGGGTTGCCCTGCTCGAAAGTGTCGGCGTAGTCGGGCAGGCCGCCGCTGGGCGTGTTGATTGAGCTGAGCGTCCAATTTTGTGGGTAGTTGAGCACGTAGCCGGCGCTCTTGCTGGCGTACTGCTTGTAGGTCGGCACGACGGTGGGGGTCGGCCCGGGCGTATAGGTGGCGAACGCGGGAGCCGTCGGCGCCGGTCGCAGGCGTGCGAGAATCTTGCCGCGCTCCAGGTAGCCAGCACCCGCGGCAACCACCACCAGCGCCAGCACGATCACCGCCGCGACGATGCTGCCCGCGCGCTTGCGGCCGCCGCGTCCCCTGCGCTCCACTGGAGACGCCGGCGGTCTGCCCCGTGGGGAGCCGCCCTGAGGCGGCTCCCCACGGCCCGGCGACCACCCCTGCGGGCCGCCACCAGCGGGAGCTGGATAGCCCTTGCGTGGGTCGTAGCCGCCCGATGGCGGGGCCGGGTACCCTCCGCCATATCCACCGCGTGAGGGATACTGCGCCCCGTACTCGGCGCTGTATTCCGCGCTGTACTCCGCACTGTAGCCCGGAGTACCGTACTCGGCGCTGTATTCCGCGCTATACTCGCCACTGTAGCCCGGCGTGCCATATTCCGCGCTGTATTCGGCACTGTAGCCTGATGCCTCATATTCGGCGCTGTACTCCGCGCTATATTCGGCGCTCTCCTCCATGCGCTGTGGCTCCCGCCCACCTCCGCTGCCACCACGCGATGGCGGGGAATAGCCGCGCCGGTCGTAGCCATCGCGGCCGCGATCACGATCACGATCACGATCACTATATCCGCCGCCGGAACGGTCGCCGCCACGCGAATCACGGCGTGGGGGCGCGGAAGGGGCTAACCGGTCGCGGTCGCGGCGCAGTACGTTAGGCGCGCGGGGATCGTCGAGCGGATCGGGCATATCACGCCCGCTGTCGCGCCGACCACTGGACCGCGGTCCGCCGCCACGCTCGCCAGCGTCGCCGCCATCGTCTCGGCCTGCGCCGTAGCTGCCGCCCCGCTGACGCGAGGGCGAGGGCGGCCGAGGCCGCGAGCGGCCGTCGTGGCCACCGCGCGACGCGCGTGCTCCAGGGGCAGGCACTTCGTAGGAGTCACTCCAGGCGTCGTCCTGGTCGTCAGGCGGTGCATTGAGGGGGGCGCCACAATGGACGCATGCCCGCGCGCCCTCTCGGACGGGCCTGCCGCAACGCCAACAGCGCGTCATCCCACTCCCCCATGTCCGGCATCCCGGCGCATCTCTCCCACAAAATCTGGCGGACACTGAGCATCCCCATAGCTGCGACAGTATAGCATACAGTCCTACGGTACAGGCATCGTGACGGTACCAGCGTAGTGCGCCAAGACAGCACAATCCCATCTCAGCGTACAGATGCTTTGGCGGGCGCGCATTGACCCATCGGGGCGGTGCATTGCGTGGCGCCGGTTCAGCACGTGCCACGCAGCGAGTGAGCAGTATTGCGTGCTAGGGTCGGACGCGCTGGGGATGGGTGTAGACGTTGACGCCGCTCCCGCGCAGGAAGGCTGCCAGCGTGATGCCGCCGGCCGCGGCGAGGTCCACCGCCAGGCTGGAGGGCGCCGAGACGGCGGCGACCAGCGGGATGCGCGCGGCCAGCGCCTTGAGCACGATCTCATACGAGAGGCGCCCGCTGACCAGCAGCACCCGCGCTTCCAGCGGCAGCGTGCCATCGAGCAGCGCACGGCCGATGAGCTTATCTACGGCGTTGTGGCGGCCGATGTCTTCGCGCAGCGCGAGCAGGGTGCCGTCGGCGTCGAAGATCGCCGCCGCGTGCAGGCCGCCGGTGGCGGCGAAGACCCGCTGTCCGGCGCGCAGCCGCTCAGGCAGAGCATAGAGCGTCCGCGGGGCAACGGCGAAGGCATCGTCCGGCGGCAGCGTCAACGGTGGCAACGCCTGGCAGGCGGCGGCGACGGTATTCTTGCCGCAGATGCCGCAGCTCGCGTTGACGGCGAACTGGCGCGAGTAGCCGGCCTCGCGCAGGCGGCGGACGAGGTCCACGCCAGAGACCGGCAGCACGTCAAGCACGTTATCGCTGGGAAGGCCGTCGCCATCGGTGCCAGGCACGAGCGCGGCCAGCTCCGTCCGGCCGGCGATCAGGCCCTCGGTGTAGAGGAAGCCCGCCGCCAGCTCGTCGTCGTGGCCAGGCGTGCGCATCACCACGGCCAGCGTCTCGAACCGCGCGTCACCCACAGCACCGTCACCACTGCCGTGGTCCATCGTGCGCGTGCGGATTTCGAGCGGCTCTTCGGCGACCAACTCGTCGTCGGCCGCCGTGCGCTCACCATCGTGCCAGCGCTCGACCGGCGCCGCCACCTGGTGCAGCGGATCGAGCCGCGAGCGCGTAGGCTCAGACATGGTGGTGCCTGCCCTGTGTTGGATGAGGATGATTGGGCGCCCACGGGCCCAAGCGGCGAGGGGTACCGTTCGCCCCGTAATCGTAGCACGCGCTAGTACGCGCTAGCACGCGCTGTGGGCTGCGGCGAGCCTCCGCGAAACTCCACGCCCTCCCATGTTCGCCGTCACTCAACTCGGGGCGGGATGGCGGGGATTGCTGCGGCCGAAGGCCAGATCATAGACAAAGCGGCCGGCGCCGACGAGCGCCACGGCACCCACGCCGAGCACTGCCAGCAGAGCGTTGCGCTGGCGCGGCGAGAGCGGCGGAGCGGCCTCGATGGCGGCGTGCTCCTGGTGCAGCGCGCGGTCTTCGTCCACACGTCGCTGGGCCTGCAGTGGCGTGGCTGCCTCCTGGACGACAGCCTCGTCGATCGCCTGCCGCCGGCTGTGGGCGATGCGTGCGGGATGCGGCGTGCGCCGGTGCTCGTGATGTGCGGCGGCGACCGTGGCGAGGCCCTCCGCCACCCCTGGCGTCTCGATGCGATAGCCCGCGCCAGTGGCGCCCGACTCAGCGTACTTGGGAGGCAGCGCATCGCCCATGTGCTGCGTGCGCTCGTGGCGGATTGCGGCCGTGGTGTCGCGCATGGCGGCCGCTCCCACAGAGTTCTGGAGGTCCTCGCTGGGGTCGCCTGCGGTTGGCCCGGCGGCGCCGCGTGTGGTGTTGTGCGCTTGCAGCTCGTGCAGGATGGCGTCAATGGCGCCGGCGGTCTGGCGCTGGCCGACGATCCACGAGTTGATCTCGGCGCCCAGCAGCAGGATGAACGCGAGATAGTAGAAGAAGGCAATGATTACCACGGCGAAGCCGACGATGCTGCCGTAGTTGCCTGGATGGATGAAGAGGCTCTCGTAGATCGGAAAGACGATCTGGTAGACCACCAGCAGAGCGGCGGCGACGAGCGTGCCGACCCACACCTCCGGCAGATGCACCGGGCGGTTGGGCACGACGATGTAGATCGCGCCGAAGAGCAGCGCCCCGGCCACGAACGAGACAACCAACCCAAGCACCTGGATCAGAAATGCGCCCACCGGATTGTTGGCGCCGAGGCCCGCGGCATTCAGCACGGCAGGCGGGACGATCGAGGCCAGCACGATAATCGGCACGAGCACCGTATAGAGCAGCAGCATACCGATGCTCATCAGCCGCTGATGGAGCATATCGCGCCCCCGCAGGCGGAAGATAACGCCGAAGACGTTTTCCATCGTGATGAAGAGACTAGAGCCGGTCACGATTGCGATCACGATGCCGATGATCAAGATCGCGCCGGCGCTATGGGTGAGGCTGCGCGTCGCCGCACTGACAATCAGGCCGCCGGAGCCGCCCGCACCACCGGGTAGACCATTGGCGATGCGCGTTTCGAGGAGGGTGCGGTTGGACGGTGAGATGACGTCCAGGATCAGGCCGCCGATGCCGATGATCACCAGCAAAATGGGGAAGACGGAGGTCATGAAGGCGTACGCGAGGGTCCCCGAAAAGTTGAAGACCCAATCGTTGCTGAGCTTCGTCCAGAAGTTGCCGAGCGTGTTGAGGTTCTTCTTGACCGCGCCCTCTTGCCGCTGCGGCGCCCGCGCGTCGTTCGTAGTCCTGGTGCGTGGTGCTCGCTGTGGCGATTCTGATGTTGCCGCTGCCATATGTTCCTCCCTCTGCCGGCACGCATTCTCGCGTCCATGCGCTGTGCGACCTGGCGGATGGGATGAATCAAGTTCTGTGCCAGCCTCATCGGGGATGCACGCTCGCACGCGCTGCTCGGAAGCCGGGCTGGCGGGCTTCGTGGCCGCGAGGCAAGCCCGTCGGCGCGTATTCATCTGCCGGCCCTCTGGTCCGGCGATTGCGTGCGGCGCAGCATTCTGGCACAATGCAAAGACGACGCGCCGCGCATGATAGCTGTGGGCACGGCGCGACATAGGGACCAGCGAGGAGCACCAGCGTGCGAAGCGAGCGCGTGGTAGCAGACACGCCGCGCGGCGCGGGCGGCGATAAGGGTGAGCAGACCGCGAAGGGCGCGCCCTCCGGGGGGTCCGGGTGGGCAGGGCGCGCGGCCGCGGCCAGGGCGTGGGCGGGGACCGCGACCGGCGGCGCGTGGCTCGACGCGGCCTGGGTCTGGCTGGTGACGCGGGCGATCTTCGTGGCGCTGACGGTGCTGGTGCCAGCCATGCTGACGCGCGGCGGCGGGCCGAGTCCGCTTTCGCGCTGGGGCACCCAGGACGGCACGCTCTACGCGCAGATCGCGCTGCACGGCTACGGCTCGCCAGTGGCGCCGATGCTGTGGCCGCTGCTGCCGGCGCTGGAGCGCCTGTTGCTGCCGCTGACCGGCGGCGATCCGGTACCGGCGGGGATGCTCGTCGCCAACGCCGCGTTCTTTGGCACGCTGGTGCTGCTGCGGCGCCTGGCCGAACGCGAGGTGGGGCCGGAGGCGGCGCGGCGCGCTACGTGGTATCTGGCGATCTTCCCGACGGCGTTCTACTTCTTTGCGCCCTACAGCGAGTCGTTGTTCCTGCTGCTGAGCATCGGGGCGTTCGGCGCGACGCGCGCGCGGCGCTGGTGGCTGGCGGGGGCGCTGGGGTGCCTGGCGATGCTGGCGCGTTCAGCCGGAGCGCTGCTGGTCGTGCCGTTCGCGGTCGAGTTCGTGGCGGCTTGGCGCGCCCACGCGGCGCGCTGGTGGCAGGCGCTCTGGGTGTTGCTGATTCCCGCCGCGGCGGGCATCTTCAGCGGCTATCTCGCGCTGGAGCACGACGATCCGCTGGGCTGGCTGCATGCCGCTGGACTGCTGGGCCACACGCTGCACTGGCCGTGGGATCCGTTCGTCTTCGGGATCGGCGAGCTGGCACACCTGAGCGGGGTGCATACCATTACAGCGGCGCATCTGGTACTCAATCTGCTGGCGGCGGCGGTCTTCGTCGTGCTGACGGTGGTGGCGCTGCGCATGCTGCCGCTGAGCTACGGACTGTACTCCGCGGCGATCGTGGTCTTCTTTCTCTCGCTCAGTGAAGGCATGGCACTCTTCCTGGCGGCCGGCGATGGGCGTTACGTGCTGATGATTTTCCCGGCGTTCATGGTGCTGGGGGTCTGGGGGCGGCAGCGGCGCCTGCACGAGCTGCTGATGGTGGCGATGCCTGTGCTGATGGCAATTCTGGCGGCGCATTTCCTCTTGCTGCTGGCGGGGGGATGAAGCGGGAGGCGAGCGGCGATGGCGCGGATGGCACGACGGGTGAAGAGCATGGCGGACGACGGTGAGCCGCCGACGAACGGCGCGGAGGTGGAGCTGATCGAGCAGGAGATGCTGCTCGACGACCCGCGTGATACCGCACCCGTGCCGGCACCCCTGCGCAGATCGCCGCCACCTGCGGTGGCCTACGCCGCGCCCGGCGATCTGCCCGATCCGGAGCAGACGCTAGCCGATCCCGACCTGCCGTACTGGCTGGCGCTGAACCGTGTCAAGGGCATCGGGCCGGCGCGCTTCCGGCTGCTGCTGGATGCCTTCGGCACGGCGGAGGCGGCCTGGGGCGGCGAAATCGGCGCATGGCAGGCGGCGGGGCTGGATACGCGCACGGCGGCGGCCTTCGAGCAGCAGCGGCGGCGCATCGTGCCGGCGGCGGAGCTGGAGCGGCTGGAGAAGCTGCGCATCGGCGTGGTCCGCTTCACCGATCCCGGCTATCCGCGTCTGCTGCGCGAGATCGGGCTGCCGCCGCCGCTGATCTATGTGCGCGGGCGGCTGCTGCCGGAGGACGACTGGGCGGTGGCCGTGGTGGGCACGCGCCGGGCGAGCGCCTATGGCCGGCAGGTGACGGAGCGGCTGGCCGGCGAGCTGGCGCAGCAGCGGATCACCATCGTCAGCGGGCTGGCGCGCGGGATCGATACGCACGCCCATGCGGCGGCGCTGGCGGCGCCGGGACGTACGATCGCCGTGCTGGGTTGCGGGCCGGACCTGGTGTATCCGCCGGAGAACGCGAAACTGGCGGCGCGGATCGTCGAGAGCGGGGCGATCGTCACCGAGTTTGCGCCGGGCACGCAGCCAGAGGCGGGCAACTTTCCCGCGCGCAACCGGCTGATCAGCGGGCTGTCGCTGGGCGTGCTGGTGACGGAGTGCCCCGACGACTCCGGCGCGTTGATCACCTGCCGCTTCGCCGCCGAGCAGGGGCGCGACGTGTTCGCGGTGCCGGGCAACATCTACAGCCGGTCGCACATGGGGGCGAACCGGCTGATTCAGGACGGGGCGAAGCTGGTGCTGGCGGCGGCGGACGTGCTGGAGGAGCTGAACCTGCATATGGCGCCGCAGCAGATGGAGCTGGTCGAGGCGCTGCCCGAGAACGACGCCGAGGCGCGCGTGCTGGCGGAGCTAGGGGCGAGCGCGGAGCCGCGGCACGTGGACGAGCTGGTGCGCGCGACAGCGCTGCCCGCCGCGGCGGTGGCCGGGACGCTGGTGATGCTGGAGCTGAAGGGCCTGGCGCTGCTGGTAGGGCCGATGACCTACGTGCGGGCGCGGTGATGGGCCCTCAGCCCTCCGCGTGCCTCTCGCGGCCGCTCGCCCCCCACGCGCGCCTCACGACCAATATCATGCTGGCGATGATCGCGGCCGCCACCAGCAACAGGGTCAGGTACAGCATCAAGGTACTCAAGGCACTCAAGGTCTGGAACGTCTGGTAGGCCCTTTGATCGGCGCTCGATCCCGCCGCCACACCTGGCGCTCCGCCGCATGCCAGCGGCGTGGATGACATCGGCGTCACAACGGTCAGCACCGCGCTGGCAGCCGCGCCAACCAGCAAGGCATACCCAAGGTAGCGCGCTCCGCCTCGATGCCCCCGCGCTCGGCCCATCCCCACCAAGACGAGGCCGCCGGCAAGCAGCGCCACGGCCTGCACCAGGTCCGCTTGCCACAATGCCACGAATGGATTACCTGGATCACCAGGCACAAACGAGAACAGGTGGCCGTAGTCGCAGAAGCTGGCGTGCATCTCATATGCCGGCGCCATCAAGGGGAAGACCAGCATGTTCCGACCTTTCACCCGTAGGCACGCGGAGCACGACAGCACCATACGATACGAGTACGATAGAGCATCTCCACCCTGTGCGGCGAACGAGTGGCGTCCGTGCGGCACCTCTACGCCTGATGCCGACGGCAGGGGAACCATTGTGTCCCGCGCGGCGTCTTGCCTTGCGCGGAGATCATCCTGTGTTTCACCCGCGAGGAGGAAGGCCCCATGGAGCGCGATGTATCACCAAGCCGGCGGCATCAAGGTATTGTGGGGCATACGTTCGTCACGATGGCAGGCGTGCTCGCGCTGGCGCTGATGCTGGCACTGGGATTGGCGGCGTGCGGCATCAGCGGGACCGGGGGAGCAAACGGCACGGCACCGACCGCGACAGTCGCCGGCGGCAACTGCGGCACGGTGGCGACGGGTCCGCGGCCGGTGCAGAACACGCCCAGCGCACTGACCGTCGAGCAGTGTTTCGCGGCGGCGTTCACACACTGCCGGCCGGCGACGCTGCTCTTCACCGCTGGCGGCCTGGACACGATCACCACACATGCGCTGGCCGTTGTGCCGTCGCCGGGCAGCGGCTGCCACATCACGGATACGCGCCAGACGACGCTGGCGGGCAGCGGCAACAAAGGTCCGACGACGGTGCTGACCTGCACGACGGCAACGCTGGAGTCCGACGGCCTGCACCTCTCTGGCTGCCAGAACGGCGAAGACTTCACCGTGGCGGGAACGAGCGGCCCGAAACCGGTCCTATCGCCGGTGCCTCCCGCTTAGCCAGGCAGGCAGATAGACAGGCAGACAACACAGCACGCGACGGTGGTGATCCGTGGGTCACACGCGACCATCGCCTCGCCCCAGGATCAGCGGTTCGACCACGCAGAGGATCATCCATGGAGCGACATGGTCGGAGCTGTGGAGCAGGCTCGCACTGACCTTCTGCGCGGGATCTTGTTTGATCAGCGATTGAAAGCCAGGTGTGCCTCCGCCTTGATACCCTCCTTGCATGCCAGCCGGCAGAGGCACCGTATCCCTTTAGCTCGCCGAGCGGATTCCACCAGCCACCGCGCCCGTGGTCCGATGCGCCGCGGGCTAGCCGACCGTGATCGGCGACCGGGCGGACGCCGCCCGCTTCCGTCAGATTCGTGGCGCTGACGTGCCCCATCGTCAAGCAGAATGACTGATCAGTATCCGCTTGAGGTGGATGTAGGCGCTGGAGTGCCGCTGCTGTTGTTGGGGCTTGACTGGTAGCCGCTGCAGGCGACAAGCCCCAGGCACACGATGACGAGCGCCAAGACGATAAGCATCCAGAAGCGTGTGAGGCGCATACCTTGCTCCCTTGCTGTCAGGTGTCTTTTCTTACCCGACATACGGTGAGCGGTTACACGCGCTTGCTCGCACCAGCCAACGAACACTGCAGGGCGCACTGATCGTCATCGCCGCCATTGTGATCTATCCCCATCGGCGATTGACCGTTGGCGCTCGCGAGCGCCAACGGTGCGCCACGGCGCGGATGGACGCGCCGCTCTCCACTTCTGGCCGTGTGGCCGCATCACACGCTCGCAACAGAGGGGGCATGATCAGAGGCTACTTCGGCTGTTGGCGACGTCTGTGGTCGTGCGGCTGGCTGCCGCTCCTCCAGTGCGCTGCCTCGCCCGCCGATGCGTAGCACGCCGCCCGCGCTGCCGATGCTGAGGATCGAGCCGGCACTGCCAATGCTGAGAATGCTGCCGGCGCTGCCAATGCTCAGCACGCTGCCGATGCTGCCGATACTGAGAATGCTCCCCGCGCTGCGCATGCTCAAGATGCTGAGCATGCTGCCGAAGCTGCCCAGGCTGAACAGGCTCCTGCGGCCCCATCTGCCGCGCCCCCACTGCCCGCGCCGGGACGCGTCCCCGGTCGCCCAGCGGGCGAACGGGCCACCGGCGCTCGACTGTCGAGCAAACACCGTCCGTGACGATCGCATGGTCTTTTCCTCCCCACGACCGGCCGAGCGAGTCATGTCTCGCCCCTCTATCTCTGAGGCCCTGTTATGAGGCATTGTGCCCCATCACGCTCAGAGCGTAGCAAATCTCCCGCCACCCGCCCGTCGCACGATTCTCCTTCCGCCTCCGCGTTCTCCGTGTTTGCTCCGCGAACTCCGTGTTCTCCGTCACCTCCGGTCACCGCGGCCAGAGGTACAGCGGCGAGTAGGCGATCTCGGCGTGCAGCGGCAGCACGGCGGCGGCGCCATCGGCGATGTAGGCGACGAGCGTGTTGAGGCCAGCGCCGATGGGACCACCCGCGTGGGGATCGAGCGTCAGCAGGGGATCGGCGCCGCAGTTGAGGTTGATGGTCCCGGTCGTCTGCGTGCCGGGTCCGCCGCCGGCGTGCGCGGGATTGGGCGTAGGCTGCGCCTCGACGCTGTAGCCCCACGCAGGACCGTCGCTCGCGCCGCCACGGTTACTGAGCAGGCCATCGAAGTACGCCCAGAGCCACTGCGCCGCCACCGCATAGGGCGCGTTCGCCGGATTGTTGAGCGCGCCCACCAGCAGCGCGCCGTCCACCGGCAGCAACGCCGCCCAGCTCGCGCGACAGAGCGAGCCACCGGCCGTGTTATCCACCCACTGCGCGTACGGCGAGAGGACGTTCTGCGCCGGGTCAGTCAGCGCGCCCAGCGGCACCGGCGGCATTGCCACCTGCCCGGCGTCCACCACCGTCCAGGTATTACTCGCGCTCAGCGGCGCGGAGTACGGGCCATAGGCGTCCCACAGCTCGTCGCTGCCACTCAAGGAGCCGTACCAGGGCTGGGTACGCTGCAGCACGTTGGCGCGGCACTGCACGTTGCCCAGATTGCCCGCCGCCTGCGCTGACTGGAAGCGCTGGAAGAGGTGATAGACGCCGGGCGCGTCGGCAGGGGCAAGCGAGAAAGGCCGTGGGTTCCACGACGGATTGGCCGTCGCCGCGACCGCGTAGCCGCTGTATCCGGCGGAGTCGAGCGCCGCCGTCGCCAGTGGGTTGCCTCCGGCGCCATAGTAGCCGTTGGAGGGCAGCACCAATCGCGCCGTCGCCGATGGGTTCGCGCCACGCCCTACCGCGAAGCCCAGGCCGCTGCCCGCCGGCCAACTCGCCAGATACGTGCCGCAGGCCAGATACGCCGGCGCTGGCAGGTCGCCTTGCAGCCCGCTGACCACAAGCTGCGCCGGAGACTGCGGGAAGCGCAGCTCGCAGTAGGGCATCGCGCTCTGCCCGGTCGCCGTCTGGTTCCACACCTGCGCGTTCTCGAACCAGACCGTTGCGCCCGCCGAGGCGCCTGGCGCGCTGGTATCGCTCACCCGCAGCCACAGGTCTACGTAGACGCAGCCCGCACCGGTGGTGTAGCTGCCGCCGAGCGCCGTCCAGGCCGCGAGATTGCCGCTCTGCGTGGCGACGGCGGAGGAGCGCAGCACGTTGCCGCCGCCATCCAGCTCGGCGATCAGCACCTGCACCTGCGCCGAGGCCGAAAGCCCCGACGAGCGCGCCCACAACGCCCAGCCGAGTGTCTGGCCCGCCGCAACGGCCATCAGCGACGAGCCAGCCAGCGGCACGCCGCTGGCGTGCAGGCTCCACTGCGCCGCGCTCACCGTCCCGCCCGGTGGCAGATCGATGCGCGCCGCGGCGTAGCTCGTCACGGGTCCGCCGTTGGGGGTGCTGGTGGCGGACGAGTTCTGTGGCAGGGTGTTCGCCGCGCTCTGCTCCCAGGCGCCGCTCGCCGTGCCGCTGCCGCTGCCGCCTGAGAACGTCCAGCCGCCGGGGCCGAAGAGCGCGAGCTGCTGGGCCGCGCCGGAAGCCAGACCACCGATGACGAACGCGCCGGAGCCAGCGGCAGCCAGCGCGGGCCGTCCCGCCAGTGCGGTCAACGCGTCGGCGGCGCCAGCGCCGATCTGGCCGAGCTGCGCACCGAGCGCGCTATTGTCGTCGCCGTAGAGCGTCGCCTGCACGTACGGCGGGTCGTCGGGGGCGCTGGGGAACTGCGTCACCACGAGCCAGTACCACGCCTCGTGCGTCAGGCTCACCGTCGCCTGCGCCAGGGTATTGACCGTGCCGGCGATGGTGTGGTACAGCCCCAGGCCGTTGCCGCCGCTGTAGACCTGGGCGAAGAGGTTATCGCTGCTGTCGGTGTAATGCAGGTGAAAGCGCGCGATCAATCCGTTGACGTAGCGCCAGCGCACCTGCCAGGTGTTGATCGCGCCCCACGCGGGCGCGCCGAACGTCACCACCGCTCCGGATGGCAGGCTGACCGTGTTGGCGAGCGTGCCGCTTGCGCCGCTGTGCCCGGCGGCGTAGATCGCGGCAATCTGCGTGGCGGAGAGCGCCGCGTTGTGGAACGTCACTTCGTCGAGCTGGCCGTTCCAGAACCACTGGCTGCCGTTGTCGCTGCCGATGCTGGCATAGGTGGCGCCCAGGCTGAGCGTTCCTGGCGTCGCGCTGGTGCCGTAGGCCGCGCCGTCCAGGTAGGCGCGCAGCGTGGTGCCATCGTAGGTGCCGGCGACGAAATGCCACGTTCCCGCCGCCAGTGCGGCGCCCGGTGTGGTCGCGCTGCCCGATACGTCGAGCGCCAGGCCACCGCTGGTCGCCAGGTAGAGCAGGGCGCGGCTCTTGGCCGCATCGGTCCCGAATGCCGCGATCACCGCGTTGGCCGCTGGGTTCGCGCTGAACTTGATCCACGCCGCGAGGGTGAACGCCCCGTTGCCGCTCGGCAGCCCCGCGGCCGGCAGCGAGACATACTGCGACGAGGCGCTGGCGAAGGTGTAGCAGGTGTCGGTATCGCCGTTGATCGCCCCGGCCACGCCCTGCGGCGGGCCGCCGTGGAGCGTGCCGGTCTGCGCCGTGCCGCCGATATCGTAGGCGCTGCTACCGCTGCTCTCGCCGAGGCGGTAGTAGCGCAGCAGGCTGGCGCCGCCGTTGGCCGCCGCCTGCACCACGTCCACGTAGGTCTGCGCGGGATTGAGGGATGGGGCGGAGCCGGAGACGACGCTATAGGCACTCGACGTCGCGAGTGGATCGGCGAAGGCAACCACGCCGGGACCGCTGGGCGCCTCGAAGCCGGGGTTGGGTACCAGGTTCGAGAGCGTGACCCGATCGCCGCGCAGTCCCGGCCGCACGACGAAGACGATCTCCGCCGGCTCGAGCTGCAAGCGCAGCCACTGCGCCTCGTCGTCGGGCAGATCGTGCGCGGCGGCCGCCACGTCGAGGTAGACGGGTGCGGCGGCGCCCGGCGGCTGGTACTGGATGCTGAAGGGCACGGCGGGCGGGGCGGCGAGCCAGGCGACGAGCGTGCGGATGTTGGCGGCGAGGTCGGCGTAGGAGGCCATCGGGCCGACCAGCACACGGGCGACGACCTCGCGATTGTGCCGATAGATGGCCCGCGTGGCGCGCTCGCCGATGGTGCGCGGATTGCCGGCGGCGACGACGGTGCGCGGCGGGGGCGGCAGCTCCACGGCGTCGGGGGTGGCGAGGGTGAAGGTGACGCCGTCGTTGAGGTCGAGCACGGCGCCCAGCGTGGGGTGCGCGCCGAAGCTATCGGTGAGGGGATTGGTCCAGCCAAGGCGAAAGATGGTCGCCGCCATAGGGGTACGCCTCCTTGGGGTGTTGCCGAGCGATGGGCGCACGCCATGCGCCCCTACGATGGCGGCGAGTGTAGAACATCGGTTCTTATCACGCAAGGCAGCGTGGGCACGGTGTGCCAAAGTGGCGTCCGCCGATGGCGGGATATGGCGGCGAATGTCCGGCGATGGAGGTTGGCGGAGAACGCGGGGGGACGCGAAGCACGCGCGAAGGACGCGAAGGAGAGAGTTTCACCACAGAGGGAACAGAGGAAACGGAGGGCAGAATGAGGAGGAGAGAGCAACCGCAGAGGACGCAGAGGACGCAGAGGACGCAGAGGACGTTACAAAGCATGGGCGATGGTAGCGTGTTGGTAGGGGTAGGGGCGCTTAGACTTTACGCGCGAGCCAGTAGAGCGCCGCGTCGGCCAGCGTGGCGGCGAGCGCCAGACCGCCCAGGGCGACGAAGCGCGGACGGCGCGCACCCTGGACCGCGGCGATGCCCACGGCGACAGCGTCGCCGCCATCGGTGAGCAGGCGTCCCAGCAGCAACGGCGCGTAGCGGCCGCCGTGCGCCGCCGCGCTCCACAGGCCCAGGCCCATCACCACATCGCGCAGCCCCACCGAGCGCACGACCGAGGTCTCGCCGGGACCAGACGGCGTGAGGCCGAAGATCCGCGCGAAGCCACGCGGAGCGAGCAGCGGCGCCGCACCGAAGGCCACGATCGCGACGCCCATCCCCGCCGCCAGCCGCCGCACGTCCGGCTCGCCCAGCTCCAGTGGTCCTACGCGCACAAGGTTGCTGCGCGTGTCGCGGCTCGTGCGTGTATCTGTGCTCTTGACCAGTTTCACCCGATTGCTCCTCTCCCTTGCCTCCGCATGCTCTGCGTCCTCTGCGGTTCCTCTCTCTTCGTCTCCGCGTCCACCGCGTTCTCCATCGCTCCCTCAACACGATAGGACGGCGCGGCAGAACCGCGCAAACGCTGCTGGTTTCCCGCGTTTCCGCGCTTCATGCGGCGTGGCATACAAGATGCATACGGTATTGCCCGAACTGCTGGGCATCGCGCGCGCCGCATGCGAGACAGGCAGGGGGCGCGGCGGGTGCGGTAGCAGGATTGCCGGCGACACGGGGACGTTCCCACAATGCGGCGCTGGCGCGAGGAGGAGATAATCATGGCCTATTCCAACGACGAGATGCCGCCCATCGAGGCGGAGCGCGTTCGAGCCGACGATCCCAACTACCCCACCGAGCCGGTGCAGCCGGTAGGGCCGGTGCAGCGTGCGGGGTATGTGCCGCCCGCCCAACCCGTGCAGCCGGTGCAGCCCGCGCGGCCGGTGATGGTCTCGAACGGCTACCGTGCGGCGCAGATCATCTACCTGATCCTGGGCATTCTCGAGACGCTGCTGCTGATCCGGCTGGTGCTCAAGCTGCTGGCCGCCAACCCCAACGCTGGCTTCACGAGCCTGATCTACGGCATCACGTTCCCATTCGTTGCGCTGTTCGAGGGAGTCTTTCCCACGCCGCAGAGCAATGGCAGCGTGCTGGAGCTTTCGACGATCCTGGCGATGATCGTGTACGCGCTGCTCGCCTGGGGCATCGTCAAGGTGATCGACATCGCGCGCCACAATCGGCGCCCGACGTACACGGCGTAGCGAGTGTTTCCGGTCAGTCGCGGCCAACTCCCCTCAGATGCGGACACCACTTTGTCCCTGTGGCGAACTGTAGGCTTGAATAACTCGAACATGCGTTCTACGCTTGCGGTGCCGGATCGGCGCGAGAGGAGTGCGCCGGAGGCAGCGGAGGGGGCGAAGGACGCATGGCGACGACACTCGGCGCGGGCGCGTACATTGACGTGCCCGCCTATCTGCGCGCGGCGACCAACCAGGAGACGGCGTCGCTGCTGGGACTGAACACCACGCTTGGCGCCGGGGGCGCGGCTGACGGCGCCACCACGCTGCCGGTCGCGGCCTCGGCGGGCTGGGTGGCGGGTCCGTTGTGGCTGCTGGATGGGCCGTACTCCGAGGTGGTGCAGGTGACGGGCGCGCCGGATGGCACGCACCTCACGCTCGCCGCGCCGGGGGCGCTCTTTGCGCACGCGGCAGCCGTCTCGGCAAGCCAGGCAGGAACGGCGGGGGCGCTGGCCGAGCTGATCCTGCGGGCCAGCGCATGGATCGAGGGCTACTGCGCGCATGGCAGCCTCGCCACCGATCGCTCGCTCTATGCCGTCGCACGGTCGGAGCGCTGGGGCATGCCGGGCATTCGCGCGGTGCTGGAAAGGGACGGCGTACTGGTGATTCGCCCCGGCCACTGGCCGGTGCAGTCCGTTTCGGCGCTGGCGATTGACCTGGGCGCGGGGCAGACGCTGGCGCTCGACGCGACGCAGGCCGAGCGGGCCTCTGGCGGGCGGCTGGTGGAGGTGGCGTATCTGCTGAGCGCGTCGCCGTCGCCGGGTCAGGTGCTCGTGCTGGAGACCTCTGGCCTCTCACGCTCGCGCCGCCAATGGGCGACGCTGACCTACATCGGGGGCATCCCGATCGGCGCGGTGCCCTACGACATGCAGCAGGCGTGCGTGTGGGTGACGAGCGAGCTATTGGCCGAGCGGCGCAACCCAACCGGCGCGGCCTCGCTGAAGCTGGGCAAGTACGAGGTCCAGGCACGGCTGCGTGGCGACGAGACCGGCGACTCGCTGCTGCTGATGCAGGCCAAGGCGGCGCTGGCGCCGTACCGCGAGCGGGGGATGTGACGATGATCTTCACCACCGTTCGATTGGAGCGCCCAGAGGGCACGGTGCAGCTCCGCGGCATCGCCGTGCAGATCGAGCAGGCGGCGCCCGACGACCTCGAACGCCTCGACCTCGAAGGCGCGCGGCCCTACGACATCTTCTGGATCTACACTACACAGGGCGTGCCGAGCGTGCCCATCCAGCGGCGCGACGTGCTCTTCGACGAGCGCAACACCGACCCTGAGACTGGCCAGCTCGCCAAGTATCGAGTCGCGGGCGCGGTCGAGACGTTCGCCAGCGACCATCAAGAGGCGCTCTGCCAGCGCGTGGTAGGAGGGTGATGCACCATGCCCGCACCATTGCCGCCGTCGGGCCTCGGCCTGCCGTCGCAGCCCGCCACCTTCGCCGCGCTCCAGGCGATGCAGTCTATCGTGCTGACCGAGTGCCTGGTGGGCGGCGCCAGCCCCTTCGCCGCGCTCAGCACCACCGACGTGGCGCGCTACGGCGTCGCCAGCGCCGTCTTCGCCGGCCGCCCCAAAGACTTCAAGGACGCCTATCTGCCGCAATGCTGCATCTGGATCCCGCCGGAGAGCGAGACCGCTGCGCTGATCGGCTCGCCGGGCCGCGCCGAGGCCGAATTCGAGGCGCGCGTGCAGGTCTTCGTGGACCCGCGCCCCGACTGGTACGTCGCCGAGCAGCAGATCCTGAATATCCGCGACGCGCTGTGGTCCGCGCTGGCGCGCCACGCCCGGCTCGGCGGCACCGTCGCCACGGTGGTAGAGAGCGAGCCCCGCCCCGGCCGCGGCCTATGCTACGAGCACGTCGCCGGCAGCGAGTACCGCTGCTACGAGGCGACCTGGTGGGTGCGCCAGCAGTGGAGCATCGCGGGCGGGCGCGTGCTGTAGCAGGCGGGTAGGACTATTGGCGGATAGTCGCACGCCGGCATGGTACCATCGCGGCCATGAAGACGAGCACCACC
>DASVAA010000217.1:0-6517 GCA_036376595.1 Ktedonobacterales bacterium | reverse complement strand
GGAAGGCGCTCCCCTGCCCGTCCGCGCTTTCCACGGTGATCGAGCCGCCGTGCGCGTCGACGATCCACCGCGCCAGCGCCAACCCCAGCCCAGCGCCGCGATGCTCCATCGGTGAGCGTACGGTGCGCATCGGGTCTGCCTGATGGAACGGCGCAAAGATCTCCTCGAGATGCTCGGAGGAGATTCCAACGCCAGTGTCGCGCACCTCTATCTCCGCCTGTGGGGCATGGCCGAGATGACTGAACAGCAGACCTCCGCCGGCCTTTGCGCCCACGCTGACCTCGACACGGCCGCCGGCCGGGGTGTATTTGATCGCGTTCTCGACCAGAATCAGCAGCAGTTGGCGCAGCCGGTCGCTATCCCCGCGCACTGCAAGAGCCTTCACCCCGTCGTCATGGTCGTCCGGCAGGTCCGCCGCCACGGCTAGCGCCACTTCATGTTCCGCGGCCAGCGAGCGCATCCGCTCCACGACGTCGGCCGCCAGCGCCCCCAGATCGACGCTTTGCCACAACTGCACATGGACATCGTGTGGAGCATGCGCGTCGCGGGCGAGCACCAGCAGATCGCGCACCAGCCGGGCCATGTAATCCACTTCATCCACCAGCTCGCGCATGTCTTCGGTCAGCGCATGACTCTCCGGACTTGAAGAACGGGCAAGCTGGCGCAGCACGAGATCGCCCTGCGAGCGGACGAAGGCCAGTGGGGTGCGCAGCTCGTGCGAGGCCGCCGCGGCGAACTGGCGTTGGTGCTCGAACGCCCGGCGGGTAGGGTCCAATGCCCGCTCGGCAAGATAGACGCTCGCCAGTGCCGTGATCAGCATCACTGCCAGGCCCACCAATGCCAGCGTGACCAGCAGATCGTGGAGCTGGCGCTCGCGCGCGTCGAGCGACATCCCCACCTGCAGGGCGCCGACGATCCGCCCATGCTGGGTAAGTGACACGCTGTAGAGCCGATAGGCGTGCGGCTCGTCGCCTACGGTCACGAGCGTGCTGGCGCTGCCGCTCCCAAGCACCGGTCGGACGGCGGTCAGATCCGGCAGATGGGTGGTTTGGGCGGCCGCCATCGTCGCGGCGACGACGTGGCCCGGATCGTAGATCACGGTCCCGTGGTTATCCAGGCCGATGACAAAGACGTTCGGGCTGCTGGGTTCGTAGCGCTCGCCAGCATCCACCCCATCGGCTGAGCCATGCTCTCCGGCGCCGTTGGCCGGCGCTGACCGCGAGATGGATGTGGCGGACGGGGCAGTGGATCGAGTCGCCAGCACAGCAAGGACATCGCTCGCGCCGTCGCGGCTCACACGGGCCACAAGCTCCTGATCGATCTGCTGGTCCATCGCATGGGCATCGGCCACGTAGACCGCCACCGCCATCACCGCAAGAATCGCCGTCACCACGGCAAGGTTGATGGCGACGAGCCGGCGGCGTGTGGCGGCGAATGGCGAGGCGAGCCGCGTTCGTGGCCGGTTGGATCGCGACGAGTGAGTCGTGCGCGGGCGGAAGTTCACTTGGCGCTCCACTCCGGTCGCGCTGGTCGTCGCCTCACTGCCCGCCATCGGCGTCTCCCTCCCGGCGCATCCCACTCGTGCCACCAGGCAGGCGCGCGATGGCGGCGTCGCGACCCGGAAGGCGCAGGCAGTAGCCCACGCCGCGGACGGTCTGAATGAGCTTGTGGTCGTGGTCGCGGTCGATCTTATCGCGCAGGAAGTGAATGTAGGATTCGAGCACGTTGCTGCCCGCCTCGGTGCCATCGGGCCATATCTCGTCGCTGAGCCGGTCACGTGTCAGCACCAGGCCGGCGTTGCGCGCGAGCAGCTCCAGCAGCGTGAACTCGGTCAGGGTGAGGTGGATCGGCAGACCGGCGCGGCTAATCTCGTGGCGGGGAACGTCAATCACGAGATCGCCAACCTCCAGCCGGGCCGCGTTGGCACGCGGCTCGAAGGCGATCGGCCGGCGGCTCAGCGCACGCAGGCGCGCGAGCAGCTCGGCGAACGGGAAGGGCTTGGTGATATAGTCGTCGGCGCCCGCGTCGAGGCCCGCAACCTTCTCTTCCGTCTGGTCCAGCGCTGTCAGCAGCACGATCGGCACCTCGACGCCCGCCTGGCGTAGGTCGCGACACAGCGTCACGCCATCGCGGCCAGGCAGCAGCACGTCGAGGATCAGCGCATCGAACCGCTCGGGCCTCGCGCGCACCGTCTCATACGCGGTATCGCCGTCGTTGATGACTTGCACGAAGTAGCCCTCTGCCTCGAGATTGCGCTGGTAGCTGCGCGCAAGGCGACGGTCGTCTTCGATGAGCAGAAGGCGCTGCATACACGCTCCCCTGGGCGGACACGAGCACCTCGTGCTCGACGTGCTGATACTCCGCCACATTCTATCACTCAGGCTGGCGTCACCATCCTCAATCCCGCCTTTATGAAGCACATCTCACAGCGTTTCCAGCCAACTTTCAGGTTTCACTGGTATCCTGAGCTGGCCATGCCGCACCATGCCCCGCCGTGCCGCGCCATGCGGCGCCGCGGCACCCGCGCGCACGACCACCGGCACGCCCCTGACGACGCTGCGGCGGTGCCGCTCCCAACCTTGTCGCGAATATTCAGAACGTGTGAAACGAGCCAGCTCGCTATGAAGCCAGTCCCGCCATCGAGCACTCGCCCAGCGCCGCGCCGCCGGGCGGCATCAACCTCATCACGTGCCGCAACGCCCGCGCAAGCGCCGGCGCAGATGCGCACACCTTCGCAAGCGCAGGTTCCGGCTGCGTCAGCTCCTCAACCGGCGGCGCCACCGCCAATCCTCGCGCCGATCCAGCGGCAACATGCTCCCGGGGGAGAGCGTACCGATCTCCGTACAGGCATACTCTCATCATTGGGCAGGACGGTGGTTCCGGCCTGGGTATTGTTGCCGCTGCGCCTGTTCCTGGGCGTGACCTTCGTCTATGCCGGCCTGCAGAAGCTGACCGATCCCCACTATTTTCGGCAGGGCACACCGACCTACATCGGCACGCAGATCGCAGCCTTCGCGCATGGCACGCCCCTCCAGGGCTTCTTGCTGCATGTCGCCCAACCGCACGCCGTCCTCTTCGGCGCGCTGGTCGCCTACGGCGAGCTGGCCATCGGCCTTGGCACCCTGATTGGCCTGCTGATGCGTCCGGCCGCCGTGTTCGGATTGCTGCTGAGCCTGACCTTCTTCCTCTCGGCGAGCTGGCGTATCACTCCCTATTTCTACGGAGCCGATATCGTCTTCGTCTTCGGCTGGATCACGCTGCTGCTCGCGGGACCGGCCGCCGGCTGGGTGTGGCCCAGGCTCGACGCCCGCCTCGCCGCACGCGCCGTCGCGACTCTCAATCCGGCCCGTCGGGCGACGGCGGCGCGGGTGCTGGCGCTCGTGCTCGGCGTCTCCACGGAAGCCGGCCACACCGCAACCCTCACGGCGCAGTCAGCTCAAGCGGTGTCAAGTGCGGCGCCACGCCCCGTTCGGCGCCCAGCCCGAGGCAGTCCCGCGGTTGGCAACCGCTCTCGCGGGCGCGGCAGCAGGACACTTGCCCGCCGCGAGCTGCTGCGCGGGGCCGCGCTGGGCGGTGGGGGCATGCTCGTGCTGGTGTGGCTGCGCTCGGTGCTCTTCCCTTCTCCATCGCCAGCCGCGCCCCCTTCGACACAGAGCGCCGGTTCGACGCCGGCCGGCAGCACCTCATCCACCCCCGCAGCGAGCGGGACCAATACGCCCGCTGCTCCGTCGAATGCGATCGGTGAGGTGAGCCAGATTGCCCCCAACAGCGCGGTGAGCTTCACCATCCCTTCGAATCAAGACCCCGGTGTGCTGGTGCGCACGCAGGCCGGCAATTTCGTCGCCTTCGACGCCACCTGCACGCACGCGGGCTGTCCGGTCCAGTACGACCCTAGCAGCCAGCTGCTGATCTGCCCGTGCCACGGGGCCGAGTTCGACCCGGCGCACAGTGCCGCGGTCGTCCAGGGGCCGACCGATACGCCGCTCACCAGCGTGCCGATAACGGTCAACAACACCACCGGGGCCATCACGCTCAACAGCTAGCGCAACCCACCTCGCTCTCAGCACTGGAGAAACGCTCACGCTCGCCCGCGACCTGTCGCCGGGCCGAGACTACGAGGAAGACTGCCGATGCCGACCATCCGCCTTGCCGAGCTGCATCCGATCATCGTCCACTTCCCCATCGCGCTGCTGATCGTCAGCGTCGCGTGCGATATCGCCGCAGTCTTCTTACGCCGCGCGGGCTTGACCACGACCGCGACCTGGACGCTCATCTTCGGTGTGCCGGGCGCCGGTGCGGCCCTGCTTTCTGGCTGGATCAGCGAGCACGACGTCAGCGCCGCGCTGGCCGGCAGCATCCTGCATCTGCACAAAGTCTGTGCGGTGCTCACCACGGTGCTGTTCGGGACCCTGCTGGCGCTGCGGCTGTTCTGGCTGTTGCCGCGCGTGCTGTGCTGGCTAGCCAGTGCGTCGCCAGTGCCGCTGCCGGCCGTCGCTGTCGCCGGTACACGGCTCGAGATGGCGGTGCCCATTCTCTACGGGCGGCCGCTGCCGCGGTCCGTCGTCGCGCTGTATGTGGCCTTGAGCGTCGTCGGTATCATTCTGCTGGGCGTCACCGGCTATCTCGGCGGATCGCTGGTCTACGACCATGGAGTTGGCCTGCCGGCACCGTCCGGCTCCGGTCTGTAGCCGCGCGCACGAGCACATCCGCCGCGCCCTGTCCCCCCTTGAGGGGCTCCTCAGCATCAGTGGGCTGCGCCTGCTGGTTCCCGTGGCTGCGTTTCTGGCGCTTCGAGCTGCTCGCGCATGTGCAGATAAGTTGGCTCGTCAAGCTCGCCGCGGGCGTAGCGCTGCTGAAGTACATCGAGCGCCGATGCCGGTGGCGGGGATGGTGGCGATGATGGCGTGCCGCGCACCTGACCGCGACCCAGCCAGCGCAGGAGCGCCCACGCCAGCAGACCCAGCAGCGCCAGCCAGAAGGCCGCGCTCAGCGCCATCCAGAAGAAGCCCGCCCAGCCATAGCCGGCGGAATAGTATCCCCACATAGGCATAGGCATACGAACTACCTCGCTTTCCCCATTGGTGCCGCGGGCCGCGTGCATGCACGTCGGCTGCCCACAGCCTGCCACGGCAGGGAGTGTAGCCATGTTGTCACACGTCGCCGTCACAGTCGCGGTCACCGTTCTCACACCTGTCTCACACCTCGCGCACAAAATGTCTCAAAAGCTCTCCCTGTGACTGGATTGCGCGTTCGTCCCGCGGTGCCCGGCCGTTGAGTTGACACGTTGACGCGCGTGAGGCCATCTGTGATACCCCTGGGAGATGGCCGCCGGATACTTGAGATCGGCGGATCAGCCCCGACGCTGTTGCTCGCGACACTCCAGCTCGTGTGAGCATGACTCGGCACGGGGTGACGCCGCTTGAAGCAGAGGAGGTCGCCCCTATGGACACGACGAGCACAAGGACAATGGCGCCAGCGCTGGCGCCGACGGACGTAGAACTGCAGCAGCAGGTGCTGGACGAGCTCGCCTGGGATGGACACGTCCTTCCCAGTGAGATTGGCGTTGCCGTTCACGACGGCATCGTCACGTTGAGTGGCAGTGTCAGCAGCTATCTGGCGCGGATGGCGGCGCAGGAAGCGACCCACCGCGTGCGTAGCGTCCGGGCGGTAGTCAATGAACTCACCGTGCGGCTGCCCGCGTTCGCAGAGCGGACGGATGAGGACATCGCCCGCGCCACCCTTAGCGCGCTGGCCTGGGATGCCGCTATCCCAGCGGATCTGCTCGAGGTCAGCGTGAGCGACGGCTGGGTCACCCTCAAAGGTGAGGTGGAGCGATACCTCCAGCGCGACGCCGCCGAGCGGGTGGTGCGCCGCGTGGCGGGCGTACGAGGGATTACCAACCGGATCGGCGTGACGTCGCACCCGGTCACAGCCGATCTGCACCGTCAGATCGAGCGGGCGCTGATGCGCAGCGCCGAAGTGGACGCGGAGCACATTCGGGTCGAAATCGAGGGCGGCGTGGCGGTGCTGAAAGGCACAGTACGCTCGCATCTGGAGCGGCGCGCCGCGGAGCGCACGGTGCTGGGCGCGCCAGGTATCACCGCCGTCGAGAACCGCATTGTCATAGACCCCAGGATCGACTAGCCCGGCGGCTGGCCCTGGATGTCTGTCGGGATTGCTCGGCCCATGCACGCGTTTCACGCGCGTTGGCGCACGGCGCCATGCGGGCGATACGAGGACGGCAGTGGCTGGGAGACTGTTGCATTTCCCAGTCACGTCGTCGCACAGGCGGGCGGCTGAAGTGACGGCTGCGGTGTGGCGTAAGCCGAGCGAGGCGGAAGGGAAGCGGCGCATCAGACCTGGCCGGGCAGAAATGCGTGCCGGCTGTGGGCGTGACGTGACGGGTAAGTGTGCTGGAGGAGCCAAGCCAGTTCGAGACCACGCTGTGAGGCAAGCGCGATACGGTGACAGTGGGCACAACAGACGGTGGGGAGGGGAGGACGTGACATGAGGAGAC
>DASVAA010000216.1:0-41190 GCA_036376595.1 Ktedonobacterales bacterium | reverse complement strand
CACCGCGCGGACCTCAGGATGGCGCGAGACGCGCGAGACGAGCGCCTCGACCTCTGGCGAGCGGAGCTGGGGCGTCACGTCCGCGCCATCCACCAGCACCGTATATTGCCGCCCGCTACCGGCTGCCGGCGGGACGATCTGGATGTCCATCTCACGGGCGAGGCGGCCGAGCGCCGCGGCGTCGTCGGGATTGATGCCGGCATGCAGGGCGAGGTAGGCAAGGGTGCGGTAGAAGGCACCGGTGTCTACGAAGAGCGCGCCGATGCGGCGCGCGAGGTGCTCGCCGATCGTGCTCTTGCCCGTACCCGCCGCGCCGTCAATCGCAATCTGGAGCTGCGCTGGCATGCGTGGTGTCGCCTCGCTTTGGAATCGCAACAGGGAATTTCAGCCGCAGGATGGAGGCGCGAAGGCAGGTGGCGGCGCTCCTGGCAGCCGTTTTGCCCGGTTGCGCGGCATATGGCCCACCGCGGCGCTCGCCCACGCGCACTGGACCTCATTATAGCAGGCGCGGGCGGGCGGCGTCAGGGAGCGAAGCGCGGGCGCGCGCAGACGACGGTGCCCCGTGCGCTCTCGACCCCCGACGCGCCCATCACCGAGCATGCGACCGTGGTGCGACGCTCGTTGCGCTCGACCACGCGAGCGCGCAAGGTGAGCGGACCCTCCGCGGGCGTGGGGCGCAGGTAGCGCACGTCGAGCTGCGCGGTGAGGTAGACCAGCGGCTCGCCGCCGGGCTCGATCGCGCGCCCGGCGCCGCGGTAGGCGTCGGCACAGGCAGTGGCGGCGCAGTGGCAATCGATCAGCGTGGCGAGGATACCGCCGCTGACGATGCCGGGCGCGGCGATGTGGTAGGGCTGTGGCTGCCAGACGCAGATCGCCTCGCCGTCCGCACCCGCGCCCTCAAGCTCACCATCCCAGTAGCTCTTGAGGCGCAGGCCGTGCTCGTTGGCGACGCCGCAGCCCCAGCAGTGCTCGAAGCCCAACGCCGCAAGCTGCTCCTGAAACGATCTCTGCTCTGTCATACGCCCTGCTCCTCACTCCTGGCCGTCGTCAGGCACCGGCGGCTGCTGCCAGGCCGGGTTGCTCAGCTCATCCGCCGTCATGTCCAGGTAGATGCCGCTGGTGTCGCTGCGACCGACGGCGCTGAGTGGCACGAAGAGCGGTGCTCCCCCGCCCTCCGGCTCGATCACCAGGTAATCGGCGGTCTCACGCAGATTGAGGGTGCCGACGCGTATGCCGTTCTCGTCGTAGACCGGCGCGCCGTCCGCGAGCTGATGCTGACCGCTGCTCATGGCGCCTCCTGCTGGGGGCGGCGACCCGTGCCGTCCCTGCTGGTGAGGATACACGATTGCGCCCTCATGCGCCATGCGCCATGCGCCATGCGCCATGCGCCATGCGCTATCAGCCATCAACCGATGATCGCGGGGCTGAAGTCAATCGAGTCCACCGACCCATCGGAGCGCAGGTTGTAGGCGACGGCCAGCTCACCGTGGGTAAAGTTCGGCGTGCCCGGCGGGAAGGCGGCCCAGAACGCGGCGCTGCAATAGGTGTAAGTGTTGGCGCTCTTGCTGCCCGGAAGTGGGGTGCCGAAGCCGTTGGAAATCGCATGGACGTCCGCGGGCAGGATCGTGGCGGCGATGGCCTGCGCCTGCGCCAGCGTGACGTGCGCGGTGGAGTCCACGTGGTACGCCAGATTCGGCACCCGCGCGCCCTGGCCGAGCGCCGTCGAGGGCACGCCCACGATCGGCAGTCCCGTATCCTGGTAGCGTCCGAAATACGTCGTGCCCGACGCGACACCGGCATCGCCGCCCCAGCGCGGCGGGAAGGTCGAGGCGAGCGCGCCCAGGCCGCCTGGCTGGATCGCGGCGGTCGTAACGGGGTCGCTCGCGCACTCGGCGCCTGGATGTGGCGTGGCAGGCGCCGGGACGGTCGGGAACTGGACGACGGCGGTCCACTGCGGCCGCGGCGGCGTAGAGGTCAGTTCCGGCAGCGCGAGACGGTAGAGCGGCGAGATGGCGTCACTGCTGAGAGCATCGCCGGCGCCGAGGTAGAGTGCGGACGCGGCGCCGTCGAGGTTGCCGAAAGCGAGCGTCGGCGTCAGGCCTTTCGCCCGCAGGGTCACGGCCGGAGCGACCTGAGTGACGTGCGAGGCGCCCGGCGGCACAACATCCAGCCCAACGGAGACGGCGCCGGTGCTGCCGCGCGCGTACGGCTGGTAGAGGGTGCCGTCGGACATCAGGGCCGTGGGCGGCGCGGTGCCGAAGGGCTGAAGCGGCACCCAATCGGGCAGTGTAGCGACCACGGACCAACTCCCTGCGGCCGGGTGATCGTAGCGCGCAAGCCGCGCAACCCCCTGCTCGTAGCGCACAAACGTAATGCTCGTATCAGTGGCTCCGACAAGGGCCACCGGCGCGGGCGACACGAGACTCTCGGATCGCTGCCACGTCTGACCGAAGTCGGACGTCTCGGCCAGCCCGGTTGTGCGCGGCAAGACATCAGGATCGTCGGTCATGCAGGCGAGCGCGGAGGGATTGGACGTCGTGACGACGAAGCTCAAGCACTCCTGGTGGGATTGAGCGAAGAGCGTCGCGTCGAGCCACACCCACGTCTTGCCGAAATCGCGCGTAGCAATCAGCGCCGAGCTGGGGGTCCCGGGCTGGGGTGTCGAGAGCGAGGCCGAGACGATGGCGAAGAGCCACTGGCCGGCGTACTGTGCGAGATGACCGCCGAGCGGCCCAGGGAAGAAGAACGCCGAGCCGATGTCCTGGTGATCCTGCCCCGGCGGCACGGCGAGCACCGGGAGCGTGGCGCCAGGGTCCACCGCGGCGGCGTGGACCGCGCCGGGTAGGCCCAGCGTGCGCCATGCGCCGCCAGGCTCGCCGTAGCTGATGCGAAAGGCGCCAGGGACCTGATCACTGACGAACACGCCGGGCAGCCCACGCACGGTGCCCAGCGTACACATGCCATCCATCGTGCCGGGGGGCGGCGCGGGCGTGAAGGGCACATAGGTCGCGCCGCCATCAGTGCTGTACCAGAGCGACATACCGCCGCACGCATAGATGATGCCGCCGGCCTCCGCGACGGCGTACGAGATAGCGTGGCCGGGCGTGAAATCGAGCGGCCGGGTGGTGCGAGCGTGGGTGATGCTGACGTCCACCCAGTGCGGCGTGTGCGTCACCGTGACCTGCCGGCCGTGCAGCGCCAGCGCAAAGCCACCGGCGAGCAGCGCCACCAGCAGCACGGCGGCGAGCGCCCGGAAAGCGTTCTGTGTGCGCGTGATCGGCCGTGACACGTGTCGGCGATCCGGTGGATGGGGGGCGTCGGCCTCGCGAGCGGCTGTCTCCAGAGTATCTGGGGTCAGGGGAGCTGAGGCGAGTCGGACGCGCACGCGCTCGAGGACCGCATCGGAGCCGGGGGGCAGCGCGTGATCGGCGGCGAGCGCCAGCACAAGCCGCCCTTCCGGACTGCCGCTCGCGGCCTGACGGTCGAGCAGCACCGCGGCGATTGTGTCATCTACCCGGGGCGGCGCGAAGGGGTCGAGGGCTTCACCCGCGAAGCTGAGGTCGTCGTCAGAGGGACTCATCCGGCTAGCTCCTTCCGCAGGCGCCGCAGGGCGCGCGAAAGCAGCGCGCGAGTCGCCTCGTCGCTCTTGCCCAGCACCGTGGCGATCTGTGGAGCGCGCAGCCCGGCGGCGAAGCGCAGCGCCAGGGCATCCCGCTGGTCGTCGGGCAGGGCGGCCACCCGCAGCAGCGCCTCGCGCACCATCTCCGCGCGTAGCGCGGCGTCTTCGAGGCCATCTCCGCCGGTTGCCATGCGGGCGGCCATCGCGGCGGTCAGCGCCTGGGCTGCGTGGCGTCGGCGGTAGAAGTCGGCGGCGCGGCGTCGGGCGACCGTGAGCAGCCAGCCGAGGCCGGGCGCCTGACCGGTGGCGCATTGGGCGAGCGCGGCGAGGAAGACTTCGGCAAGCGCATCCTCGGCGTCGTCGAGCGTGGGTAGTCGCGCACAGAGGTAGCCGAGCACGGCACGCGCATGCAGCTCGTAGAGGGCGGCGACCCCGGCGTGGGGATCGCTTCCTCGCGTCGCGGCGGCCGGGGACGCGGGTGCGTCCACATCCTTGCGGCGCGGAGCGGAATCTGCGTCCTGGGCGTGCGAAAGCGCAGCGACGACGCTGCCAAGCCATGACACAGCATGCCGGATCGCGCCCCACCAACTGCCCTGCCAGCCGATCGCCGTCCGCCCCCAGACTGCGCGCTCGATCATCCGCTCGTCCCCCTCTCACGTCTCACTCCGTACAACGCGCGGCTGCGGCTGCATGTGCGGCATACGCCGGATGCCAAATCGTTACGGCGCGGCCACCTTATCGGAGAAGTCGCGCGCGGGCGGCAAGTGTGACACGGCCCAGTCTGTGCGAGAAGCGTGCTACGATGCGTAGGCGACATCGCGGAGACGACATCTTTTGGCCAGGAGCGCGAGGGAGTGACGGCTGTGGGCTACCGATTCGTGCCGCTGCGCGGGCGCGACGCGGCAGCGGTGGCCCGCTGGCGCTACCCCGGCGCCTACGCCTTCTACAACGGCACGCTGCGCGAGATGCTGCTGGTCTGGCTGGCGCAGGTGGGGTTGCGGCTGTTTGGACGCACGATCTACTATGCGGTGTTGGGGCCGCGGGGCGAGCTTATGGGAATCTTCAGCTTCGTGCCGCGCGGATCGACAGTCGAGATCGGCCTGGGGATGCGGCCGGACCTGACAGGCCACGGCGCGGGACGGGAGTTCCTGGAGGCGGGGCTGGAATTCGCCCGCCAGCAGCTCGCACCGGAGAGCTTCCGCCTGGATGTGGCGCGCTTCAACGAGCGCGCGATCCGCGTCTACGAGCGGGCGGGGTTTGTCGCCACGCACACCTTCGAGCGCTGGGTGGGCGGCAAGGCATACGAGTTCGTCGAGATGGTGCGGGATGTTTAGCCGGGCAGGACGCCATGAAGCGGCACGTCCCTCGCCGCAGCTTCAGCCGCCGGCTCCTGACGAGCGCTGCAAGGCGGGAGGAGGTTGGCAGGGATTGTGCGTCCCAAGCCAAGCATCTCATCCCCTGCGAACCCATTCTCGCTTGGCTGGTAAGGAGTGTGGTCGTCATGTCCGGATCGATTCACGTCGGCAAAATCGCCGGCATCAGCATTGACATCAACTGGAGCTGGCTCATCATCCTGGTGCTGCTGACCGTCTCGCTGGCAACGGGCTGGTTCCCGGTGATCTATCGTGGCTGGTCGCCCGCCGTGTACTGGATCGCCGGGCTGATCGCCGCGATCCTGCTCTTCGTCTCGGTGCTGGTCCACGAGCTGGCCCACTCGCTGATGGCGCGCTCGCGCGGCGTGCCGGTCAAGAGCATCACCCTCTTTATCTTTGGCGGCGTCTCCAACATCGAGCGCGAGCCGCCCAATGCCGGCACCGAGTTCCTGATCGCCATCGTCGGCCCGCTCACCAGTATCGTGATCGGTATCATCGCGTTCATCCTGGGCGCGCTGCTGTTGCCAGTCAGCACCTTCCTGGCGGCGATCCTCAGCTACCTGGGCGTTGCCAATCTGCTGCTGGGCGTCTTCAATCTGATCCCTGGGTTCCCGCTGGACGGCGGCCGCGTGCTGCGCTCGATCATCTGGGGCATCACCGGCAGCCTCAAGACGGCGACGCGCTGGGCAACGCGGATCGGCGAAGTGATCGCCGTGGTCTTCATCCTCTTCGGCGTCTTCGAGATGTTCTTCGTCGGTGGCGGCTTCCTGAATGGCATCTGGTTCGCCTTCATCGGCTGGTTCCTGTGGCAGGCGGCACGCACGGCCAACACGCAGGTCATGCTGCAATCGCTGCTCAAGGGGGTCACGGTGGCCGACGTGATGAACCGCACGCCGGTGACAGTGCCGGGCGACATCACGGTGCACCAGTTCGTGGATGACTACGTCCTCAATCACGGCGTGCGTTCGGCGATGGTGATCGAGAACGGCGCCCTGCGCGGGCTGGTCACGCTGGCCGATCTGCGCCAGATACCGCAGAACCAGTGGACACAGGAGCGGGTGGCGCAGGCGATGGTGCCGGTGCAGCGCCTGCACGTCGTATCGCCGACCCAGAGCCTCAACGACGTGCTGCCGCTGATGGCGCAGAACGACGTCAATCAGGTGCCGGTGGTGCAGAACGGGCAGATCGTGGGCATCGTGACCCGCGACCGCATCATGCGCTACATCGAGGTTCGTCGCGAGATTGGCTCGCGCGGTCCCTCCGGCCCGGTGCCGTCCACGCCCAGCGGGTTGGGCGAGCCGCGCCCCGAAGAGTACGGCCGGCCGCTGGCGGGAGCATCCTAGCGCACCCTGGAGCGTCGCGCCTCCCACTCTCGCGCTCCCATCGCACCGTCACGCCGTCATGCCGTCATGCCGTCATGCCGTCATGCCGCCATGCCGCCATATCGCGATATGGCCGCGACATGCTATCATGGTTTCCGCCCTGCACATCGGCGGCTTGTGTCGCCGGAGCCGCCTTACGGCCGCATGGGGAATGTGCCAGCACAAGTGCGGAGAGTGAGCTACACGACATCCCATGAAGACGGAGCCGACGCCGGACGAGGCGTTTGACGCGGGGATCGCGGAGCAGGGAGCGGAGTTGGGTGCCGTCGCTGCTCCGCCGTCACCATCCGCGGGTCAGGCCACACGGCACGCCGGCTCGTGGCATGTGTTGCGCAATCGCGACTATGCGCTGCTCTTCTGGGGCCAGTTGATCTCGTCGGGCGGCACGCAGATTCGCGCGGTGGCGCTGCTGTGGCAGATCTTCGTCATCTCGCACTCCAACGTCGCCGTCGGCACGCTCGGCCTGGTGCAGGCGATCCCGCGGCTGGTGCTCTCGATCGTCGGCGGCGTCTTCGCCGACGCGCTGGATCGCCGCAAGATGCTGATGATCATCAACGTCTCGTTGGCGGCGACCTCGGCGGCGCTGGCGATCACGACGATCCTGGGCATCATCAACATCCCGCTGATCTATGCCATTGCGCTGATCTCGTCGGCGGTCTCGGCGTTCGAGTTTCCCACGCGCCAGGCCATCGTGCCGACGCTCGTGCGGCGCGAAGAGATTGCCGACGCGCTTTCGCTCAACATGGTCGGCATGCAGGTCACGACGATCATCGCCACCGCCGTCGGCGGCTTTGTGATCGCCTGGGTGGGGCTTGCGAACACCTACTGGATCGACTTCATTTCGTACTTCGTCGTGGTGGCGGCGCTGCTGCTGATGGTGGTGCCGCTGGTGCCGGCGGAGAAGCGCGCGCAGGTGGGGCTGGAGGCGTTCGCCGAGGGCTGGCGCTTCCTGCGGGCACACCCCATCATCCTGGCGGCGCTCTCGCTCGACTTCTGCGCCACCTTCTTCGGCTCGCCGCGCGCGCTGCTGCCCTATTATGCGAGCAACGTCTATCACACAGGTGCGCAGGGGCTGGGCATCTTGCTGGCGGCGACCTCGATCGGCGCGGTGGTGCTTGCGCCGCTGACCGGCCGCATCGGGCGCCTGCCGCGGCAGGGCTTGGGGGTCGTGCTGGCGGTGCTGGGCTGGGGCGTCGCCATCGTGCTCTTCGGCGTGACACCCGGCGCGCTCTGGCTGGGGGTGTTCTTCCTGGCGGCGGCCGGCGCGGCGGATATGGTGAGCATGATCCTGCGCGGCATCATCGTGCAGCTCACCTCGCCCGACGAGCTGCGTGGCCGCATGAGCGCGGTCAACGCGATGTTCGTGATCGGCGGGCCGATGCTGGGGCAGTTCGAGTCGGGCGTGGTGGCGGCGGTGCTTACGCCGGAGCTGTCGGTCGTGACAGGCGGCGCGGCCTGCATCGTCGCCACACTCGCCATCGCCGCCAAAGTGCCTGAGCTGCTCAAGGCGCGGCTACGGTAACTCAGAGCTTTCGGCGTTGGCCAGCCTAGGGGTTGACCACCGTAAAGGTGAAGTTCATCTGCGGGGAGGGGACTGCGGGAAGTGCAGTGATGTTGAATGTCCCGTCCCCGCATTGGGAGATCTGTGGCCGCCCATCGTGAAGCCCGTCATGGACGGCGGATTCATCACCCCGTGTCATGGTTTCAAAGGCGGCGGGAGTATTGGTGGGAGATGGCCCATAATGTTCCCCTGGGACGGAACCTGAGATGGGACCTGACCGCTCTGATACGGCGGGACTTGCCGCAGGCTGGGGAAGAAGTCTATGGGTACCAGCGGGTCGTATAGTGGTGCCCATGCTGACCATTTCGACCCGGCATCGTTGGTCAACATCACACAGGTCCAGATGCCAACGCCGCCCGCGAGGCACAACTCCAGCCGCCCATCGGGCAGCGTGCCTACAGCCAATCCAAAGGTGGCGTCAGGAGGCATGGAGAATGTGGCCCCGTAGGCGTCGCCTCCCGTGACATCGGGAGGCATCGGAAACTCGGTGAGGTGGTCCGACCAATTGCCTTGTGACAGCCAGTCGGCCTGTAGATCGGTACTAGTTTGGGAGAACGTGTAGAGCTTGCCGGCTTGCCCACCCTCGCAGTACAGCCAGAATTGGAGCCGACCATCTGGTAATCGGCCAGCTACTAGGGTGCCTTGCATTCGTCATCTCCTCTTCGGGGAGTCCCCCGGCGAGGACCGAGGGACTCACGGACTCACGGACTCACGGACTCACGGACTCACGGCTACGGAGCTACTGTGAAGCCGGTGAGCATGCCCATCGCGGCGTGCGTCAGGTGGCTGACGGGATCGACCACGAGGCAGGCGGCGGCGTACTTGCCGGGAACCTTGTGGTTGGTTAGCGGTCGAGTGTGTTCGATGGGCCAGACACTGCGCTCTGACTTCGATCCCCTTCAGTTGAGCGAGCCAACGGAGGAAATGTCGCCGCTGTACGTGACGGAGGCGACCCCCACCCCCGGCCCGGTGAACGTGTGGGTATTGCTCTCGGAGCCGCTGCCGCTGGCTCCCTGAAAGCGCCCGGTGCCGCCGGTGATGGTGTACTTGTCGCTGGCCTCGTTGGATGTCGGGCTGCACTGGGTGAATCCGGTCCCATACATCGTGATCGTGTCGCCGTTGGCCGCCGTCAGCGTCGTGTTCCGTGTCTCCGGTGCGCACCCGTTCTGTCGGTCGGCTGGATTGACGTCGATCACGACGGTGGCCTCCTCGGTGATTGCGCCAAGGTGCGTGGCTTGGCCGGTCCCAGTGGCATGAATGCAGACCAACATTTTGCCACAGGGGCCAGCGGTGTAGTTCTCGGACACGCTAGCGTTGAACGGGACCATCGCCGCCGCCGATGCGTGGGATGGGCGCAGGACCAGGACGCCCAGCGCCAGCACGACCGCCAGCGCCGGAAGGGACGCCATCAGCAGAACGCGTTTGAACTTGAACATGGTCTCTCTCTCCTCCGCTTGTTGTTGCTTGGAAGGTTACGACTCGACGTTCTGAACTGCATCGCATGCGAGGTCTTGCAGCCCCGGTGTCGCCTTCTGCGCTGATTCGTCGTCGGAATCGGGGCGCTTCGGCGCGGGGGCCGATGCGATCTGCTCCCACGCCAGCCGCCACATCGCCGACGTGAAAGCAGATCGGAAGCAAGTGCATCATCTACCTACGCGACGGTGAAGCCGGTGAGCATGCCCATCGCGGCATGGGTCTTGTGGCTGACGGGATCGACCACGAGACAGGCGGCGACGTAGTTCCCCGGCGCGAGGTTGGTCAGCAGCCACTGCGTGCCGCCGGCACCGGGATGCATGCCGCCGACGCCACCCAGCAGCACGAATGGCGGCGGGCCAGAGGGCGGGGCCTCGTTGAGGTACGTCTCGACATCCTGCGCCGTCTTGCCGGGAGCCAGCTGCAGAATATCCAGGGCATGCACCGTCGTCCCAGCGTTGACGACCTTGAACGTGTGCCGTCCCACCTGGCTGATCGCCTGTGGCAGCGTGACGCTCATCTCGACCTCGGTCACAGTGCCGTCATCCGACGGGCTATACGCTGGGGACGCACCGGATCCGGCGACGGTGAAGCTGCCGACCATGCCCATCTGGTAGTGGAACATGCCGTCCGAGCCGCGCACGAGGCAGGCAACGACGTAGGTGCCGGGGGCCATCACCACGATGTCGTGCACCGCCGGCTGATGCGGCGCCGTCTCATCCACGCCGCCCCACGGCGCCGCAAGCGTGCGGGTCGAGGCGGGGCCACCGGCTTTGAGCGCGGCGATGAACTGATCTGGTGTGACGCCTTGATTGAGATGGAAGAACTGGGCTTGGTGCACCTGCGTGCCCTGGTTGACGAACGTGAACTCGACCGGCCCAACGGGCACCGTGCTGGGCATGTTGAAGTCGAAGTCTTCGGCGGTGATCGTCACGTGGCCGATGGCGGGCGCAGCAGGTGCGTCGTGGGCGGCGGCGCTGGCCTGCGCGCCACACGCGGCGAGCAGCAGCGCAGCCAGCGCCACAAGCGTGGCGACGAGCGCCAGCGCGCGGGATGGCATGTGCGAGCTGGCCGCCGGGTCAGAACCGTGAGCGTACTGAGTGGGCATCGGGAAACCTCGCTTGCAATGTGCGACTGGAGCTGATAAGCAGCGGATGCGCGCGTCCGCCTTCATCAGTGTGCTCGCCGCATCACTCAACTACCACACACAACCCACAGAACCGCCCACAAACTCACTCACAAATCTGGTGCCGCCAGCTATTCCAGTATCTCTCGCACTATGCTAGAATGCCGGCGATGACCCCGCACGACCCCCTGGCTACGACACGTCCCATAGGAGCGTGCCGCCATGGCATCGCCACAGACCCTCACCCTCGGCGGGCTGCTGCGCCGCTACCGCCTGGCCGCCGGACTCACTCAAGAAGAGCTGGCCGAGAAGGCCGGCCTGAGCGTCAACGCCATCAGCGCCCTTGAGCGTGGCATCAGCCGGGCGCCACGGCATGATACGGTCACGCTGCTCGCCGGTGCGCTGGGCCTGCAGCCGGCCGAGCGCGCGCTGTTCGAGCGGGCCGCGCGGCAACGTGACAGTGTGCCTTCGGTAGCTTCGCCGGTCGCATCGCACCGGGACCAAGCTGAGCAAGCCCAGGACAACCCGCCGTTTGTCGGACGTGCGGCGGAGCTGGCGGCCATCGACCGCGTTCTGGCCGGCGCGGGCGCCTCGCTGCTGTTGGTGGCGGGGGAGCCAGGCATCGGCAAGTCGCGACTGCTCTCGGTCGCGGCGGAGCGCGCCCCGGCCGCCGGCTGGACCGTGGTTCACGGCGCTTGCCACCGGCACAGCGTCGCCGAGCCGTACGCACCGTTCCCCGCCGCGCTGCTGCGCCTGCTGACGGGCCGCTCGCCCGCCCAGCAGCGGCTCGACTTGCACGGCTGTGGCTGGCTCTCGCGGCTGCTGCCGGAGCTGACCGAGGCCGGCGTGCTGCCCGCGCCCACGTGGACGCTGCCGCCGGAGCAGGAGCGACGCCTAATGATCGCTGCGGTCGGCCGGCTGCTGGCGAACGTCGCGCGGCCGGCGGGCACGCTGCTGCTGCTCGACGACATGCAATGGGCGGGAGCCGACGCGCTGGCGCTGCTGGCGGCGCTGCTGCGTGACGCGCCAGAGCGCGAGCGGCTGCGAGTCATCGTGGCCTACCGTGGGAGCGACGTCACACCCCGCGATGCGCTGGCGGCGCTGGAGGCTGATCTGGCCCGCGAGCGGCTCGCGACGCGCCTTTCGCTGGGGCCGCTGGCGCGCGGCGAGGCGGCGGCACTGCTGGACGCGCTGCTGGCAGACGCGGGCAGCCTCGGCGAGGCGGAGCGCGAGCGCGTGCTGCGGCTCACGGGCGGGGTACCGTACTTCGTGGTGAGCGTCGCACGGGAGCTGATGGCCGAGGCAGACGGAATCTCGACAGCGGTGGACGCGACCGAGGCCGGCGGCATACGCGCGCATGGCGTGGTCCCCTGGAGCGTCGCCGCAAGCATCCGGCAGCGCGTGGCTGCCTTGACAGAGCCGGCGCGCGAGGTGGTGGCGCTGGTTGCCATCGCCGGAGCGAGCGCGCCGTACCGGGTCCTCCTGCAGGCTGCCGAGGCGCTGGGCCGCGACGAGGCAGAGTGCGTCGCGGCGATTGACGATGCGGTCCACGCGCAACTGCTGGCCGAACTTGGAGATGACGCATACGCCTGCACCCACGAGTTGATCCGCGAGGCGCTGTTGGCGGAGATGGCGGCGGCACGGCGCGGCTACTTGCACCGGCTGGTCGGTGACGCCATCGAGCGTCTGGCGGAGCCTGAGCGCCTCCAGCGCAGCGCCGCCCTGGCGTGGCACTTTGCGCGGGCGGGAGTTCCTGAGCGTGCGCTGCCCTACGCGCTGCTGGCGGGAGACCGGGCGGCGGCGGTCAGCGCGCACGCCGAGGCGGAGGCGCGCTATCGCATGGCGCTGGGCCTGGCGCGTGAGCTGGGCGACCAGGCGCGCGAGGCCGAGGCCCACCAGAAGCTGGGCGTGCTCTTCGATAACCTGGGGCGCCTCGACGAGGCCATCGCCATGCTGGAGCGGGCCGCACGTGGCTATTGGGCGCTGGGCGACCGGGAGCGCCTGGCGCGGGCAATCCATCGCCTGGCGCGGGCGCTGCACCGCGCCGGAAGGATCGTCGAGGGTGTGGAGCACTTGCAGGCGCTCGTCATCTTCCTCACGCCCGCCAATGCGGACGATCCGGCGGAGCAGTATCCCGACCTGGCAGGCCCTCGTGCCGCGCGCGCCCTCGGTACGCTCACTCCTGCCGCCGCCGCGCCGATACGAAGCAATATGGCCGTGTACCTGGCAGCGCTCGGGCGCGCGGAGGAGGCGCTGCCGGTCATCGAGGACGCCGCAGCGCGCGCCCGTGGTGCCGGCGACGTGCAGGCTCAGGTGCTCGTCAACTACATGCGCGGCAACATTTTGAGAGATCTGGGACGGCTAGACGACGCGGAGCGGGCTTGGGACGAGTCGAGTCTGCTGGCCCGTGAGACCGGCAGTCTCGACTTCCAGGCAATCGCGCTCAGCAATCTAGGGTTGGCGCGGATGGCGCACGGCGAGCTTGCGCAGGCACGCGCGCTGCATGTCCAGGCGCTTGAGGTGGGCGCGCTGTTGGGTGATCCGTACCTGGTGGCGTGGTCGCGGGGCGATCTCGCCGAGCTGGCCTTCATCGGCGGCGAGTGGGGCCAGGCACGGACCGGTCTGGAATCCGCGCTCGAAGCGGTGAGGGCGCGTCCGCCTGGTGCCTCGCGCGCGGCGGGGCTGACCTATGGCGCGGGCATGCCGTTGGCGCTCCTGGGCCGCCTCGACCTGGCCGAAGGTCGCACCGACGAGGGCCTCCTGGCGCTTGATGAGGTGCTGAGGCTGAGCGAGAACAGCACCGCGTCGGGCATCCTGCCATGGACCCTGCAGGTGATCGCCGAGCACCATCTGTTGGCAGGCGATCCGGAGGCGGTGCGGCGGCTCCTGGAGCCCGCATTCGGAGCGGATGGGGCACGCGAGTCGGCGCTGCCCGCGACGCTGGCCTGGGCGCTGCTGGAGCTGGGAGCACATGAGCGCGCGCGGCAGATGATCGAGGCGACGGTCGCGCTCGCCCGCGCCAGGCGACTGCGCCTGGTGCTGGTGGAGGCGCTGCCTGTGCTCGCCCGCACGGCGCTCGGTACGGGACGCATGGAGGATGCGGCGCACGCGGCGGACGCGGCGCTGGCCCTCGCGCGGGCGCTGCCCTATCCCTACGCCGAGGCGAAGGCGCTCTTCGCGCGGGGTCTGGTGTATGCCGCCGGAGGCATTGCTGAGCAGGCGGGGGCATGCTACGCCAATGCGCTGGCGATCCTGAGGCGGCTCGGCGAGCGGCCCTACGCCGGGCTGATCGAGCGGTCGCTGGCCGGGATGGGACGCACCTGAACGGATACCGGCACGAAAGGAATAGGCAGCGTCTCCCGTGGCTGTGGACGTCTGGGTAGGGGTTGAGGAAGAATCGGTAGCATGGCTTCTGTTTGCCGAGATGCCGCCTCATGTGCTGCGTTCCTTGGCACTCCCGGGATCGAGATTTGTCTATCAGATTTCTGCTACTGCCCTCTTGCGCGCCTATGCTATACTTCCGCAAGTGATTGCCCACTGGCAACACGACGCGAGACGACAATCTCCATCTCCCATATCCTCACCCCGAGAGGACGGAGGACCATGTCCAGCATTCTTCTGGTTAGAACAGCGGGCTTTGGAGGCACGGATCTGACCGGCGTGCGCTAGATTCCGTGCGCCCGCAGACTCAGACAAGAGTCCATTCTCTGCGCACGCGCTCCGCGGGTGGAGTGTGCCCTTCCATCGGCACGCTCGCCGCCACTCACGCACCCCACGGACGCCCCGAGAGAATGGCAGCTTCCACCTAACCTGTTGCTTTCCAGGAGAATCGAATACATGGCCACCGATGGCACGCCGGAACCGGCGGCAAAGCGGTGCGGCGAGGCGATAGCGCGACTGCGCACGGCACGGCGCTGGTCCAGAGCACAACTGGTCATCCGCTTGTTTGATGAGCTCGCCGCCGACGACCCCAACTACAACAGCATCAGCGAAACCTGGCTCGCGCGCCTGGAGAACGGGCGCATGGTGAAGGTGCCGCGCCAGACCGTCGAGGCAATCTGTCGCGCCCTGCGCTGCACTCCCCAGGAGCGCGCGATGGTCCTCGTGCATGCGGACCGCAACGCGCTCACCGACCACGAGCACGAGCCGACCGTCACCGGCGAGGTGCTGACCTACGTGGTGGACCGCATCTACGTCGAGGCGCACGACGTGCTCGACACGCTGGCCGGCCACGCGGGCATCACCGAGTTGGACGAGCTGGAGATGCTCGAGATGGCGGCCACGGCGCTGGACCTGCTGATCGCGCGGCGCCGCAAGCAGCGTGCGAGCGGCCTGCCGAGCCACGGCACGATCCCGGCGCATAACGGGCATAACGGGCATAACGGGCATCTCACACTGATGCCGAGCATGCGGAGCCAGACCGGCGCCTAGCGAACGGGACACGGGGCGGTGCGGATCGCCGTCCCCCTCCCGTACCCGCTCCGTGCGCCCCTACGAAACGGCGCTTAGTCCCCTGTGACGCAGACGAGGATGGCGCGACCATGTGTACGAACGGAGCTTCCGCATGCCGGCTACCGACTCGTCGCCGGCAATGGCACACCCGCGACTGATTCTGCTGTGCGGGCTGCCGGGCGCTGGCAAGACCACCTTCGCCCGGCGCCTGGAAGTCGCATTGCCGGTCGTGCGGCTCTGCCCAGACGAGTGGATGGCTGATCTCGGTCTTGACCATCGTGACGACCTGACGCACGACCGCCTCGAAACGCGGCTCACTCGGCTGGCGCTGGAGATGCTGGGGCACGGCCAGAGCGTGGTGCTGGAGTACGGCTTCTGGGGGCGCTCCGAGCGTGACCAGAAACGCGCAGAAGCCCGCGCGACCGGCATCCCTATAGACCTTTACTATCTCAACCCGCCGCTGGAAGAGCTTTGGCAACGCTTGCTTGGGCGCAATCACGGCGGCGCGCACGGGGCAGTCGCCCTCAGCCGCACAGAGCTGGAACAGGCCGCGCGCATCTTCCAGGCGCCCGACACCACAGAGTTTGCCTTGTTTGATCGTGCCGCCGTGGTCGCCGACGCGCGCACGTTCCCAATCTAACGCCCTGCGCTGAGTCCTCACGCACGAAGAAAGCGATACCGAAGTGGTGATGGCAACACTCCCGAACGGCTTTGTCGCGCGCCCGCCGGCGGACGCTGACCGCCCCGCGATACGCGCGCTGGTCGCGGCCTGCGAGACGGCGGAATATGGCACACCCGACGAGGCAATGATCGCGGGCGTCGAGATGACCTGGGATCAACCAGGATTCGCTCTCGATAGCGATGCCTGGGCCGTGCTCGCACCCGACGGGCGGCTCGCCGCCTACGCCCACGTCGGCCCGGCAGACCGCGCGCACCTGTACGCGCACGCCTACGTGCATCTCGACCTCACCGGCTGCGGCATCGGCTCGTGGCTGCTGGCACGCACTGAGGAGCGGGCACGGGCACGGCTGGCGGATGCGCCCGCCTCAAGTGGCGAGGCGGCGACGCTGGAGCAGTGGATCGGCGCCACCAACCATGCCGCCCGCAAGCTATTCCGCAGCGCGGGCTACGCCGAGGTGCGCCACTTCTGGGGCATGGTCATCGCACTGAACGGCGAGTTGGTGCCGCCTGAGCCGCCCTCCGGCCTCACCATCCGCGCCTGCCAGGATGAGGCTGACCTGCGCCGGGCGCACGCGGCGAGCGAAGAGGCGTTCCGCGACCACTGGCACTACGAGCCGCGCGACTTCGAGCACTTCATAGCTGATGAGACGGCGACAGAGCGCTACGATCCCTCGCTGTGGTTCCTCGCCCTGGAGGGCGACGAGCCGGTCGGCACGGCGCTCTGCGAGGCGTACCCGGAGCGCGGATGGAGCAATACCATCGGCGTGCGGCCGGCGTGGCGCGGGCGCGGCATTGCCACCGCCCTCTTGCGGCACGCGTTTGCTGAGTTTCGTCGGCGCGGGCTGCGTGAGGCGGCGCTCGGCGTGGATGCGCAGAATCCGACCGGCGCGACGCGCGTCTACGAGCGCGCGGGCATGCGCGTCGAGCGGCAGTACGACGTCTTCGAGAAGGGACTGTAACTACATGGGGACGACGATGGAGATGGTAGAGATTCCCGCGGGCTACGCGCTGCGACCGCCAGTGGAGAGCGACATCTCGGCGATCCTGGCGTTGCTGGCGGCGCACGACATCGCCCAGAGTGGCTTTGCCGACGCCTGGACCGAAGAAGACATCCAACAGGAATGGGGCCGGCTGGACGTGCGGCGCGACGCCTGGGTGATCGTAGCTCCTGACGGCTCGCTCGCCGCCTACGCCAGGCTGCAAGACGAGGGCAGCGGCCACCTCGAGGCAGACGGCTACGTACACCCCGAGCACTGGGACCGCGGCCTCGGAACGGCGCTGGTGCGGCTCACCGAGCAGCGGGCGCGCGAGCTGGTGCCGGGTGCGCCGGAGGGTGTGCGCGTGGCGCTCTCGAACAACGTCGTCGCCAACGCCGCGGCAGCGAATGAACTGCTGGTCGCTCTTGGCTACCACCTAGTGCGCGGATTCTGGCGCATGGGCATCGAGCTGGCTGATGAGCCGGAGGCGCCCACATGGCTCGAAGGCATCACCCTGTGCGCCTTCGAGCGCGGGCGCGACGAGCGGCGTGTCTTCGACTGCGTCGAGGAGGCGTTCGCGGATCACTGGGGCCACGTGCCGCACCCATTTGAGGAGTGGATCGCGCGGACGGACAGGTCGGACTTCGATCCGTCGCTGTGGCTACTGGCCGAGGAGGGCAATCAGCTCGCGGGCGTTGCGCTGTGCCGACGGCGGCCCGATGGCGGCTGGGTGAACTCGCTGGCGGTGCGCCGGCCATGGCGGCGACGCGGGCTGGGCGAGGTGCTGCTGCGCCAGGCGTTCCGCGAGCTGTACCTGCGCGGCGAGCGCAGCGTGGGCCTGGGGGTGGACGCGCAGAGCCTGACCGGCGCGACGCGGCTCTACGAGCGCGCCGGCATGCGCGTCACGCTACAGATCGCGAGCTACGAGAAGGAGCTGCGCCCCGGCGTGGACCTTAGCACCCAGACGCTTGGCGAGTAGCGGTGGAGAGAAGAAACCGCAGAGGACGCAGAGGCAGCAGAGGCAGCAGAGGCAGACAGAGTTCACCACAGAGGGAACGGAGGAAACGGAGGAAATGGAGGAGAGCGCTTAGAGCAGGGAGAAGAGAGAGGAGCCGCGGAGAGCGCGCAAAGAGCGGAGGGTGGCGATGGCAGAACGTGACGTTGACGTGCGGCCGCTGGCCGAGCGTGAGCGGTCGGAGGCGCTTGCCGCACTCAACGCCGCGCTGCCCGCCGCTCGGCGCATGGGGTTGGCAGACTGGCGCCGCACCGATGCCGCGCGGGAGCAATCCGGGGCCGTGGGGCTGCGGCTGATTGCGGGCCGCCCCGTCGCGGGCGTGTTGGAGGTCGAGGACGCGGCGACGACCGCCGAGCGCGAGCCTGGCGTCGTCGAGGGCGAGTTGTACGTGGCGCCGGCCGCGCGGCCGGGGAATCGGGAGCGCACTCTACGCGCGGGCCGAGACATTCGCCCACGAGCGCGGCGCGACCACGCTCAAAGCGTGGTTCTATCAGGATGGTGCGAGCGGACCCGGCAGCGAATTTCTGCGGCGACGCGGCTTCGCCGAGTACCAGCGCCGCATCACCTCGCGGCTCGATCTGGCGACCTTTGACGCGGGGCACTTTGCCGAGCGAGTGGCCGCGGTTGAGCGCGGCGACGTGCATCTTCTGATCTACGACGAGGCGCCAGACACCACGGAACGCAGGCGCCGGCTCTACGCGCTATTCGGGGCGTTCTATACACTGGCTCCCTACGAGCAATGGGAAGCGGTATACTTTGGGGGCGCGGACTGGGAAGAGCAGGCGCTCGTGCTGGCTGAGGCGGCTGGCCGCTGGGTGGGCCTCTCGTCGGTCGTGCCGTTCAACCGCGAGGCGTGGGTGGCGCGCATCGCCTTCACGGGCACGCTGCCGGAGTATCGCGGGCGCGGCATCGCCACGGCGCTCAAGGTGCGGGCGGCGGCGCTGGCCCAATCGCACGGCGTGCGCTCTCTCGTCACCGCCAATCGGGTCGAGAATGCGCCGATCCTGGCGGTCAACCGCGCGCTGGGCTTCGTGCCCGGTCCGCTGGAGCTGACGTATACGAAATCCCTGGAGGCGTGATGGATGTGCGGATGCGCCCGGTGGCGGGCGGAGCGGACCTGAAGCGGATCACCGCGCTGGTATATGCGCACCCCGACGAGGCGCTGCACCTGGCCGATCTGCCCTACCGCCTCAGCTCGCCCTCGGCCTTCTCGCGCCATGACACACGCATCTGGGAGGACGCCGCCGGCCATCTGCTCGCCTACGCCATCGTGCAGCAGCCGTGGGGTGCGCTCGACTACTTCATCGCCCCGGACGCCCGCGAGCGGGGCATCGAGCCGACGCTGATGGAGTGGGCGATGGGGCGCTTGCAGACGTTGACCGACGAGCGCCAGCGCGACCTCGACTGGTGGATCGAGACGCGCGACGACTTGCCTGACCGCGCCGCGCTCGCCAAGCAGTATGGCTACACGCCCAATAGCTGGCACCTGGTGATGCTGGAACGCGCGCTGGCCGGCCCGCAGCCCGAGCCGAAGCTGCCCGCGGGCTTCAGCATCCGCCTGCTGGCCGGCACGGGTGAGGCGGAGGCGGTCGCCACGTTGCAGCGTGCCGCCTTCGAAACCGAGAGCATGACGGCCGCGTGGCGCCGCCGCACGCTGGAGGCGCCCGGCTACCTGCCGGCGCTGGACCTCGTCGCGGTGACGCCCACCGGAGAGCTGGCGGCGTTCTGCCTCTGCTGGCTGGATCCCGATCGCCAGCGCGGCCAGATCGAGCCGACCGGCACGCATCCCAAATACCAGCGCCACGGGCTGGGCAGCGCGCTGCTGGCCGAGGCATTCCGGCGCATGCAGGCCTGCGGCGCGACCACCGCCTGCGTCGAGTCGTATTCGTTCAACGCGTCGGCACTGGCGCACTACCAGGCGGTAGGCTTTCACGTCGCGCGCCAGATCACGCAGTACGCCAAGCCCTTCCGCGCGCGTTGGCGCCCGTAATTGCCCGCTCGCGGGTAGCCACCATCACCAAACAGTGGAGAGGCGAGGCATGCCTCGCCCGCCGCGCCCGGCGCCCTCTCGGGCCATTCAGAAAGGAGGCGAAACCATGCTAGCCACATTCCTCGCGATCCTACCAACGACGACCACCGGGCGGGATACCCCGCCGCCGCATAAGCGAGGAATCTCTTGCAGCACCCGCCTTTGCCGCATGCGCATGCGCAACGGGCCTACCGAGTCTATCTCTGGTTGACGGGCGCCAACGCGTTCTTCAGCGCGATGTATTTCGTCATCGCCGCGGTGTACCGCGTGCGCGTGGCGCATCTCAATCCGCTCCAGCTCGTGCTCGTGGGCACGGTGATGGAGCTTTCGATCTTCGTCTTTCAGGTGCCGACCGGCGTCATCGCCGATGTCGTCAGCCGGCGCGCCTCAATCATCATCGGCTTCGCGCTGATGGGTGCGGGGCTGACCATCGAGCCGCTCTTCCCGCGCTTCGACGTGATCCTGGGGGTGCAGGTGCTCTGGGGCCTGGGCTACACCTTCACCAGCGGCGCGACCGAGGCCTGGATCGCCGGCGAGGTCGAGGAGGGGGCCGCCGGCAACACCTTCGTGCGTGGCGCGCAGGTGGTCGCCGCTGCCGGGCTGATCGGCTCGCCGCTGGGCGCGCTGCTGGCCGGCGTACGGCTGAATCTGGGCATGCTGATCGCCGGCATCGCCACCCTCGGCATCGCCGCGGCGCTGATCCCGCTGATGCCGGAATCCGGCTTTCGCGGCATGCCAGGCGCCGGAGCGGACACGGAGCGGCCCAGCTTCAGGCGCATGGCGGCGACGGCACGCGAGGGGGTGCGGCTGGTGCGGCTGCGTCCGGCGCTGGTGAGCATCCTTGCGGTGGGCCTCTTCTTCGGCCTCTACAGCGAGGCGTACGACCGCTTGCAGGAGGCGCATTTCCTTGCCGATCTGAGCTTCCCACCACTGGGACACCTCAGCTACGTCGTCTGGTTCGGTGTGATCGACGCCGGTGCGAGCCTGCTGGCGCTGGGCGCGACGGAGGTGGTGCGCCGGCGGGTGGACCTCGCCAGCCATCGCGCCATCGGCCGCGGGCTGGTGGGTATGACGGCCGTGCTGAGCCTGGGCGTGATCGCCTTCGGCCTGGCAGGCAGCTTCTGGCTCGCTGTCGCGGCGGTCTGGACCATCGCCGTGATGCGCCGGGCGAGCAGCCCGCTCTACGATGCCTGGCTCACCATGCACGCCGACCCGAAGGTGCGCGCGACGGTGATCTCGCTGGCCGGCCAGGTGGATGCCTTCGGCCAGGTGGCGGGCGGTCCCGCGCTGGGCGCGCTCGGCACGGCGCGCGGCCTACGGGTGGCGCTCGTGGCGGCCGGCGCGCTGCTCACCCCGGCGATTCCGCTGCTGTGGCGCGCGACGAAGCGCACACCAATCTATCCGGTCACGTCAGATGTGGCATCCACACCAGAATCTGCGGACGCGGTGGAGGCCGTGGGCAAACCGCTTATCGAGCACCCGTGAGCTGTCGATCGGGAGGTTTCAAGTGTTGCCGTGCGCTGTGAGCGGCCGGCGATTGAAATCGCGCCTGGAGGGCCTGGCGGCCGCAAAGTCTGCCTACGCAGAGTGGGATCCGTGCGCATGATTGAATGACATCGAACTGCTAATCGCCAGCGCGCAGATCGCCGCCGCGTGATACACTCCTATCGTCTAGAATTGAGCACTCCAATGCGCACACGCGCCTCCCTCGCGGCACAGCCACCCTGGTAGACCGCCGCGAGCGAACAGCTCAGCCTGATACGCACCGCGGGCAATCTGCCCGACGGCGTATTGTGTTGCCCGCAGCACAAACCCTCCCCCGACGATCTTGACGGCGGTTGACGCTGTCCCTGCCCGGCAGCCGGCAGGGCTGCCCCGTGCACTCGCCCCCATTCATGCATCCGCGCCCGCGCTCGTGGCGGCGCCTACGCCTGCGCTCGTGCTCGCGCTCCACCCAACCCATTCTGTTCCCGCTCGACAACCATGCGACGAAACAGAATGGGAGATTGACTGTGGAGAGCCTACGAGGCAAGCAGAGTGTTGAGATAGAGGCGTGCGAGCTGACCGCGCGTGTGGCCAGCTATCCACACGTCCTGATCGATCTGGGCACCGGCGACGGGCGCTACGTGCAGACCATCGCCCAGGCGCAGCCGGCGACGTTTGCCATCGGCGTGGACGCCTGCCGCGAGAACCTGCATGCGCGTTCGCTGCGCACGCCGCCCAACGCGCTGTATCTGATCGCCAATGCGGTGGCGCTGCCCGCCGAGCTGAGCGGACTCGCCACGCACCTGACGATCAACTTCCCCTGGGGCAGCCTGCTGGGCGCGCTCCTGGAGGGGGATGCGGCGTTTGTGGAGCGGCTGGCGGCGCTGGCGCGGCCAGGGGTGCGCATGCGGGTCGAGCTGCGGCTGAACGCGGGCGCACTGGCCGAGGCTGGCTGGCCGCTGGAGGACAGCGCGCGGCGAGTGCGGCAGGTGCTGCGCGCGGCAGGCTTCAGCGTCGAGCCAGCGGCGGCGCTTGGCCCGCGCGAGCTGCGCGACTGCCCGACGACCTGGGCGCGGCGGCTGGCCTTCGGCCGCGATCCGCGCGCTATCGAGCTGCGAGGAGAGTGGACGGAAGCCGATGAGCCAGCGGATAAATCCGCACCTGGAGGGCGTACCGCCGCAAAGTCCGCCGGTGCGGATTGGGAGCGGGCTGGACAACAATTGAGTCGCTCTGACCTGAGCCGCTCCTGCCCTTGACACGCGCCTGACAGCGCGCTATTCTATCCACATCGGATATACTTTCCGGTGTAGCCGATGTGGATAATTGGCATTTGGGAGTCTGGACAATGGACGAGGAGACCCGCCGCATCGAGGCGCTGCTGCCGCTGACGCACGCGGCTTTCCACATCATGCTGGCGCTGGCGGGCGGCGAGCGCCACGGCTACGGCATCATGCGCGAGGTGAGCGAAAGCACCAGCGGCAAGCTGCGACTGGGACCGGGCACGCTCTACCGCTCGATCAAGCAGCTCCTCGAAGCGCAGATCATCGAGGAGAGCGACGAGCGGCCCGACCCCGCGCTGGACGACGAGCGCCGCCGCTACTACCGCCTCACCCCCTTCGGGCGACGTGTGGCGGCAGCCGAGGCCGAGCGGATGGCGCAGGTCGTGGATTGGGCACGCGCCCGGCGGCTGCTGCCGGAGGCCGGCGTCGCGCCGGTGGGAGGAGGCGCGTGATGCGACGCCGATTCGGATTTGGCGGCGGGCGTCTCGTCGCGCTCTCGGTCCGCGCCTACCGCGCGCTGCTGCTGGCCTATCCGCCCGGCTTCCGGCGCGACTTTGGCGATGAGATGGCGCGCGCCTTCCGCGATAGCTGCCGCGAGGCGCTGGCGTGGCGCGGTCCTCCTGCGCTGGCGCCGCTCTGGCTGCGCACGCTGCGCGATCTTGCCGGCAGCGCGGCGGGCGAATGGCGCAACGCCCCCGCCATCAGCCAGCGCCGCGCGCACCCCACACTGCGCGGGCGTGCGAGAAGAAGGAGATCGATGATGAGTATGAGACAGCGGGAAAACGATCCATTCCAGGCGCTGCGGCAGTTCTGGCGCGGGTTCACGCGGCCGCCGCGCTGGGGGCTCGCCCCAGCGGGCATGACGTACTCCCCCAATCCAGACACAACCATGCGCGACCGCTTCGACAAGTTCACGGAGCGGGCGAAACAGGTGCTCGCATGCAGCCAGGAAGAGGCGCAGCGCCTGCACCACAGCCATATCGGCCCGGAGCACCTCCTGTTGGGCCTGATGCGCGAGGGCGACGGCATTGCGGCCAAGGCGCTGCGCGAGCTGGGCGTAGACCTGGATGTCTCCCGCGAGCGGGTCGAGCTCATCATCGGGCGCGGCCACCACAACGTGCATGGCGAAGTTGGCCTGACACCGCGCGCCAAGCGGGTGATCGAGCTGGCCGTGGAGGAACACACCCGCTTGAACCACCACTACGTCGGCACCGAGCATCTGCTGCTGGGGCTGATCCGCGAGGGCGACGGTATCGCCGCGGGTGTGCTGAAGCAGCAGGGTGTCAAGCTGGAGGATGCACGCGCGGCGGTCCTCCGGCTGCTGGGCGAGCACGGCGCGTAACGGCAACAAAACGCCCCCCTCCCAAGTGCGGGAAGGGGGCCAGGGGGTTAGGTCAGCCTACAGCAGCAGGCCCATCGGCTGCTCCAGCAGATTCTTCAGCGCTTGCAGCCAACGCGCGGCCTGAGCGCCGTCGAGCGCGCGGTGGTCCACCGAGAGCGTGACCTTCATCACGTCGCGCACGACGATCTGCCCCTCGCGCACCACCGGCGTTGGCACCGCCGCGCCCACCGCTAGGATCGCGGATTCCGGCGGATTGATGATCGCCGTGAACTCCTCGACGCCGTACATGCCCAGGTTGCTGACCGAGAAGGTGCCGCCCTGGAACTCCTCCGGCTTGAGCTTGCCGGCGCGCGCCGCCTCGGCCAGCCGCCGCGCCTCGCGCGCGATGTCGAGCACACTGCGCTTATCGGCGTCGGTGATCACCGGCACGATCAGCCCCTGCTCCAGCGCCACCGCCACGCCGACGTTGATGTGCGCCTTGTAGAGCAGCTCATCGCCGTTGAACGAGACGTTGACCTCCGGCATCGCGGCGATCGCCAGCGCCACGCCCTTGACGATCAGGTCGTTGAGACTGACCTTGGTGGGCTGCGGCAGCGTCTGCGCGTAGGTGTTGATCTGCTCGCGCAGCGCGCCCAGCGAAGTGGCGTCGATCGCCATCGTCACGTAGAAGTGCGGCGCAGTCTGCGCGCTCTGCTGCAAGCGTTTGGCGATGGTCTTGCGCATCATCGAGAGCGGCACCGCGCGCACCTCTTGGGTAGGCGCACCGGGTACTGCTGCCGCTGCGGCGGGCGCCGCCTGAGCCGTCTGCGCGGCCTGCTGCTGGCGGGCGAGCGCCGCCTCCACGTCCTCGCGGATCACGCGCCCGCCGGGTCCCGTACCCTGGATGGTGGCGATATCCAGCCCGTGCTCGGCGGCGATGCGCCGCGCGATGGGGCTGATGAAGGCGCGGCCGCCGTTGGGTGCCGTCTGTGGTGGCGCTCCCGGAGCCACTGGGGCGGCCGGCGCCGCGATCGCGCCGCGACCGTTGGCGGCGTTGGCGGGCGCGGCCTGGACGCCGGTCGCGGCCTGCTGGTTGGCAGGTGAGGCCTGGGCGCTGCTGGTCAGCGGCTGCGCGGCTGGCGGCAGGACCGTCTCTGGCGCGGCGCCGGCCTGGGCTGCCACGTGGGTCAGCAGCACGGGATTGCCCTCGCCCGGCGCGGCCTCCTGCGCGGCCTCGGCATGCTCCTGGCCGGCGACCTGGGCTGGTAGCGGCTCGTCGGCGGTGCCGGTCAGCGCGATTGGCTCGCCCACAGGGACGACGGTGCCTGCGGGCGCGATGATCTTGCGCACGACGCCGGCAGAGAACGCCTCGACAGGGATCGTCACCTTGTCGGTCTCGATCTCGGCCAGCGAGTCGCCCTTCTCGACCTTGTCGCCCTCTTTGACGAGCCAGTTGAGGATCTTGCCCTCTTCCATGGTGTCGCCGAGCCTGGGCATCACGACAGTATGCATACTGGCACCCCCTATCGCGCCGCGGCGCCGGCAGCGGCCGCCGTGCGCGCCGGAACGATGGCCTTGACGGCGGCAGCGACCTCCGCGCGCGAGGGCAGCGCGGCGCGCTCCAGCGGCTTCGAGTAAGGCATCGGCACGTCTTTGCCGGTCACCTGCCCAATCGGCGCGTCGAGCCAATCGAAGCCGTGCTCGTAGATCAGCGCGGCGATGCCTTGCCCCGTGCCGTAATACTTCCAGCCCTCCTCGGCCACCACCACGCGGTTGGTCTTGCGTACCGAGTCGAGCACCAGCTCCAGGTCAATCGGGCGCACCGAGCGCAGATCGATCACCTCGGCTTCGATGCCCTCCTGCGCCAGGTCCTCGGCGGCTTGCAAGGAGAGATGCACCATGCGCGAGAAGGTGACGATGGTCGCGTCGTGGCCCTCGCGCCGCACGATGCCCCGGTCCAACGGCACGGTGTACTCTTCGCTCGGCTCGGGCACCTCGCCCTTGACATTGTAGAGGAGCTCGTGCTCGACGAAGAGCAGCGGGTCGTCTTGCCGCAGCGCCGATTTGAGCATGCCCTTGGCGTCGTAGGGCGTGGCAGGCATCACCACGTGCAGGCCGGGGATGTGGGCGAACATCGTCTCCAGCATCTGCGAGTGCTGCGCGCCGCGCTGCGCGCCGCCGCCGCCCGGCATGCGGATCACCACCGGCAGCCTGGGCTGGCCGCCGAACATATAGTGGTACTTCGCCAGGCTGTTGATGATCTGGTCGCTGGCGAGCAGGCTGAAGTTGGCGGTCATCAGCTCGGCGATTGGCCGCAGCCCGCCGAGCGCGGAGCCGATCGCCGTGCCGACGATCACCTCTTCGGCCAGCGGCGTATCCTTCACGCGCTTGTCGCCGAACTCCTCGATCAGCCCCTTGGTGACGCCGTAGGTGCCGCCGTAGCCGGCGATGTCCTCCCCCAGGATGTAGATGCGCTCGTCGCGGCGCATCTCCTCGGCGATCGCCTCGCGGATCGCCTCGCGGTACGTGATCGTGCGCATCTCGCTGCTATCTCTCACTTCGTCTGGTGTCTATCGTCTCGAATCGTTTACCGTGTCACGTCGCCCGGCGTCCGCCGGACGCCCCTACGAATCTCACCCCGCGTCCTCCGCGAAACTCCGCGTTCTCCGTCTCCTCTTCTTCGCGTTCTTCGCGCTTGCTTCGCGGACTTCGCGTTTCCCGTCACTCCCGCGGGCTGCTCGGCCGCGTGCGCCAGGCGATGGCACCCTGACCGGAGAGCGTGACGTTCTCGTAGAGCGCGTCGGGCGCGGGGTCGGGGCTTTCCTCGGCGAAGCGCGCCGCCTCGGCGACCTCGGCATCCGCGCGCTCGTTGGTGGCGCGGATTTCGTCGTCGGTGATCAGGCCCTCGGCCTTGAGCCGCTCCTCGAAGAGCGCGATGGGATCGCGGGTCGTCTTCCAGAGCTTCTCTTCTTCGCGCGTGCGGTAGTAGGCGGGGTCGGCCATCGAGTGGCCGCGGAAGCGGTAGGTCAGCGACTCGATCAGCGTCGGCCCCTCGCCGCGCACCGCTCGCTCGCGCGCCTCCAGCACCACCTCACGCACCGCCAGGGGGTCCATGCCGTCCACACGGCGGTAGGGCACGCCATAGGCCGCGGCGCGCGGCTCCAGCGAGGGCACCGACCACGCCTTGGTGACGGCCATGCCCATCGAGTACTGGTTGTTCTCGCACACGAAGATCACGGGCAGCTTCCACAGCGCCGCGAGATTCATCCCTTCGTGGAACGCGCCCTCGTCCACCGCGCCATCGCCGAAGAGCGCGAGCGCGACGCGCTGCTCGCCGAGGTACTGGATGGCGAAGCCGACGCCCGCCGCCTGGACGAGCTGCGCGCCGACGATGGCCTGGCCGCCGAGCAGGTGATGCTCGTTGCTCCACATGTGCATCGAGCCACCCTTGCCCTGGCTGCAGCCGGTCGCCTTGCCAAACAACTCGGCCATCACCGCCTTCGGCTCGATCCCCTTGAGGATCGCATAGCCATGCTCGCGGTAGGAGCTGAGCACGTAGTCGTCGGGCTGCAGCGCCGAGAAGGCGCCGGCTCCGTTGGCCTCCTGCCCGATATAGAGGTGCAGGAAGCCGCCGATCTTGCCCAGGGTATACTCCTCGGCCGCCTTCTCCTCGAAGCGCCGCAGCAGCACCATCTGGTGATGCAGGGCGCGGAGCTGCTCGCGATTCAGGCCGGCGAGCCTCGTGCCGCGCGCCTCGCGGATCGCCATGAAACCCTTCTCCTCTCCGCCGTCGCGGCGGGCTGTATGCTGCCGCGCTGTGTCTCACACGCCGCAGCTTGGTCACTGCGTGCGTGCAGGCAACGCGGACTTTGACGCGCGCGCCCCACGGCGCTATCATGCGAATGCGCGGGAGGCGCCTGGAAGGCCACCTACCCCGCCGCACCCTTCAATCCCGCTTACTCTCTCCCGATCCCGCGATGAGGACGCGAGCATGACCTACGTCATCACCCAGCCCTGCATCGGCGTCAAAGATGCCTCGTGTGTGGATGTCTGCCCGGTGGACTGCATCCACGCGCGCGAAGAAGACGAGATGTATTACATAGACCCCGACGAGTGCATAGACTGCGGCGCCTGCGAGCCGGCCTGCCCCGTCACCGCGATCTTCGAGGAGGGCGCGGTGCCGCCGCAGTGGCAGGAATACATCCAGATCAACGCCGACTACTTCCGGCGCTGACGGATGCCACCCGTCGGGGCGTCCGGTGGACGCCCGCCCGGCTGCACAGCACGAGGCCCGACCTCCGCGGAAGTCGGGCCTCATCGCTCGGCTTGGTTGGGGGCAGATCGGCGCGGGCCTGCTCTGCACGGACATCCACCGGACGACCCTCCGTATGGCGAGCAGCCAGCGGAGGGAACCGTCGCCTCCGCGGCGCCCACCAATCGGCGGGGGCGCAAGCAGCCGCCCTACGCCGCCGCGCTATGCAGGCTCCGCTGTTCAGGTGCGTCTGGCAGGCACGAACGGCGGCTCAGGAGGCCGGGATCATCGAGGCGATGATCGAGACCAGTGCGAAGATGATGCTGAAGACGATGGTGATGCGGAAGAGCAGCTTATCAATGCCGCGGCGGGTCTTGAAGACCGCGCCGGTGCCACCGAAGACGCTACCCAGCCCGGCGCCGCGTGCCTGCATCAAGATTGAAACGACCAGCGCCACCGCGACGATGATCTGCACGATCTCGAAGTACTGGCGGTAGGGTGTGAGAAAACCCACGTTCGATGCCCCTTTGCCCCTGTATCCCTGTTGCCCTCACCTGTCGTCACCGCGCGCTTGCGGGCGCCCGCCGCGCGTGGTCTCGCGCCTGCCATTCTGAAGTATGATAACATCCCGTCCCCAAAGTGGCAACAGGATTGGGCATTTATAGTTCTTTATGCATCAGACAGCGTAATAGCCATACGTCGTGACCGGCGCGAAGCCGAGCGCGCGGTAGAGCGCCAGCGCGGGGCCGTTCTCGGACTCCACCTCCAGCGCGACGCTGCGCCATCCCTCGTCTCTCAGGTGCGCGATCACCTCCGCCAGCACCGCGCGGCCGACGCCCCGCCGCCGCTGCTCCGGCACGACGCCAAAGGCGTAGACGTATGCCCGCGGCGCGACGAAGATCACCTTCAGGCTGCTCACCGGCTCGCCGTCGCGCGTCGCCAGATAGTAGCGATAGCTCGGATCGCGCATGTCGGCCGCGATACCCAATTGGATGCCCTGCTTGCGCTCGCCGAAGGCCGCCGCCTGGGTCAAGGCGAGCGCGTCGAGGTCGGATTCATCGGTCTGGCGCACGACGAGACCCGGCACCGGCGCCGCAGAGGCTCGCGCCGCGAACCCCGGCGTGGGCAGTTCCAGACGATGCTCCTTGAAGTCGAGCCGCGCCGTGGGCACGGCGGCGGCGAGCAGTGCGCGACCGGAGGCGGAGGCGTCCTCGCAGATCACCAGCACGCGCCGGGCAGGTCGCTCGCGGCAGGCGGCGAGGGCGGCGGCGAGCAAGGCGCGGCCGATGCCGTGGCGCCGGTGCGCCGGATGCACCATGCCGCAGATCTCGACCTCGGAGGCGCCGTCGAGTGTGCAGAGGCCGATCAGCGCGCCGTCCTGAGTCGTCGCGACGATCGCGTCGGTGATTTCTTCGTCCACGCGCTGCATCTCGGGATGGACCTTGAGGTCCAGTCCGTCTTCGGCATCGCAGAGTGCCTTGAGCGCCGCCGCGTGGAGCAGCTCCTCACCGCTCAGTCCCGCGCGCGGCGCAATCGTGTAGGCTTCGCCAGCCCCAGGCATCGCCGTGTACCCTCCCGTCCTCCGCATCTGATTACGTCCCGCCGCATCCACGCGGCGCATCTGACCATACAGTACGCGGGCAGTATACGCCGAAGTCGTGAGGCCGTGCCCGATGCCGCGTAATGCCGCGCACGAGCGGACGCAATTGTCATCCTTGTTGTGGCGCGTAGAACTCCACGCGGTGCCCGGTGTCGCGCGCCAGCACGCCGTGCGGCTGCGCCAGCAGCAGGCCGACGAGGGCGAGGTCACCCACAGCGCCGGCCGCGTTGAGGGTCAGGGCGAGCACGAGCAGCGGGACCAGCGCCAGCGGCACGATGGGCAGCAGCGCCAGCCCCAGCGCCGTGAGCAGCACCAGTGGCGCCAGGCCAACCAGCGCGAAGCGGCCGCGCGGCAGATACCAGTCGGGCGCCGCGGTATAGGCGTACGTCCAGCCCAGACCGAAGATGGGACGCGCGCCGGTGAGCAGCCAGAAGATCAGGCCATGCACGGCCTCGTGGAGGAGCATCACCAGCAGTGCCACCGCGACCAGCACGACGAAGCCCACGAGCAGCCCGCCCAGCCCTACCGTGATGCTAGAGGACGCGATGTCGTGGCGCAACGCGACCGCCGCGGCGGAGAACGCGATGCCGAAGGCGACGAAGCACAGCAGCCCCGCCAGCGTCAGCAGCACCTGCGCCGCCCGGTTCTTCGAGAGATCGAGCGCCGCCCGCAGGCGATAGCCCTCCGGCAGCTCCGTGCGCGGCGTCATGGGCATCGGCCTTTCGGTGGCGGCGATGCGGCCCGCCCTGGTCTTCGCGCCCTTCGCGCCCTTTCTCCTCCCGGCACGCCGCGGGCGCAGGCGTGGCAGGGCGTAGCGCCAAAAGAGATAGACCAGCGCGAGCACGATCAGCGCGATCCAGCCGCCGCGCTCGATGAACATCTGTAGCCGCTCGCGCTCGGCGCCCGCCAGGTAGCCAAGCAGGCAGTAGCCAGTATTCCACAAGAGCGCCGCTACCAGCTCGAAGGCCAGGAAGCGCGGATAGCGCATGCGGGTCATGCCGGCGGTCAGCGCGACGAACGAGCGGATGTGGCCGAAGGTGTGCGAGATCATGATCGCCTTACCGCCGTGGTGCGCAAGCAGTCGCCGCGCCTGCCGCAGCCGCCCCGCGAGCCGCAGATGGCGGCCCAGCCGGCTCGACGTGGCCCAGGGCAACAGGCGGGCCAGCGCGTAACGGCCGAGCAGGTAATCGGTGGAGTAGCCGATCACCGTCCCCAGCCAGGCGAAGAGCACCACCAGTGGCAGCGCCAGCGTGCCCTGGCGCGCGTAGAAGGCGCCGAGCAGCGCGAGCGTGCCGCCGGGGAGCACGAGACCGACGAGCGCGGTATTCTCGCCGAGCACGCCCAGGAAGACGATCAGGTAGCCCCACTGATTGTAGAGCGGCGCGAGCGCGTCGATCAGGTTATTGATCAGGTCACTCGTGAGCATGGGGCACCGTGTCCGTTTCGCGGTCTGGCTCGCGGCGCTCGCCCATGCCCTTCTCCTTGCTCCCGCCCTCGCCCTCGTGCTTGCGCGCGCGCCGCGCCCGCAGGCGCAGCACGACGTCGGCGGCGATCACCACGAGCAGCGCGGCGGCATAGACCAGCACCTGGCCGCTAGGCAAAGCGTGCAGCAGCGGGCCAACCTGAGCATCCTCCAGCAGCATGCCTGCGGCGGTCCAGCCGAGCACCAACGCGGCCAGATCAAGCAGCCACGGCAGGCGGCGGATCAGCTCGGCGACCAGCGCGGCACCGGCGAGCACCAGCGCGATGCTCAGCAGCAGGCCGACCACCAGCAGCGGGATGTGACCGGCGGCGAGCGCGCCGATGGCGAGGATGTTGTCGAGGCTCATCGTCACGTCGGCCAGCGTGATCGTCACCAGCGCGCCAATCAAGCCGCGCTGGGCGTTGGACGGCTGCGCGGCGCCTTCGCCGCTGGGTGCATGCGCGTCGCGGCCAGCCAGGAGCCGGGCGGCGATCACCAGCAGCAGCAGGCCCCCTGCGGCTTGCAGGAGCGGCAGTTGCAGCAGCAGCGTGGCGAGAATGGCGAACAGGATGCGCAGCACGATGGCGCCGCCGCCGCCGAGCAGAATCGCGATCCGGCGCTGCTTCGCCGGCAAACCCGACGCCGCGGCCCCAATTACCAGTGCGTTGTCGCCGCTGAGCGTCAGGTCTACCAGCACAATGCCCGCGATGGCGCTGAGAGCCTCAAGCACGTTCGTTCTCCCTTCGGTCGCTCGCGACCTGCGGCGCGCGGGCGGCGACCCACAGCATACCCCGCCGGGCTGTGTCGATTCTGAGCCGATCCTGAGACGGGCCTGAGCGCCACAACCGCGTGCAGCTCAGCTCACGCGCGTCCTCTCAGCCGGCGCTCATGCGGGGCTGGCCGATGCTGCCATTCCTTTATGCTGTGGGCACATGCCGGTATGCTGTGGGCACATGCCGGGCCGCGTGTGTTGGCCCGGAGTGGGGGTAGGGTTGGAGCTGGCGCCGATGCCACGACCCTGGCGCCAAACGTCTCAAACCGCGGCGCGGTCGCCGCATCCGCTGAAGAATTCGTCGAGGACCTCGACCAAGCGCGTGCGCGTCTGTGCCCAGCTATACTCGTCCTCCACCAGTGTCCTGCCGGCGTTGCCGAGGGCGGCGCGCTCCGCGGGATCGTGCAGCAGCTCCACCACGGCCTGGGCGAATGCCTCCGGCTGGTCCGCAATCAGCAGATGCTTCCCTGACTCGACGGCCAGCCCTTGATAGCCGATGGTCGTGGAGACGACGGCTTTGCGCATTGCAAGGGCTTCGAGAATCTTTACGCGGGTGCCGCTGCCGATGCGCAAGGGAGCAACCGCCACCGCCGACGCGGCGAGATAGGGGCGCACGTCAGGAACGGCGCCGGTGACCGTCACACCGGGCAGCTCGGCCAGCTTCTGTACCTCGGGCGTGGGATTGCGCCCCACGATCTGCCAGCTCGCGTCGGGCACCTGCTCGCGGATCAGCGGCCAGCACGCCTGCGCGAAGTAGAGCGCGCCGTCCATGTTGGGGAAGTAGTTCATCGTCCCAGTGAAGACGATCTGATGCGGCGCTTCCGGCTCGCCGTAGGTCCCGCCGTAGGCGTCCACGTCAATGCCGGTGCGCACGACCTCGATCGCTGTGTCCGGCAGGAGATCGCGCAAGATGAGGCGCTCGCGCTCGCTGGTCACCACGACCAGATCGGCCCGACGGCAGCGCTCCAGCTCCGCCCGCTTGACCAACTGGTATTCGCGCCAGTTGTACCACTTGCGCAAGCCGGGCTTTTCTTGCTCGTAGGTGCGCTGCAGCAGCTCGTGCTCGACATTGTGCTGGTCAATAATCGTCTTCACGCCCGCCGGGAGCCGGTAATCGGCCATCAGCACGCTCTCGAAGAGCACCGCATCGTAGCGGCCGTGGGCGAACAACTCATCCAGCGCCGCTTGCACCTCTTCGAGCGCAAAGAGATTGAGCAGATACGATCGGCCGCGCGTGATAGTCTGAATCTGCAGCCAGCGCTTGGAACCCGGAATCTTGTGGGAGATCAGCCGCACCGGATGGGCCAGCTCCTCCAGCTCGGCCAACGCGCCGTCGCCCGCGGCCGCCAGCGTGGCATCGTCCACCAGACTCAGCAAAGAAACGCTATGCTGCTGCGCCAGGGCTTTTAGAAAGTGGTAGTTGCGCTCGCCAGCCGCGGAGCTGAGACTCGGCAGATACGCGGATACTATGAGCAGCTTCATGAAGCGAGCACACTTTCCTCTTGATGCATCATCCAGCGGGCCAATTGCTCAGAATCGAACGGCGGCCGCTGCCTTCTTGACCTCGCGCACTGCCAGCTCGCCGTCCAGGATGAGCCGCGCCGCGTGGCCCAGGTCGAGGGCCGGCCGGCACGGCACGGACACGCTCTCGAGGTCGGCCATGCGGCCATGTCCGCTCAGGACCATGATAGCCGGTACGTCCACCGCGGCGGCCGTCTGCACGTCCGTCACGCTGTCACCCACCAGCACCGCGCGCGTCAGGTCAACGCCATACTCCTCGCGGGCGCGCGTGAGCAGACCCGGCGCCGGCTTGCGGCAGCCGCAGCCGGCATCCGCACGATGCGGGCAGCAGAGCACGGCCTCGATCCATCCGCCCGCCCGCGCGATCTCCTCTATCATGCGCGCGTGGATCTCCTGCACTGTCGCCCAGGACACGATCTCTTTGCCGACGCACGCTTGATTGGTGACGACGATCAGCCGGTAGCCCGCCGCCGTGAGCCGCGCGATGGCACGGCGCGCGCCCGGCAGAAACTCAAACTCGTCCCAACGCTTGACGTAGTCTCCGGGACGCATGCGGTTGATGACGCCGTCGCGGTCGAGAAAGACCGTCCCCATGTCCATGTCAGTCATGTGGGCCTCCAAAGATCGCCTGCTCCACCAGCTCGCTCACGATGTGGCCCACCAGAATGTGCCCCTCCTGGATGCGCGGCGTATCGGTGGAGGGCACGCGGATGCAGTACTCCGCCTCGGCCTTCATCTGGCCGCCGCTCTCGCCGGTCAGGGCGATGGTGACCATGTCGCGGCGCAGCGCCGCGCGCAGCGCCGCGATGACGTTGCGCGAGTTGCCGCTGGTCGAGATGCCGATCGCCACGTCGCCAGGCTGGCCGAACGCCTCGATCTGGCGCGAGAAGACCTGGTCGAAGTCGTAGTCGTTGCCGATGGCGGTCAGCGACGAGGTGTTCACGGTCAGCGCCTGCGCGGGCAGGGCTGGCCGGTCGAGGTAATAGCGCCCGACGAACTCCGCCGCGATGTGCTGCGCGTCCGCCGCGCTGCCGCCGTTGCCGAACAGCAGGACCTTGTGCCCCGCTCTGAACGCTCCAATGATGCGCTCCGCCACCTCGGCGCAGAGTGCGGTGTGCCGCAAAAGCCCCCGCTTGACCGCGATGCTGGCCTCGATGCGCTGAGCGATCACGTCTTCGAGCTGCGATGTGGACGTGGGAGCCCCCGTCGCCTGCTGGGTCCGTCGCGATGCGCTAGTCATGGCCGTTCACCCTCCAGGTTTGCAAGCCCATGTGTTCCAGGCTGATGTCAATGATCGTGCAGTCAAGCTCCTTGAGCCTGGTTGCCACGGCGTGCTTGTGGTCCGCGGGGCAGTAGAGCAGCATGTAGCCCCCGCCACCGGCGCCGGTGATCTTGCCGCCCAGGGCGCCGTGCTCGCGGGCGGTTTCGTAGAGCCTGTCGAGCCGCGGATTGGAGATCTTGGCGGAGAGCAGCTTCTTGTACTGCCACTCCTTGTCGAGCAGCGCGCCCAGGTTGTCCAGCTCGCGCCGCAGCAGCGCGTTCTTCATCTCAATCGTCAGCGCCTTGAGGTCGCGCAGCGCCTCCATCGTGGAGGCTTCACGCCGCTCGTAGCGGTCCACCTGGTCCTGGAGGATGTGGCCCGACAGGCGCATCGTGCCCGTATAGCACAGCAGCAGATTGTATTGCAGCTCGTTGAGCACGTCGGGGCTGACCTTGAGGGGATTGACGACCACGCGGTCCGCCAAAAACTCGATGTAGTTGAAGCCGCCAAAGGCCGCGGCGTACTGATCCTGGAGACCGCCCTGGATGCCCAGCTCCTCGCGCTCGATCATGCAGGCGAGGTCCGCGATTTCATAGTCGGTGAGCGGCAGGTGCTCGAACTCCTTCAGCAGGCCGACGAGCGCCACCATCATCGCCGAGGAGGCACCCAGGCCCGACCCCGGAGGCGCGTCGCTGTGCAGCAGCAGGTCGAAGCCGCGGTGCTTGGCGGGCAGCAGCTTGCGGATCGCCGCTTTGACGAGGTCCAGCTTGCCGTCGTAGGCCAGCATGTCTTCCGAGTCGAAGGTGACGGAGAGGCCGAAATCCAGCGAGTGGACGGTGATGTTGCCGTCGGAGCGCGGGCGCAGCGTGCCGTAGGCGTAGCGATTGATGGTCGTGCTCAGCACACAACCGCCTTCGAGCTGCGGGAAGGGTGGCACGTCGGTCCCGCCGCCGGCCAGGCTGATTCTCAACGGCGCCTTGGCTCGAATGAACATGTCAGGTTCCTCCGCTACTCCACCGCCGACAGCAGGTGCGATGGGTTGGATCGCAGCCCCAGGTAGTCGTCCGGCACGCCGATGTCTACGAAGTAGCCGTGCGAGGGCAGGCCGTACAGGCCGCGCCCGATCAGTCGGGGCAAGATGTCGTGCTCCAGCGAGACCGCTTGCCTGTCGGGGATGAGATCGAGCAGCTCGCGGGAGAAAACGTAGACGCCGGCGTTGATCAGACCCTGCGCGTGTCCCTTGCCCTTCTCGACGAAGCTCACGACGCGGCCGGCCGCATCTACCCCCACCGCACCATAGCGCCGCGTGTCCTCCACATAGGCCAGCGCCAGCGTGGCGAGCGCGTTGGTCTCACGGTGGCAGCGCATCAACGTGCGCAGGTCACTATCGAACAACGAATCGCCGTTCAGGACGAAGAAGCACTCCGCCTGGATGAGGCTTTCGGCGCGCTTGATCGCGCCCCCAGTGCCGAGGAAGTCGGTCTCGTGGGAGTAGCTGAGCCGCAGCCCCCAGGGTTCTCCAGTGCCGAAGTAGGACTGAATGAGATCGGCTTTGTAGCCGACACAGAGTGTGACTGCTTCAACCCCATGCTTCTTGAGCTGCAGCAAGAGGTACTCGAGGAAGGGTCTGTCCGCTACGGGCGCCATGGGCTTGTTCAGCTCCGTCAGCACCGGGCGCAGGCGCGTACCCGCTCCGCCGGCCAGGATCAGCGCCTGCGTTGTTCCGCCCTCAGCCACAATCTCTCTCCCTTACGGAGCCGGCCATTGTGCGTATGGCACGGCTCCCCCGTCCCCACTCTGGCCCACGTGGCTATTACATCATCGGCAGATAGAGACGCGGTGCTTGACGCGGTGGAGAAACGGTTACTCCGCAGACTGCGCTGGTAATCCGCAGACTGCGCTGGTAATATGAGGTGTCGCGGGCCGCGGACGGATCGTCGGGGTGCGCATCCTCTCAGCGGGCGCTCAGGCAACAGGGTTCACGCTGCTGCTATACTTGGGCATAGAGAGGGCACGTGCCGGGCGGCAGCGGTTGTGTTGACCCGGCGGCAGCCAGCGGATACAATACTGTAGAGAGTGAAGCGTGAGGCGGCGACCCCGCCGTTCGGCGCCACCCACCGGCCGCCGCAACCTGTGGCCGCAGGGACCTGAAGAGGAGCGAGCAAGGCAATGGTAGATAAGACAGAGACGCAGCTGGTAATGATGACGCCGGCCGCCGCCGAGAAGGTGCGCGAGCTGCTGACGCAGGAAGGCGACGAGAGTCTCGGCCTGCGCATCTTCGTCGCGGGCGGCGGCTGCTCGGGCATGCAGTATGGCATGACGCTCGACGAGCTGCAAGAGGGTGATGTCGTGATGGAGCTGGAGGGCCTCAAGCTCTTCGTGGACGAGATGAGCGCGGGCTACATCAGCGGCAGCGAAGTGGACTACGTGGATAGCCTGATGGGCGCAGGCTTCACGGTCAACAACCCTAATGCGGTCTCGACCTGCGGCTGCGGCCACAGCTTCAAGACGGCCAACGACGCCGGCCAGGCGCGCTCCTGCGGCTGCGGCCACTAGGCTCAGGCGAGGCAGTTCGGAGGCTGGCAATCATGGCCGGTTGGGAAGAGCTGCCGCCGGCGGGCCTGGATGCCGCGGCAGGCGGCGACGCGGCAGCGTACCGCGACGGCTACGCGCGCGTGATGCGCGAGATGAGCTGGGCGCGCGCACACGGCTGGATGCCCACCGAGCGACAGCTCGTGCTCGCGCTGAGCCAGGCCGGGAAGGTCTACGCGACAGTGCGCGGCGGCCGCTCAATCGGCGGCCGGCGGCCGGAATGGGTCCACGGCCGCGCGGATGCGCTGCGCGCGCTGCTGCGCCACGGCGTCGGTGCGCTGCCACAGGATCGGGCCGGCGCGGAGTAGTTTCACGTAATCACGACACAGACGCATGGGCCGGGCGCTTCGAGAACGGGGCGCCCGGCTTACTTGTTGCCCTTACTCTGACGGCAATCGCACGAATCCAGCCTGATCGAAATGATGGTCTGTGGTAATGAAGCGCCGACTGCCGTGATTGAGCTGGGACAACAGGCGCGCCACGGCATCATGCTGAGGGTCTTTGGCATTGACATAGCTCAGCCAGCCCGAAGTATCCACGAAGACGTCATGGCTGCTCGGCATGGTTGTCCTCGTAGCCGAAATACTCGTCATGCCGTAGTCCAGCTTCGGGGTCGTCTACGCTAATGATGCCGGCGAGCCGGGCAAACGGATCCACCGGTTCAGCGGCCGTCGTCTCATGTGTCGCCTCCACTGCACGCAACGCCTCTGCAAGCAGCCGTGTCCCCGCCACATCAACATCTTCGCGTTTCTCGTGAGCGTAGCGGGCAAGCTGGGCGTACAACTCCTCTGGTACATGCAGCGCTTGGCTCATGACCGCATCCTCCCCTCTGACGTCGGCCCGGACGAGCTTTGTATCAGCGTATCACTCCCGCTGGCTCGTTGGGGCACCACACCACACGCGCTAATGTTCACCGCCCCAGGTGCCCATCGCCTGGCGCATGATGGCGAACTCGCCGATGTGATAGGCATTGTGGTCAGCGACGGTCAGAATCTCGCGCAGGAACGTCTGCCCCGTGCCATGCGGGATCTTCGCCATCAGGTCGGTCGCCGGGTCGCGCACGAGGTCTTGCAGCGCGCGCAGGTCGGCCTGGAACGCGGCAAGCGTGCGATCCCAGTCTTCGGGCGTCGCCTGCTGGTCCTGCGGCGGCCAGTAGTCCTTGGGCCACTCGATCTCCTGGTAGTTGGAGTTGCGGATGAAGTCGAGGATGTCCCACTGGGTGATGCGCAGGTGCTCCAGCAGGTGCCACGGCGTGTAGGTGCCGTTGGGAAACACGGTGTTGATCTGCGCCATCGGGAAGATCGCGACGGCGTCCTCGAAGGTCATGTGGGCGTTGCCGGGGGTGAGCAGCGTCAGCAGCTCGTCGCGCAGCGCATCGCCGGTGGTGGACATGGCAGGTGGCTCCCTTCGCTCTCTCTGTACGCTATCGGCCAGAGTGTAGCACGCCCGCCGTCCCGTGCTGGTCCAGCGAACCTTTCGCCAAATGCCCGTCCCGTTGCGCTAAGTCTGGTCTGCGCTCCCCTCACCTCCGCGGAGGTGAGGGGCCGGGGGTGAGGATTCTTCTGGCACGCTGGGCGAGACGGGCCTCGCCACTACACCCACGTGAGGCATTCCACCCTCTGCCACTCCCTCGCCCTCGCAGGCTGCAGGGGCAGGACATCTCCCGCTCGTCGGGGGTGAGGACCCTATCCCAGCGACCATCCGCCCGCGCCGCCGCTCAGCTCGATGGAGCCAGCCGCGTCGAGACGATAGATGTACGTGCCCAGGGCGGTCGCGGCGTCGGCGTCGGTATCCCAGGGGTAGAGCGAGGCGGTACGCTGCGCGGTCTTCGAGCCGGGCGTGATGGGCGCCGAGGCGATCACGATCAGCCGCGGGTGCGCCAGCCGCAGCACCTGACCGAGCGGCGAGCTGAGGTCGAGCGCTTGCCCCGGCACCAGCGCCACCTCCACCACGTCCGCATCCAGCGGCTCGCCGGCCCCCGCCAGCGCGTCGAGCGCGTAGGTGTCGGCGCTGCCCAGGTAGAGCAGCCGCAGGCCCGGCGTCACCAGCCGCAGGATCAGGTCGTCGCTGGCGGTGGTGCCGCCCTCGCCCGGTGGATAGAGATCGAGCGGCGGCGCGAGCACTTCGAGGCGCGTATCGGCGGCGAGCGTCACCACATCGCCCTCGCGGGTCTGCGTGCGCGTGGCGCCGGCGTTGCGCGCGGCGTCGAGCCAGGCGATGTAGTCGGTGCTGGGATGCGGCATGCCAGCGTCGGCTATGTGGGAGATGGCAAAATGCGTCGCGGCGTCTTCGAGGCCGTGCAGGTCGCCGCCGCGCGGATCAGTGAGCACGGCCAGGTCCAGGCGGCGGTGCCAGAGCGGGAGCTTGCTGCCGAGTGCGGCCTCCAGCGTGGGACCGTCGGGTCCGCCGTCGATCAGCGCCGCCGTGCCGTTGGGCAGACGCAGCAGGGTCGCCTCGCCGCCCGGCCCGACCGCCAGGAAGTCAATCCGCGCCGGCTGTGCCGCCAGCGCGGGCGCCGCCGCGCCACACGAGCCAAGCGCCGCCACGGCGACCAGCAGCGCCAGCGCACCACGCGAGAGATGCGGATGCCCGCGGTGAGCCGCGGTTGCGGCTGCCACGGCGGCAGCGCGCAGGCGGGGCCAGAGACGCCAGACGACGAGACCGAGCGCGGCAGCATACAGCGGCGCGAGGATCGCGGGCACGTCGCCCACCGGCAGGGCGGCGGCCGGGAGCGCGGCGCAGGCATTGATGGCGGCGTCGGCGTACCACAGCAGCGGCCACGTCACCCAGGCGAGCGCGAGTGAGAGCGCCGCACCGAGCGCGCCGGAGAGCAGCGCCGCGCCTGCCAGCGCCGCGCCCAGCACCATCAGCGGGGCGAGCAGCGGCACGACCAGCAGATTGGCAAGTGGCGCAACCAATGAGAGCTGGTGGAAGGTGAGCGCGAGCACCGGCAGCGACGCGATTTCGGCCACCATCGTCACCGCCAGCGACTCGGCGATCACGCCCGCCGCCGGCAGGCGCAGGCGACCCAGGCGCGCCGCGATCCAGCCGGCAAGCGATGGCACTAGCAGTGGCAGCGCGAAGGTCGCCAGCACGGTAAGTTGGAAGCCGGCGTCGTAAATCACCAGCGGCTCGACGCCGGTCATCAGCAACACGGCCAACGCCAGCGCGGTGAAGACGTTGTAGCTGCGGCCGAGTGCGGGGGCCAGCGCCAGCAGCGCGCCCATAATCGCCGCACGGATCGCGGCCGGTCCACCGCCGCCGAGCGCGGCGTAGAGCGCGACGGCCCCCAGCGCGAGCACCGTCTGCGGCCAGCGGCCCAACGGGCGTGCCACGGCCCCCGCCAGCTCGGCCAGTGTCGAGACCTTGAGTCCGGCAGGCACCACCAGGTGGATCGTGCCGGTACGCGTGAAGAGCGGCAGCCGGGCGCGCAGCATCGGCGTCTTGAGGCCCAGCAGGATACCGATCAGCAGCGCTGCCTCCGGCTCGGGCAGGACGTGCTGCAGCCCCTGCGCCAGCGCCACGCGCAGCGCAAACAGCCACGCCAGCAGCGGATTGCCGCCGCCGCGGTCGAGCACCGTCGCCCGCGCGCTGGTGACCTGTGCCAGCACGCCAGGCGGCACGTAACCCGCGCCGGGGGCGGCGAGCGTGCCGGTCAGCTCCACCGTGTCGCCGTAGGCGGGGGCGAACCAGTCGTCAGGGCCGGAGACCGCGGCTTCGACTTCGCCTGTCGCCTGCTGCCAGGTGCGGCCGCCATCCAAGCTGACGGAGGCGGTCTGCACGGTGAGATAGCGGTAGCCGGCGCGCAGGTCCGGCTCGGCGGCGACCTCGCCCTTCAAGTAGACCGGCTCGCCGCGTGCCAGACGCGAGACGGCAGCGGGATCGCGCGTGGCATCGGTCGCGGCGGAACGTGCGGCGCCCAATGCGAGAAAGACGCCGAGCACGCCGGCCGCGAG
>DASVAA010000215.1:0-3408 GCA_036376595.1 Ktedonobacterales bacterium | reverse complement strand
ATCACGAGATGGTTGCTCAGTGCAACCAGGTCCGTCTCGGTCCGCAGGGTGGCGGCGAAGTGATCGAGCGTCTTGGCGGCATCGTACTTCGCGCGGTAGAAGCGGCGATCGATGAGGGCCTGGATGCGGCGGCGAAGGGGGTGAAGAGTGCAGCGATCAAGAGGGTCGAGGCGACGATGATCAGCGGCTGCTGACCGGTCTGGCCGGTCAGCGCCGCCACGATAGCCTGAGCGCCGAGCACGACGCCGAAGTAGAGCGCCGCCAGGATACCCACCAGCGAGCCATACACGAGCGTGCGCCGGATCAGCACGTCCACATCGAAGAGCTGATGGCGCTGAATGGCGCTGAATGGCGATGAAGAAGGACACCGGCAGCGCGACCGTCGCCAGCTCGTACAGCGGATAGGCGACTATGGGGTAGAGCAGCTCCACGGTGTGGAGCGACGCGAGCGTCAGGAAGGGCGGGATAGCGAGGGGCAGCACGATCCAGTACGTGATGTTGGCACTCAGCGCCACGGCGAACCCGAGGATCACCCACTTGGTCTGCTGGCGCTGCCGCGCGTTGGAGACGCGCCGATAGCGATACACCTGGACCGCCAGGGCGCTCAGGTACAGCACCGGATATCCGAAGTTCCAGGCGAATGCGACCCAGTTTGGCACGGTGTTGAGGGTGGTGGCCCCGCTCACCTGCACTATGCCGTTCACCACCTCATATGCAGCCCACGCCACCAGGAGCAGCCATGCCCAGCGCGGGACGAAGCGACCATCGGGGAAGATCAAGAAGACCCCGTAGAAGATGATGGTGTCGGTGAGGGCCAGCGGCAGGATCAGTGCAGTGACAACCGCGCTATTTACGTCAGTGGCGCCGAAGGCGAAGCTGCTGACACGGTACACGAGGAATAGCCCCACGACGAGCGCGAGCCAGTCGTCTGAGCGCCTCAAGAACAGGAACGCCGCGACGATCGAGCCGGTGAACACGAGCGCCAGGGGAATACCCGAGTAGTAGACGGCAAAGGCATTGAGACTGACGCCGCCATGTCGCAGAGTCTCAGCCTGCGCTGGCGAGAGAACGCACGGCGTGCCGGGGCAAGGGCGCTCGATGGCAGCGACCTGTGACGCCAGCTCTATGCCGAACCACACGAGATTGAGGAGGAAGAGGACGACCCACAGCGCTCGACCTGCCACGAGCCAGCACCCGCGCAACCGCGTGCTGTCGGTATCTCGCGAGGCGCCGCCGGCAGGCATGAGCGCCGAAGATCGCTGATCCACCGCTTGTGCTCCTGGTCACGTGCAGGCAGCCGTTGTCTTGCGGCGGATCATACCAGGTGGCCGTTACCACGGCGTTACGAGCCGCGTTACGGACAAGCGATGGGAGACGTAGCCGGGCAGGCCCACCATCCTCGGTGAGCCGCCCGGCATCTACGGACGGAGATTGATGGGTATTATGAGCCGCCGAACTTGCGCTCCGCGCTGACGCGGCTAATCGTGCGGTGCCGCTCGACTTCGCGCTCGTACCCGGTCCAGTCCACGGTCAGGCCGCGCTCGGCGAGCACCTCGGCCGCGAGATCGGGCGGGAAGCCGCGCTCCGCGTGCAGCCGGAACAGCCGCTCGCCCGGCACGACGCCGCGCTCGTCGGGCTGCTCGCGCTCCAGCAGCCGCAGCCCAGTCGAGAGCACGCGGCTGAATCCGCGCTCCTCGCGCGCCAGCATCTCGGCCACCGCGCGCCCGCGTGCCGTCAGGTCGCCACCATCCGCCGCCAACAGCGAGCCGTGCGCCTCGATCAGCGGCGGGACCAGCTCGCCCAGGAACAGCCCGCGAAGCCCCAGGATCGCCCCCTGGCGCGCCGCGCGCCGGATCAGCCGCCGCAGCACCGAGCCGGGACCGTTGGGCGCCGGCTCGACCCCTGCCAGCGAGGCCAGCAGAGCCGCCCGCGAGTGGTCCATGATGATGCGGCGCGCGCGATCAGCGCGCGCGCGCTCACCCTCATCCATGCCGCCGCGGAGAGGCGCCAGCTCGTTCAGCCGTTGCAGCGCCGGCTGGAAGAGATCGACGTCGCAGACCGTTTCCACGCCCTGCGCCACCGCCGCGAAGCGCTCCAGCCCCATGCCGGTGTCCACACTGCGCAGCGGCAGGTGCTCGTAGGTGCCGTCGGGCTGCTGCTCGAACTCGACGAAGACCAGGTTCCAGACCTCCAGGAAGCGCGGGCAGTCGCAGCCAGGACGGCATTCCGGCCGCCCGCACCCCATCTCGGCGCCGCGGTCCACGTACATCTCGGTGCAGGGACCGCCGGGTCCAGGACCGCCGGTGGTCCAGAAGTTGTCGTCGTAGCCCAGCGGGACGATGCGCTCGGATACGAGGCCCGCGCGGCGCCACTCCTCGGCCGCCGCCTCGTCGGGTCCCAAGCCGCGATCCGCGTCGCCGCCGAAGACCGTCACCCACAGCGCGGAGCGGTCCAGCCCGAAGTGGTCGAGCAGTTCCAGCGCAAGGGCAATCGCCTCGGGCCGGCCATAGTCACCGATCGACCAGTTGCCGAGCATGAAGAAGCTGGTCAGCGTGCGCGCGTTGCCGCCGACCCGCTCGATATCCACTGTCCGCAGGCACTGCTGGATGGCGGTGAGCCGCTGCGAGGGCGGCGCCGCTTGCCCACGCAGAAACGGCATCAGCGGCTGCATGCCCGCGATGACAAAGCTCGTCGTGGTGCCCGGCACCAGCAGCGGACTGCCCGGCAGCTCTAGATGGTCGCGCTCTGTGAAGAAGCGCAGGTACTCGCGCGCGATCGTCTCCGACGACCACGCCTCACGTGTCAGTTGTCGCATACGCTCGGTACTCCTCATGGTGCGGAGTCACCTCGTCGCGCAGTGGTGCGCAAGGGGCCGAGACGTGTGCGGGGCGACTGAGGATTCGGGAATCGGTCGCGCGCGCCGAAAGCACGATGCCCGCCGCCGAGCACACGCTCGGGGCGGGCATATTCGATACCCGTGGTACCACCCTGCTTGGCGGCCGTCACACGCACGCACGCGCGTGCGCTGTGGCCGCCCACTCTGCGAGCACGGAACGTCGCTGCGGACGCTCGATGCCCCGCCCGATGGTAACGGCGGGCTGCCGGCGGGCGTTACTGGCCCCCCTCAGCGGGAAGCGTTCACCCCGCGTCGCGGCCCGGCGGACTCCCTACTCCAGCGCCGGACCTGAGGGCGGCTTCCGCGCGGCACTCGGCCTCCAGGCTCGCACCACCCCTGGATCGCTGCGTGCCAGCACCGCGCGTACTCGTCCCTCGCGACGAAGCTATTGACGCCTTCACTATACGCACAGATCGGCTGATGGATCAAGCGGGCGGACGTGTGTTCTGCCGCCGTTGGCATGCGCCGTGCGTTTGCCCGGTCGTACGACGGCTCGATTCAGTCGAAGGATC